>JAUIBG010000050.1 GCA_030428165.1 Actinomycetes bacterium
ACCTCGAAGTAGGCGATCTCGGGCTGGTAGCCCGCCTCGACGAGGGTCTCGAAGCCGGCCTGGACCAGGTGCGACATGCCGCCGCACAGCACGGCCTGCTCGCCGAACAGGTCGGTCTCGGTCTCCTCGGTGAAGGTGGTCTTGATGACGCCGGCACGGGTGCCGCCGATGCCCTTGGCGTAGGACTTCGCGAGCTCCCAGGCCTGGCCGGTGGCGTCGTTCTCGACACCGATGATGTCCGGGATGCCTCGGCCGGCCTCGAACTCGCGGCGCACGGTGTGGCCGGGAGCCTTGGGGGCGATCAGGATGACGTCGACGTCCTCCGGCGGCGTGATGTAGCCGAACCGGATGTTGAAGCCGTGCGCGAAGGCCAGCGCCTTGCCCGCGGTGAGGTGCGGCTCGATCTCGTTCGCGTAGATGGTGCGCTGGAACTGGTCCGGCGCGAGGATCATGATGACGTCGGCCCACTCGGCCGCATCGGCCACGGACATGACGGTGAAGCCATCGGCCTCGGCCTTGGCGGCCGAGCGCGAGCCCTCGCGGAGCGCGACGCGCACGTCGACGCCCGAGTCGCGGAGGTTCTGCGCGTGGGCGTGGCCCTGCGAGCCGTAGCCGACGATCGCGACCTTCTTGGACTGGATGATGGACAGGTCGGCGTCGTCGTCGTAGAACATTTCGGCCATGGCGGCTGTGTCTCCTTGGGGTTCTCTGTGTGAAAAGCGGGTCGAAGTCGGACGGGTGGCTGGCTACGCGCTGACGCGCTCGCGCGCACGCTCGGTGATGGAACGGGAGCCGCGGCCGATGGCCACGGTGCCGGACTGCACGATCTCGCGGATGTCGTAGCCGTCGAGCGCGGCCATCAGGGCGTCGAGCTTGTCGCGGCGGCCGACGGCCTGGATCACCAGGGAGTCGGACGCGACGTCGACGACGCGGGCCCTGAACAGGTCGACGATCGTCATGATCTCGGCCCTGGCCGCGGCATCGGCTCTGACCTTGATGAGCATGAGGTCGCGCTGGACCGAGCGCTCCTGGTCGAGCTCGACGATCTTGAGCACGTTGACCAGCTTGTTGAGCTGCTTGGTCACCTGCTCGAGCGGGAGCTCGTCGACGTCGACGACCACGGTGATGCGGGAGATGTCGGGGTGCTCCGTCTCCCCCACCGCGAGCGAGTGGATGTTGAAGGCGCGGCGCGAGAACAGGCCGGCGATGCGGGCGAGCACGCCCGGCTTGTTCTCGACGAGCACCGACAGGGTGTGGGTGGTCATGAATCAGTCCTCACGGTCGAACTCGGGCGCGATGTCCTTCGCGTACTTGATCTCGTCGTTGGTGGCGCCGGAGGCGATCATGGGCCACACCATCGCATCGGCCGAGACGGTGAAGTCCACGACCACGGGGCGGTCGTTGATCTCCATCGCGGCCTCGATCGTGGAGTCCACGTCCGCGTCCGTCTCGCAGCGCAGGCCGGCGCAGCCCATGGCCTCCGCGAGCTTCACGAAGTCGGGGATGCGCGCCGTGCCGTGGCCGGTGTTCAGGTCGGTGTGCGAGTAGCGCTCGTTGTAGAACAGCGCCTGCCACTGGCGCACCATGCCCAGCGAGCTGTTGTTGACGATCGCAACCTTGATCGGGATGTCGTTGATCGCGCAGGTGACGAGCTCCTGGTTGGTCATCTGGAAGCAGCCATCGCCGTCGATTGCCCACACGAGACGGTCGGGGTCGCCCACCTTGGCTCCCATGGCCGCTGGCACCGAGAAGCCCATCGTACCGGCGCCGCCCGAGTTGATCCACGAGTTAGGGCGCTCGTACTTGATGAACTGGCTGGCCCACATCTGGTGCTGGCCCACGCCGGCGACGAACGTCGCCTCCGGCCCGGCGATCTCGCCCAGGCGCTGGATCACGTGCTGCGGCGACGAGTGGCCGTCGTTCGTGGGCGTGTAGCCCAGCGGGAAGGTCTCGCGCCACGCGCCGATCTGCTGCCACCAGGCCTCGAGGTCCGGCTTGCCGTGCTGCAGGTGCTGCGCCTCGAGGGCGGTCACCAGCTGCGCGAAGACGTCCTTGAGGTCGCCCACGATCGGCACGTCGACCTCGCGGTTCTTGCCGATCTCAGCCGGGTCGATGTCCGCGTGGACGATGGTGGCGTTCGGGGCGAAGCCCGACAGCTTGCCGGT
This sequence comes from Actinomycetes bacterium, assembly GCA_030428165.1. Lineage (GTDB taxonomy): Bacteria > Actinomycetota > Actinomycetes > Actinomycetales > Demequinaceae > Demequina. The sequence continues at coordinate 2,166 of JAUIBG010000050.1, forward strand.
CACGCGGTCGTCGAAGCGGGCGCCCAGGGCGACGATCAGGTCCGACTTCTGCAGTGCGGCGACCGCGGGCACGGTGCCGTGCATGCCGGGCATGCCCAGGTTCTGCGGGTGCGAGTCGGGCAGCGCGCCACGGGCCATCAGGGTGGTGACCACCGCGGCGCCGGACAGGTCCACGAGACGGCGCAGGCCATCGGCCGCACCGGAGCGGATCACGCCGCCGCCCACGTAGAGCACGGGACGGCGCGACGTCGCGAGCAGGCGCGCGGCCTCCTCGATGGTGCGCGAGTGCGGCTTGGCGCCGGCGTTGAAGCCGGGAAGCGCGATCTGCGACGGCCAGTCGAACGTCACGTTGGACTGCTGCGCGGACTTCGCGATGTCGACCAGCACCGGCCCGGGACGGCCGTGGGTGGCGATGTAGAAGGCCTCGGCGATCGCGCGCGGGATGTCCTGCGCGTGCTTCACCAGCACGTTGTGCTTGGTGATGGGCTGCGTGATGCCGACGATGTCCGCCTCCTGGAAGGCGTCCGTGCCGATCATGGAGGCGCCCACCTGGCCGGTGATGGCCACCAGCGGGGTCGAGTCCATGTGCGCGTTCATGATGGGCGTCACGAGGTTGGTGGCGCCGGGGCCCGAGGTCGCGATGGCGACGCCGGGGCGGCCGGTCTCGGCCGCGTAGCCCTCGGCCGCGTGTCCTGCACCCTGCTCGTGGCGCGTGAGGATGTGGCGGACCTGCGACGAGTTCAGCAGCGAGTCGTAGGTGGGCATGATCGCGCCGCCCGGGTACCCGAACGCCTCGGTGACGCCGGCGCACTCGAGCGAGTGGACGATCGCGTCCGCACCGGACATGACCTCGCCATTGCGCGGGGTCGCCCCCTTGGCATCATTGATCGCCACGGCCTTGCCGCCCGCATTCGTCACGGGCGCCGGCGTGATGTCGGCTGTCATCTGCTCTCCCTGATGTTCGAAGACCCTCGTGCGAGAGGGACCGTCCGCCTCGCATGAGAAATCCCCTCAGCCTCGGTTGGCCTCGGGGATTCGCGCGCGGACGTGTGTACTGAAGTACTAGGCGCCCGCGCGCCCAATAACTCGTACGAGAGTCGTCTGCATGGCTAGGACTCTACGCCTGCGTAGGTTGTCGTGTCGACATTCGGACCAACAATCTCGCATTCTGGTTCATCGTCTTGCATTGTGAGATGCACTGAGACCCCCGGACTGCTCGATTCGTGTAGATCCGACGGTTGGTCGCAGGACCAGGAGCAGGATCGGAGCCGATGCCTGGGCTGGGCCGGTAGCCCCGTCGCGTGGCGATCACGGCAGGGACAAACGTCCCATTGACGAAGTGTCAATGAGGCGTAGCGTCCCCGTCATGGCCAGAATCGTGAAGGCGCCCGAGGTCCGGCGGGACGAGATCGTCGCCGCGGCGCGCGAGCTCTTCGCCCTCCAGGGCATCAACGCCACGACGTTCCAGGACATCGCCGACCGGGTCGGAGTGACCCGCGGCCTCGTCTACCACTACGCGGGATCCATGTCGGGTCTGGTGGACCAGGTGCTCGCCGCGTGCGTGACCGACTTCGCCAGGGATCTGCGCGCCTGGGACGCCCAGCGCGTCACGGGCGACATCGACGGCGCGATCACCGCGTACGTCCGACTGCTCCGCGACCACCTGCCCAACCGCGCCACCGACACGGCGACTGACCGCGACGACTCTGCCCCGGCATCGGCCCGGCCGGTGCCGCGCATCGACGACGCCGGACTCTACGTCCGCTACATCGATGCCTCCGTCGAGGCCGTCGTGCGCGTGCTCGAGGAGTCCACGATCCCCGCCTACGCCGCGCGCCACGACATCGCGATCGACCACGTGCGCGAGACCTTCGAACTGATGCTGCACGGACTCATCGGCGTGCTGCGGAACCGACCCGACATCGGCGACGACGTGCTCGCCGACCTCGTCCGCCAGACGCTCCGCCTGGCGCCGAACGACCCCGCCGCATAGGCGCGACGGGCATCTCACAAGGAGAGAAACTCGCATGTTCCTGTTCGAATCCCTGACGTGGCAGCAGGGGCTGATGTGGTTCGTCGTGCTCGGCGTCCTCATCGGCCTCAATGAGCTGTCCCGACGCGGCAAGTGGGCGGGGATGTTCTTCTTCATCCTCGTGCCGCTGGTGCTGACCATCTTCGTGTGGCCTGAGACCGCGGGCGCCGACTCCTCGACCGGCACCTGGTTCCACTGGGTCAAGGTCTACTCGGCGCTGGCCGGCTGCCTGGGCTTCATGGCGATCCGCTTCATCCCCCGGCTCCGCGACAACAAGTGGGCGCTGATGTTCCCGCCCGCGATCCTCGCGATCAACATCTTCGAGGCCGTGGTGCGTGACTTCCAGGTGGGCGCGATGGGCGCCGACGGCATGGTCGACGGCGTATACATGCTCTCCGGCTCGTGGGACTACATGAACGGGATCGCAGGGCTCATCAACCTGCTCGCGATCACCGGGTGGATGGGCATCTACATCTCGCGCGACAAGACGAAGGACATGATGTGGCCGGACATGATCTGGCCGTGGATCATCGCGTACGACCTGTGGAATTTCGCTTACGTCTACAACTGCGTGGGCGACCACTCGTTCTACGCCGGTGCCGCGCTGCTGATCTCGTGCACCATCCCTGCGTTCTTCCTGCGTCGCGGCGCATGGCTGCAGCACCGTGCCCACACGCTCGCCTTCTGGATGATGTTCACGATGGCCGTGCCGGCATTCGTGTCGGACTCGGCATTCGCCGTCGAGTCCTCGCACGACCCTGTCGCGCTCTTCACCGTGAGTGCCATCGCGCTTGCCGCGAATGTCGCGCTCGCCGTCTACCAGGTCTACATGATGGTAACGCGCAAGCGGAATCCGCTCAAGCACGAGGTGTACGCGGACACCTCCGCGTTCGCGCGGGTCGTGTCGAAGGTGCCGGGCTACCGCCTTGGCGCCTCACGCGACGAGCACGCTCTGGCGAGCTAGACATCCGCGCGGCCCGGGGACGGTCGCGCGGCGCGAACCGGCTCCCCTCCATGGGGCCGGTCGACGGGGGTGGAACTCGGGTTCCACCCCCGTTCTCGCGTCTCGTCGCCGGCACACTGGCCGAGCCCGATCTGCGGGTCGAACCCCGACGCACCGAGCTCAGAGACCGATGCATCCGAATCGCACCGCGTGTCGACTCATCGACCCGCAGATCAGGCACGCACGCGGGTGTGGCTGCTACCCGAGCACTGCGCCCTTCGACGCCGACTGCACGAGCTTCGCGTACTTGGCCAGCACGCCGCGGGTGTAGCGGGCGGGCAGCGGCTCCCAGCCCTCCTTGCGCGCCTCGAGCTCGGCCTCATCGACCAGCAGGTCGAGCGTGCCGTTCTTGACGTCGAGGCGGATCTGGTCGCCGTCCTTCACGAACGCGACCGGTCCCCCGTCGACGGCCTCGGGCGCCATGTGGCCCACGCACAGTCCCGTCGTGCCGCCGGAGAAGCGGCCGTCGGTGACGAGCAGCACGTCCTTGCCCAGGCCCGCACCCTTGATGGCCGCGGTGATCGCGAGCATCTCGCGCATGCCGGGGCCGCCCTTGGGGCCCTCGTAGCGGATGACGACGACGTCGCCTGCCTGAATCGTCCCGTCCGCGAGCGCGTCCAGCGCGCCACGCTCACGGTCGAAGACTCGCGCGGTGCCGATGAACACGTCGTCGTCGAAGCCCGCCGACTTCACCACGGCGCCCTCGGGGGCCAGCGAGCCCTTGAGGATCGTGATGCCGCCGGTCTTGTGGATCGGGTTGTTCAGCGCGCGCACCACGCGGCCGTCGATCTTGTTGGGGTTGAGGTCCTCGATGTTCTCGGCGAGCGTCTTGCCGGTCACGGTCATGACGTCGCCGTGCATGAGGTCGGCCTCGAGCAGCGAGCGCATCACCGCGGGGACGCCGCCCACGCGGTCGACGTCGTTCATCACGAACTGTCCGAACGGCTTGAGATCGCCCAGGTGCGGCGTGCGCTCCGCGACGCGGGCGAAGTCGTCCAGGGTGAGGTCGACATCGGCCTCGTGCGCGATCGCGAGGAGGTGCAGCACGGCGTTCGTCGAGCCGCCGAAGGCCATCACCACGGCGATGGCGTTCTCGAACGCCTCCTTGGTCATGATGTCGCGCGCGGTGATGCCCTGGCGCAGCATCTCGACGACTGCCTCGCCGGACTTGTGCGCGTACATGTCGCGGCGGCGGTCGGCCGAGGGCGGCGCGGCGGAGCCGGGGATCGACATGCCGAGCGCCTCGCCCACGGAGGCCATGGTGTTGGCGGTGTACATGCCACCGCAGGCGCCCTCGCCGGGGCAGATCGCCTTCTCGATGGCGAGCCTGTCCTCCTCGCTCATGAGGCCGCGCTGGCACGCGCCGACGGCCTCGAACGCGTCGATGATCGTCACGTCCTTGGACGTGCCGTCCGAGAGGGTGACGTGGCCGGGCATGATCGAGCCGGCGTAGAGGAAGACGGAGGCGAGGTCGAGCCGCGCGGCGGCCATCAGCATGCCGGGCAGCGACTTGTCACAGCCCGCGAGCAGCACGGAACCGTCGAGGCGCTCAGCCATCATCACGGTCTCGACCGAGTCGGCGATGATGTCGCGCGACACGAGCGAGAAGTGCATGCCCTCGTGGCCCATCGAGATGCCGTCGGAGACGGAGATGGTGCCGAACTCGAGCGGGTAGCCGCCGCCAGCGTGCACGCCGTTCTTCGATGCCTTCGCGAGGCGGTCGAGCGAGAGGTTGCAGGGGGTGATCTCGTTCCACGAGCTCGCGATGCCGATCTGGGGCTTCGCGAAGTCGTCGTCGCCGAGTCCGACGGCCCGGAGCATGCCGCGCGCTGCGGTCGCCTCGATTCCGTCCGTCACCTGCCGAGAGCGGGGCTTCATGTCTGGCTGCGTCGTCATGCTCCGTACTCTACGACCGGGGCCGATGCCCGTGTCGCCCCCGCACAAAATCCCGGCTTGACATTGACGTCGCGTCAACTTCTACGGTGGTCCCCATGAGCACGACAGACACGGACGCGACGGAGCTCGACATCGCGCAGCTGGCCCGCCGCACCGGCCTCACCAGCCGCACCCTGCGCCACTACGACGCGATCGGCTTGCTGACCCCCGCCTGGACCGGCGACGACGGCCGCCGCCACTACGGCGGACGCGAGATCGCCAGGCTGCAGCACATCCTCGTGCTGAGGGAGCTCGACGTGCCCCTGAGCCGCATCGGCGCCATCGTCGACGCCGCCCCCGACGACGCGGCCCTCGCCGCCCACCTCACCGACCACCTCGCCGGCATCGAGGCCGAGCGCGACCGCTACGCCACCCTCGCGGCGACCGTCCGCCGGACCGTTGCCGCCCTCAAGGAAGGACGACCCATGACCGCAGACGACATGCTCGACGGCTTCGACCGCACCCCCTACGAGCCCGAGGCCCGCGAGCGCTGGGGCGACGCGGCCGTCGACACCTCCAACGCGCGGTGGGACGCCCTGGGCAAGGACGGCCAGCAGCGCCACCTCGCCGCCCACCAGGAAGTGGTGGAGGCGCTGGGCGCCGCCAAGCGCATCGGCCTCAGCGCCGGCTCTCCCGAGGTGCAGGAAGTGGTCGCGAAGCACTACGCGTGGGTCTCCCTGTTCTGGACTCCGGACGCGGAGACCTACTGCGGCCTGACGCAGATGTACGTCGACGACGAGCGCTTCCGGCGCAACTACGACGAGGTCGCCCCGGGCGCCGCCGTACTCCTGCGCGACGCCGCCGCGATCTACGCGGAGCGCGAGCTGAGCTGAGCTACTCAGGCGCTCGCCACATCGGCCGCGTCAATCGTTTTTCCATGCAAACGAATGGAATAAGTCCCATCGATACGCTGTTGTCGGACGTGGACGGCCACCGTCCCCGCGCAGCTGAGGCGCGGTCCACTCCCGCCGGGCATCGGTACGCGCCCTTCCTGGCACCGTTTCACTCAAAGGACGTCAGCATGACCAAGATCGGCATCATCGTCGGATCGATCTCCTCGACCTCGATCAACCGCGCCGTCGCGAAGAACCTCCCAGCGCTCGCTCCCGCGGGCGTCGAGTTCGAGTTCCTCGACTTCTCGCAGCTGCCCATGTACTCGTCGGACTACGACGCCGACTACCCCGAGGTCGCGCGCGCCTGGAAGGCCTCGATCGAGGCGCAGGACGGCATCATCATCGTCACCCCCGAGTACTCCCGCTCGCTCCCCGGCGCCCTCAAGAACGCCATGGACTGGTCGGCTCGCCCGTGGGGCACCAACTCGTTCTCCGGCCGTCCCGTCGCGATCATGGGAGTCTCGCCCAGCCCGATCGGCGCAGCCGCGGCGCAGCAGCACCTGCGCGCCATCCTTGGCCACTACGACGCGCCGACCATGGGCCAGCCCGAGATGTACTTCCAGTACAACCCGGCCGCCTACGACGCCGACGGCAACGTCGTCGACGAGGCCACCAAGGGCGTCCTCACGACCTTCGTGGACGCGGCCGTCGCGTTCGTGAAGGAGCGCACCCAGGTCCCCGTCGCCGCGTAGCGACTGACCGTCAGCGGCGGATCCACCGCGTAGCGTCGTGCCATGACCTCAACCGTCACCGCCGACCTGTGGTGGATCCGCCGCGACATGCGGCTCGCCGACAACCCCGCGCTGCTCGCAGCGCTCGAGTCCGGAGCCGCCGCCCCCGTCTTCCCGTGGGGCGACCCCCTGGGCCGATGGTCGGGCAGGCGCATCGCCCACCTCGCCAGGGTGCTCTTCTCCTTGCGCGAGGACGCCGGCGGCGCCGTCGCCGTCCGCCGTGGGTCGCCAGCCGACGTGCTCGTGGCAGCCGCGCGCGAGACCGGCGCCACCGCCGTCCACGCGCAGCGCGAGTACTCCCCCGCTGGCATCCGCGAGCAGGAGGCCGTCGAGGCGGCGCTGGCCGTGTCCGGGGTCGAGCTGCGATTCGTCGGCTCCCCATACGCCGTCGCGCCCGACCGCATCAGGAACGGGTCAGGTGACCCCTACAAGGTCTTCACCCCGTACTGGAAGGCATGGACGTCCCACGGCTGGCGCGCGCCCGCCGGCGATCCCGACCTCGACCGGCTGGTCGCGCTCGAGAGCGACGTCAGCCTCGACCAGTACGCCGCCCACGGCGACTCCTCGGATCCGCTCACGTCGCCGGTCGAGTTCCGCGAGTCGCGCTGGCTCGCGCACCTGACGGACTTCGTCGAGTCAGGACTCGCCGACTACCCCGAGGACCGCGATCTGCTCGGAGTCGACGGCGTCTCGCACCTGTCCGCGCCGCTCGCGTTCGGCCAGCTCCATCCCCGCACGATCCTCGCGGCGCTGCCGCAGGGCGAGGACGCATCGGCCGCCTTCGCGCGTCAGCTGGCGTGGCGCGACTTCCACGCGGACGTCCTGTTCCACCACCCCGACGCGCAGCGCTGGTCGCTCACGCCCACCCACAAGGACGAAGCGTGGCTCGACGACCGCGACGCCGACGAGTCCTTCCTCGCCTGGCGCACGGGCCGCACGGGCTTCCCCCTCGTCGACGCCGGGATGCGCGAGCTCGCGGAGACGGGCACCATGCACAACCGCGCGCGCATGGTCGTCGCGAGCTTCCTCGTGAAGGATCTGCTCATCCCGTGGCAGCGCGGCGCCGACTACTTCAGGCGCGCGCTGATCGACTACGACCACGCTCAGAACCAGCTCAACTGGCAGTGGGTGGCCGGGACCGGTCGCGACGCCGCGCCGTACTTCCGGATCTTCAACCCCACGACGCAGGCCAAGAAGTTCGACCCGGACCGGGCATACGTGCAGCGGTGGGTCGCGGAGGTCGACACCCCGGCGTATCCGGAGCCCATCGTCGATCACGCGCACGCGCGCGAGAGGTACCTCGCGTCAGCGCTACCCAAGGGCGAGCGGGCCTAAGGGACCAGGTTGACGCCGTCGCCGCCCGAGGCGAGCGACTCCGCCTGGGCCCGCACCAGCGCGGCGTAGCGGCTGTCCGTCAGCTGGGCGAAGCCCGCCACGTGCGGCGTGATGATCGCACCGGGGGCCGACCACAGGGCGTGCCCCTCGGGCAGCGGCTCGGGGTCCGTGACGTCGAGCGCGCAGCGCAGGCGCCCGGCGAGCACCTCGGCGGTGAGCGCCTCGGTGTCGATGACGCCGCCACGTCCCACGTTGATCACCAGCGCGTCGTCCTTCATCGCCGCGAGCACCTCCGCGTCGATGAGTTGAGCCGTCGAGTCGTCGTAGGGCGTCACGATCACGACGATGTCGAAACCGCCCACGATGTCCGTGAGGTCGGCGACCGCGTGCACGGTGGTGCCGTCCTCATCGGTCCTTGAGGAGCGGGCAACACCCTCGACCTCGAGTTCGCTGGCGCGCAGGCGCACGCCGATCGCGCGGCCGATGCTGCCGTAGCCCACGACGAGCGCGCGGCAGTCGGCGAGCGACGGCGTGAACGGGTTCTGCTCCCAGGAGCCGCGCTGCTGCGCCGCGAAGAACTCGGGAAGGCGGCGCTGGCTCGCGATCGCGAGCCCTAGCGCCATCTCGGCCACGCGGGTGTCGTGCACGCCGCGCGCGTTGGCGAGCCTCACGCCCTCTGGCACGAACGGCAGGGCGTGCTCGAAGCCGGCCGAGGGCAGCTGCACCACGGACAGCTGCGGGCACTCGCCGATGCGGCCGTAGACCGTCCGCCCGCCCACCAGGTGATTCAGGCACACCATGCGGACGTCATCGCGGATGCCTGCGGGCGCCTCCGACTCCTTCGGATCCCAGATCACCGTCCTGGCATGCGGGGAGAGATCCCCGATCGCATTCTGGACCTCGGCATTGGGCACGGCGATGGTGATCACCGCGCCAGTCTGTCACGGCGCGGCGTCGCGCCGCCGCCTCACCCCAGGCGCAGCGGCCCGGGACGTGGGGGCCCGACGGAGTCGCGCTCGACGAGCTCGGTCGGCATCCTCACGTGCCTGCCCTCGGCATCGTCCCTGACCATCGCGATCAGCATCGACATCGCCTCGGCACCCATGGCCTGAAGCGGCTGGCGCACGGTGGTCAGCGCAGGCTCGTAGAGCGCGGCGTCGGGGATGTCGTCGAAGCCGATGATGGAGAGGTCCGCGGGCACCTCCAGCCCCAGCTCGCGCGCCAGGTCCGCCGCGGCAATCGCGGTCTGGTCGTTGCCGCACAGCAGCGCGGTGGGCGGCTCCTCGAGCATCAGCAGCTCCCGCGTCGCCTCGCGCGCGAGGGCCGGGTCGTAGCGGGTCTCGCGAATCAGCGTGGTGTCCAACTCCAGCCCCGCCTCCTGGATGGCCTCGCGGTAGCCGGCCTCCCTGAGGTGGGACGAGTCGAGCTCCGCACGGCCGCCGAGGAAGGCGATCCTGGTGTGCCCGCGGTCGATCAGGTACCGCGTCGCCCCCACCATGCCGGTGAAGCCGTCAGAGTCGACGGTCGGCAGGCGGTTGGGACCGTAGTGCGGGTCGACAGCCACCACGGGAACTGCCGGGTCGGCGTCGAGCACGGTCGCCGTCACGATCAGCGCGCCCGCGATGATGGTCCCGCCCAGGCGTGCGAGCGAACGCCGCTCCCAGCCGAAGCTGGCGCCGCCCGAGTGGGCGATGATCTCGAAGCCCTCCCCCTCGGCGACGCGCGCTGCGCCCTTCAGCAGCTCGGCGGAGAACGGCTCGAAGCTCGACACCAGCACGCCCAGCACGTTGGTCGCCTGCATGCGCAGGCCCGAGGCGCCGAGGTTGCCGGCGTATCCGAGTTCGTCGATCGCCTCCTTGACGCGGGCGGCGGTGTCCTCGGACACGCCGTAGCGGTCGTTCACCACCTTGGAGACCGTGGCGACGGAGACTCCGGCCCGCTCGGCCACGTCGGCGAGCTTCACGCGGGGAGGCAGGGGCTTCGCCATGAACGGCATCGTAACGCGCTGACGCGGGTCTGGCGCGGTGTTGCGAAAACGTTATCGAAAACGTTTGACGATTTGTTGGAAGCTCCGCGATACTGGCCGCGCAAGCCCCAGTCAAAGAAGACGAAAGGACACGCGATGCGACACACCACTCGCGCACTCAGCATCACCGCGCTAGCACTCACCACCGCGCTCGTCGCCACCGCCTGCACCACCGGCGACACCGAGCCCGACTCCTCCTCCAGCGGCAGCGACACCCCGACCGACGAGCAGGTCACCCTCACCTGGTGGCACAACGGCGTCGCCGGCGATACCGGCGAGAACTCGCTGGGCGACTACTGGGACCAGGTCGCGGCCGACTACATGGCCGACCACCCAAACGTCACGATCGAGATCGAGCAGATCCAGAACGAGGACCTCCAGCGCACCCGCATCCCCACCGCGCTCCAGTCGGGCGACGCGCCCGACCTGTTCCAGCAGTGGGGCGGCGGCGAGATGAAGGCGCAGGCAGAGGCCGGCTACCTCATGGACCTCTCCAGCGTGCTGTCGGACGACATCGACCGTCTCGGCGGCGCCGTCGCGCCGTGGCAGGCGGACGGGGTCACCTACGGCCTCCCCTTCCAGTTCGCCGTCGAGGGCGTCTGGTACCGCCCCTCGCTCTTCGAGCAGGCGGGCATCACCTCGGAGCCGACCACCATGGACGAGCTGAACACGGCCGTCCAGCAGCTCAAGGACGCCGGCATCACCCCGATCGCCGTCGGAGCCGCTGACAAGTGGCCCGCCGCGCACTGGTGGTACAACTTCGCGCTGCAGTCCTGCCCGCAGGACGTCATCACGAGCGCCGGCGACTTCGACTTCTCCGACCCGTGCTGGGTCGAGGCAGGCAACCAGCTCGAGGAGTTCCTCGGCACCGAGCCGTTCCAGGACAACTTCATGTCGACGGTCGCCCAGACCGGCGCCACGTCGTCGGCCGGACTGGTGACCAACGCCAACGCGGCGATGGAGCTCATGGGACAGTGGAACTTCTTCGTCTACCAGGGCTTCACGGACGGCTCCGACGAGCAGATCCAGGCCCTGCTGGACGACCTCGACTGGTTCCCGATGCCCGGCATCTCCGGCGGTGCGGGCGACCCGACCGCCGCGATGGGCGGAGGCGACGGCTTCTCCTGCTACGTCGACGCTCCCGCCGAGTGCGCCGACTTCCTGTCGTACATCGTCAGCGACGACGTGCAGCGCGGCTTCGTCGAGGCCGTCGGAGGACTCCCGGTGGCCCCCGCGGCCTCCGACGCGGTCGCCGAGCCCGTCAACCAGGAGATCGCCGCTGCGGCCTCCGAGGCGGCATACGTCCAGCTGTGGCTCGACACCGACCTGGGCCCGAACGTGGGCGGGGCGATGAACGACGGAATCGTCGCGATCTTCGCCGGCACCGGCGACGCGCAGAGCGTCGTCGACGTCATGACCGCCGCGGCCGCCACCGCGCAGTAGCCCCCACAATCCAGGAAGCGAGGCTCCCCAGGTGACTGCACTGGAGACCTCGGGCAAGGCAGACGCCCCCGCCGCTCAGGCGGCGGGGGCCGATGCCGGCGACCCGATCCGCGCGGCCAGGCGCCGCGACACCATCCGCAAGTACCTCGAGGTGGCACTTTTCGTGGGCCCGGCCCTCGTGCTGTTCCTCGTGTTCGTCGTGTACCCCGTGGTCTCGGCGATGCGCTACTCGATGTACCAGTGGAACGGCATCTCGCAGTTCTCCGACGCCACCTTCATCGGCATCGAGAACTACGCGAGGGCGCTGTGGGGCGGCACGGATCCGGAGACCAGGCAGGCATTCCTGACCGCGTACACCGAGCCCTTCTGGCAGGCGCTCGGCCACAACTTCGCGATCATCTTCCTGTCGATGGCGGTGCAGCTCCCCCTGGCGCTGCTCATCGCCCTCACCCTCAACCGCAAGTTCCCGGGACGCGCGTCAGTCCGCGTCATCATCTTCGCTCCCTACGTGCTGAGCGAGGTCATCGCCGGCGTGATGTGGATGATCATCTTCGACCCCAACGGCATCGCGACCGAGTTCGCGAGAGCCATCGGGCTCGACATGCCGGCCGGCGGCTGGTTCGAGGATCAGACCTGGGGCTTCTGGACCGTCTTCTCCATCATCACGTGGAAGTACGTCGGCCTCGCGATCATCCTGTTCCTCGCGGGCCTGTCCGGCGTCTCCGAGGACCTCCAGGAGGCTGCGGCCATCGACGGCGCCAGCTGGTTCCAGATCCAGTGGAAGATCAACATCCCGCTGATCGGCCCCACGATCCGCATCTGGGCGTTCCTGTCGATCATCGGCTCGATCCAGCTATTCGACATGGTCTGGGTCCTCAACAGAGGCGGCACGACCGGCCAGTACTCCACGATCGCGAGCTACATGATGCAGATCGGCTTCTTCCGGTCCGACTGGGGCTACGGCTCCGCGATCGCCGTGATCATGTTCCTCATCTCGTTCACGATCGCGATCTTCTACATGACGACCATCCTGCGCCAGGACTCTGGCCGCGGGGCCTCGGAGCGCTGATCCGCATGAGCATCATGAACGACAAGAAGCCCCTTGAGGACGTCACGGTGAGCATCCGCGAGCCGCGCAAGGTCAAGCCGCGCAGGCGCGGACTCGAGATGGACAGCTCCGCCTACGTCTCGATCGTCATCGCCCTGGCGGGCGTCGCGCTGACGCTCGGCCCGATCGTCTACCTCTTCATGGGAGGCTTCCGGACCCAGCAGAACCTCGCGAACAACCCCACCGGGCTCCCCGACCCGTGGATGTGGCAGAACTACTGGGAGATCCTTTCGACCCCGCTGTTCTGGCAGCAGTTGGCGAACTCGACCATGGTCTCGGTCGCCACCACCGCAGGCGTCGTCATCTTCGGCACCATGGCGGCCTATCCCCTGGCGCGCTACCGGTTCAAGGGTCGCGGAGCGATCTTCGTCATCTTCACGACAGGGCTGATGTTCCCGCTGACGGTGGCCGTGCTGCCGCTGTACCTCATGCTCAACGACGCCGGCCTCAAGGGCCTCGTCGGGCTGACGATCCCGCAGATCGCCTTCCAGCTGCCCATCACGATCATCATCCTGCGCCCGTTCCTCCAGGCGCTGCCCAAGGAGATCGAGGAGGCGTCCTTCG
>JAUIBG010000209.1 GCA_030428165.1 Actinomycetes bacterium
ACCCCGATGCGGTCCAGGGCCGCGACGTGCCTCTGACGGCGATCAACAACCCCGACGACGACCGCTACAAGGAGGCAGGCGACTTCCGCGACGTCCTCACCCAGGACCCGGAGGCCCAGGAGGTCTTCGAGATGGCGGAGGGCCTCGAGGGGCTCAAGCGCCAGTGGGGCGTGCACGCGGCCGGCGTCATCATGTCGTCCGACCCGCTGATCGACATCATCCCGATCATGCGCCGCGAGGCCGACGGCGCGGTCATCACCCAGTTCGACTACCCGACGTGCGAGTCGCTGGGCCTCGTGAAGATGGACTTCCTGGGGCTGCGCAACCTCACGATCCTCGACGACGCGCTCGAGAACATCGTCCGCAACGACAAGGAGCCGCTCGTCCTCGAGGACCTGCCGCTCGAGGACGAGGCGACGTTCGACCTGCTGAGCCGCGGCGACACGCTGGGCGTGTTCCAGCTGGACGGCGTGGCGATGCGCTCGCTGCTGCGGCAGATGAAGCCGGACACGTTCGAGGACATCTCGGCCGTGCTGGCGCTCTACCGCCCGGGCCCGATGGGCGCCAACTCGCACATCAACTACGCCGAGCGCAAGAACGGCCGCCAGCCGGTGGACTACATCCACCCGGAGTTCAACGAGTCGCTCAAGGAAGTGCTCGACATCACCTACGGCCTGATCGTCTATCAAGAGCAGGTGCAGCGCATCGCGCAGATCGTCGCCGGCTACACGCTGGGCCGAGCGGACCTGCTGCGCCGCGCGATGGGCAAGAAGAAGCGCGAGGTGCTGGCCAAGGAGTTCGTGCCGTTCCACGACGGCATGATCGAGAAGGGCTACTCCGAGGAGGCCATCACGACGCTCTGGGACATCCTCGTCCCGTTCGCTGACTACGCCTTCAACAAGGCCCACACGGTCGCCTACGGAGTCCTGAGCTTCTGGACCGGCTACCTCAAGGCGCACTATCCGACGGAGTTCATGGCCGCGCTGCTGACCTCGGTCGGCACCGACAAGGACAAGTCCGCGCTGTACCTCGCGGAGTGCCGCCGCATGGGCATCACCGTGCTGCCGCCCGACGTCAACGAGTCGATCAACCACTTCTCCGCGGTCGGGGCCGATGTGCGGTTCGGCATGGGAGCGGTCCGCAACGTCGGCTCGAACGTCGTCGAGGCGATCGTGTCGGCCCGCGAGGAGAAGGGCGCGTTCACGTCCTTCCAGGACTTCCTCGACAAGGTGCCGTCCACTGTGTGCAACAAGCGCACCATCGACTCCCTCATCAAGGCCGGCGCCTTCGACTCGCTGGGCCACACCAGGCGCGCGCTGAGCTCGATCCACGAGCAGGCGGTGGACGCCGTGGTGGGCGTCAAGCGTCAGGAGGCGACCGGCCAGTTCGACCTGTTCGGGATGGACGACGACCTGGGCGGCGGGGTGCAGGTCTCGGTGCCCGACATCGAGGAGTGGGACAAGTCGACGCTGCTCACGCTCGAGCGCGAGATGCTCGGCCTGTACGTGTCCGACCACCCGCTCTCGGGCCTCGAGCACGTCCTGCGCAACGAGGCCAGCCACCAGGTGCTGAACGTGAACCCCGCGCACGGGGTGGGCGACGGCTCGCAGGTGACGGTGGCGGGCCTGCTCACCCGGGTGGACCGCCGCATCGCGAAGTCCGGCAACGCGTACGCGATCGCGGTGCTCGAGGACATGACGGGCGAGACGGAGATCTCGTTCTTCGGCAAGACCTATGAGACCTACGCCCGCGACCTCGTGGCCGATGCCGTGGTCGCCATCAAGGCCAGGGCGCGTGAGCGCGGGGACGGGGGAGTGCAGCTGTCCGCGATGGAGCTGCGCATCCCCAACACCAACGTGGTGGATACCAGCCCGCTCGAGATCACGCTGCCCGCGGTCAGGGTCACCCCCACCGTGGTCGACAGGCTCAAGCAGATCCTGCGCGCGCACTCGGGCAACGTCGAGGTGCGCATGGTGCTGACCGGCTCCGAGGCCCCCGTGAGGATGAAGCTCGGCGACGAGTTCAGGGTGACGCGCAACCCGTCGCTGTACGGCGACCTGAAGGCGGCGTTCGGCCCTCAGTGCCTGGCCGCCGCTCCCGAGCCGGAGGCCGTCCCCTCATGACCGTGGTGGAGTGGCAGCGCATCGAGTCGATCGCGATCGGGGCGCTGGCATTCGCGGCGGCGAGCCTCATCGGCGACTGGTGGTGGCCGCTCGTGCTGTTCCTGCTGTTCGACCTCTCGGCGGTGGGCTATCTCGTCAACTCCCACCTGGGCGCGAACCTCTACAACATGGTCCACAGCTACGGCGGGCCGGCGCTGATCCTCGCATGGGCGGGACTGGCCTATGCCGAGGTGCTGCCGGGCGCGTCGCAGTCGCTCGCGATCCTCGGCTGCTCGTGGGCCTTCCACGTGGCGATCGACAGGGCGCTGGGCTACGGGCTCAAGCACACCGACTCGTTCCAGCACACGCACCTGGGACTGATCGGCAGGGCACGGCGCGATCAGCAGGACGAGGAGAGCAGGCGCGGCAGGCTCTAGGGGGTTGGGCTAACCGGGGCGGCCTCGCGCGACCCTGAGCGGCCTCGCGCGACCCGGAGCGACCTCGTCCGATCCGGCGCGATCCGGACCGCCGTCCGGACTGGCGGCGCCCGCCGCTCGCTACGATTGCGGGGTGCTCACCACCATCGATCTGCGCGGCCGCGACCTCACGACCAAGGAGCTGAGGGAGGCCGTCCCGCGTGCCACCGTCGACGTCTCCGCGGCGCTGCATGCGGTCGAGCCGATCATCACCGACGTCCGAGCTCGCGGCGAGGCAGCACTGGTCGAGCTCGCGGATCGCTTCGACGGCGTGACGCCGCCCTCGATCCGCGTGCCGGCGGAGGCGATCGCGCAGGCCGAGGCCTCGCTGTCGGTCGACGTTCGCGCCGGCCTGCTCGAGGCGATTGCGCGCGTGCGCGCCTTCCACGAGCGCCTCG
>JAUIBG010000051.1 GCA_030428165.1 Actinomycetes bacterium
CCCACGACGAAGGGCAGGAGCAGCGAGTAGGTGGCGATCCAGCCGCCGAGCAGCGTGGCCGCGGGCACGAGTCCCCAGCCGATCGTGCGCGTGACGCCGAAGACGCGGCCGCGGATCTCTGCGGGCACCAGGTCCTGACGCAGCGAGCCCCAGGGCACGTTCCACGACGCGACGCCGTAGGCGCCGAGGCTGTACGCCGCCACGCCGATCCACAGGTTCGGCACCAGGCCGACCACCAGCAGTCCGGCGGCACCGAGGAAGAGGAAGACCGCCATGGCGCGGCCGCGTCCGTAACGCGACACCACCATCGGCGCCGTCAGCGCACCGGCGAGACCGCCCACGCCGATTCCCGCCGTCACCGCGCCCAGCCAGGCTGTCGGCACCTCGTAGAAGTCGACGAGCAGCAGGAGCGAGGTCGCCTGCGCGAGCGAGAACAGCGCCCCGGTGAGCGAGATCATGACCGTCATGCCGCGCAGGAAACGGTGATTCCAGAGGTACCTGGCCGCATCGGCCATGGAGATCTGAGGACGCTTCTCGGCGACCTTGCCCTCGTCCTTCACGCCATGCGCGGCGGCGATCGGCAGCGCCAGGACGAGCGCTCCGGCGACGAGGTAGCCAGCTCCCCCGATGATCATCGGCAGCGCCACGGAGATCGCGAAGAGCACCGAGGAGATGGGCGTCGCGACAAACATGTCGAGGCCCAGCTGCGCGGCCTGGATCCTGGAGTTGGCCCGGTCGAGCCCCTCGCGCGGGACGACGGACGGCACCACCGCGCTGGTCGCGTTGTCGAACAGGGTCTCGCCCATGCCGAACACGACGAGGGCGACGGCGAGGACCCACAGGTTGAGGGCGCCTGCGGCGATCACGAGCGTCACGCCGATCGCGGCGACCACTCGCAGGGCATTCGCGAGCGCCATTGCGTGACGGCGGTCCATGCGGTCGGTGATCATGCCTGCCGGCAGGCCGAAGATGATCGCAGGAACGTAGGACAGCGCGCTGAAGATCGAGATGATCACCGGGTCAGTGGTGAGCGTCACCGCTGCCAGCGGGATCGCGAGGCGAGCGATGCCGTCGGCCAGGTTGGAGGCGGCGGCGGCCGCGAAGAGCTTGCTGAAGGCCCTGCCCAACGGGACAGCTGCCGGGGCCGGGGTGGTCATGCCTGCTCCTGCGCGACTGAGGGACCCGCGAGGGGATCGAGGATGGGGAAGGCAGCGAACTGGATCTCGGCGAGCGGCACGGACTCGTCGTCGCGACGGTCGGCGAACCGGTCAACCGCGGCGTCGATGACGGACTGCACCTGGCCGATGAGCTCCTCGCGCTCGGCATCGGTGCAGCGCAGGCGGGCCGTCGACAGCGCGACGCCCGCCTCGGGGACGACCTCGCCTCGCTCGATGGCGCGTAGGAAAGCGTCGGCGTGGCGGTAGCGCTGCTCGAGGACCTGGCGCGCGACCAGCATGGAGGCCGCCTCGGCCGCCCTGTCGCCCTCGTACTGGCTCGGATCGACGGTCATGCCGCCGGGCTTGAGCCGCCACCACCGCTCCCGAGCGGTGCCGCGCGCCTCGTCCTCGACGATGAACCCGTGCTTGGCGAGCTGGCGCAGGTGGTAGCTGGTGGCGCCCGAGGACTCGTTGAGGCGCTCCCCCAGCGCCGATGCGGTGGCCGGGCCGAACGAGCCGAGCGCGTCGATGATCTCGACGCGCAACGGATGGGCGAGCGCCTTCAGCGCGCTCGACGGGACTCCCTTGTACCGCTCGGGGTCGATCGCGGGCGAGGGAGAGGCGGAGCCTGCGCCGCGCTCAGGGGCGGTGCCGGTCGAGTCGTCCATAACCTCATGATGCACGTGCAAAGGTTTCTTTGCAAGGGTTTCTTTGCAACTACGGCGGACTCCCGCCGCGGATTACGGCTCAGAACTCTGATGGCACCACGGGGCACGCGGTGCATTCGCCCCAAACCAGACACAGTGCCGGCGCGTCGCCTGGGATCTCAGAGATTCGGCGAGACCGGGCGCGGCGCCGGAGGAGGCTGCTCGCGCGGCGCCACTAGCGCGAGCGGAGCTGCTGGATGTCGGGAACGGTGTCGTCGTCGGCGAGCTCCTCGATGTTGACGTCCTTGAACGTCACCACCCTCACCCGCTTCACGAGCCTCGCGCTGCGATAGACATCCCAGACCCACGCATCGGCCATCTCAACCTCGAAGTACACGTCCCCTCCGGTGGCGCGCACCAGGAGGTCGACCTTGTTGCACAGGTAGAACCTGCGCTCGGTCTCGACCACGTACTTGAACAGCCCCACGACGTCGCGGTACTCGCGGTAGAGGGCCAGCTCGGCCTGGGTCTCGTAGTTCTCGAGGTCGTCGCTGCTCACAACGCCATCATTCCACTGACGCCGCCGCGCCCGCACTCGACGCGGGCAGCTTCCACGAGCGGCGGTGCTCGTCAGTGGTGCCCTGCCGCTCGATCGCCTCGAGGTGCGCGGCCGAGCCGTAGCCCTTGTTGGAGTCCCAGCCGTACTCGGGGTGGCGGTCGGACAGCGCCACCATGATGGCGTCGCGGTCGACCTTCGCGAGGACCGATGCGGCCGCGATCGACACGCATTCGGCGTCGCCCTTCTTCACGACCGTCACCGGCGCGAGAGGCGCCGGCGCCTCCTCGGCGTCGAAGAGCGTGGCAGGGGCCTTGCTGAGCCAGTCGTGGGTGCCGTCCAGCAGGATCCTGTCCGGCACGATGCCTGCGGCGGCGATCTGCGCGAGACCGCGCCTCGCCGCGAGCGAGAGCGCGCCGACGATGCCGATCTCGTCGATCTCCTTCGCGCTGGCATGGCCCACGGCGCGACCGAGGCCGAACCGGATGAGCTGACCCACGAGCGCGACACGCTCGGCGGGCGACAGCTTCTTGGAGTCGTCAAGCCCGTATGGCCAGATCTCGGTGGGGCCCAGCACGCAGACTCCCACGCTGACGGGTCCGGCGAGCGCTCCCCTGCCGACCTCGTCGATGCCGGCGACGGTGCGGGCTCCCATGGCCCACAGCGCCTTCTCGTGCGCGAGCGACGGGGGCACGGGCCTAGAGGTCCCCGCTGAAGGGGTTGGTGAAGACGGTCGCGTGCTCGAGCGGCCAGGCGATCGCGAACGAGGTGCCGACGATCGCGTCGATCGGGATCGAGCCGCCGCCGGGATCGCCCATGTGATACCTCGAGTCGGCACTCGCGGGGCGGTTGTCGCCCATCACCCAGACGTAGCCCAGCGGCACGGTGGTGCTGAACTCGCGGTCAGACGGCAGGATGCCGGCGTCGAGGTACGGCTCGTCGAGCGGGACGCCGTCGACCGTGACACGGCCCAGGTCGTCGCAGCACTCGATGGTCTCGCCAGGAAGGCCGACCACTCGCTTGACGAGGTGGTTTCCGGTGTCCTCGGGCAGGAGCCCGACGAACGTGAGCGCGTCCTTGACGGCGCCCTCGACGCCGCCGGCCTCCTCGACGGGCGCGCCGCCGATCCACGTGCCGGGGTCCTCGAAGACGACGATGTCGCCACGCCGGACGTCGAGCGGACCGGGACGCCACTGGGTGACGAGGATCCGGTCGCCGACGTCCAGCGTGGTCTCCATGGACTCCGAGGGAATCCAGAAGGACTGGAAGAGGAACGCCTTGATCAGGACCGACAGCACCAAGGCGCTGACGATCAGGATCGCGATCTCCTTGACCCACGCCCACGCGCGTGAGGGCGCCTTGGGAGAGGCGCTCGATGAAGTCACGTGGGGAGGGCCGTCAGGAGCGTCTTACGCGTCGCGCTTCTCGCGGATGCGAGCGGCCTTGCCGCGCAGACCGCGCAGGTAGTAGAGCTTGGCGCGGCGGACGTCACCGCGGCTGACGACCTCGACGGACTCGATGGTCGGAGCGTTCACCGGGAAGGTGCGCTCGACGCCCACGCCGAACGAGATCTTGCGGACCGTGAAGGTCTCGCCGATGCCGGTGCCCTGGCGGGCGATGACGACGCCCTGGAAGGCCTGGACACGCGAGCGGTTGCCCTCGACGACCTTGACGTTCACCTTGATGGTGTCGCCGGCGCGGAACGCGGGGATGTCGTCGCGGATCTGGCCTGCGGTGACAGCATCGAGCTTCTGCATGATTCTTGACTCCTCGCGCACGCCACAGGTCCCACGCGGTATCCGCCCCTGGAGGGGCATTCGTTCGGTAATGGTGGCGCTCCAGCGGGTGTCGTTCCCCCTGTGGCAGGCTCCGACGCTGTGCGCACCAGCGGTCTATTGTGCCACATCGCCCAGGCGCTGGCTATGAGCCCTGGGGGTCCTTGCCGTGCGCGTCCCATAGGTCCGGGCGGACCCGTCGGGTGCGCTCCTCGGACCACTCGCGGCGCGCCTGCTCGATGCGGGCGTGGTGGCCCGACAGGAGCACCTCGGGCACGTCCAGCCCACGCCACGACGCGGGCCGCGTGTAGCTCGGGTACTCGAGCAGGCCGTCGGAGTGCGACTCCTCGACGATGGACTCCGGGTTGCCCATGAATCCGGGCAGGAGCCGCACGATCGCCTCGGTCATCGCCAGCGCGGCGACCTCGCCGCCATTCAGCACATAGTCGCCGATCGACAGCTCGTCGACGGTCACGCCTTGCGACGCGTAGTACTCCCCCACTCGCGCGTCGATCCCCTCGTAGCGCCCGCAGGCGAACACGAGGTGCTCCGCGGCAGCGAGCTCGCGCGCGACGTCCTGCGTGAAGACCCGACCGGCGGGCGTGGGGAGCACGAGCCTCGCCCCAGGCGTGAGGATGTCGTCGAGCGCAGCGCCCCACACGTCGGGCTTCATCACCATGCCGGCGCCACCGCCGAACGGCGCGTCGTCGACCGTCTTGTGGACGTCCGAGGTCCAGCCCCGCAGGTCGTGGACGTGGGCGTCGACCAGGCTCGCCGAGCGCGCCTTGCCCAGCAGGGAGACGTCGAGCACCCCGAAGAACTCGGGGAAGATCGTGACGAGGTCGAGCCGCATCAGGAGCCGCCCGCCGTCTCGCCCGTCGCCTCCGGCGTCTCGCCGTCCAGCAGTCCGTACGGCGGGGTGAGGACGATGCGCCCGCCCTCGACGTCCACCTCGGGCACGAACGGCGGGACAAAGGGGACGCGCGCCTTCGCACCGGAGTCCTGCTGGATCACGAGGAGGTCCTGGGCCGGCATCGCCTCGAGATCGACCACGCGGCCGATGCGGCTGCCGTCGGGTCGCTCGGCCGTCAGCCCCACCAGCTCGTGGACGTACCAGGCATCCTCTTCGGCGTGGTCGTCCGCCTCGGTGACGAGGGTCACCCCGCGCAGGTCCTCGGCCGCAGTGCGGTCGTCGACTCCGTCGAAGGAGAGGTAGTAGACGTCCTTCTGCGTGCGCGAGGAGCGGATCACCAGCGGCCCGGCAGAGGCCGGCTCGGTGGCGTAGGACGTCCCGGGCGAGAGGCGCTCGCGGGGAGAGTCGGTGCGGACCTCGACCGAGACCTCGCCCTTCAGACCATGGGCGCGGCCGATGCGCGCGACGACTACCTGCATGAACATCAAGGGTAGTGGCGAAGAGACCGTACCGGGGCGGGGCTGAGGGGAAACCGCCCCGGTACGGCGTCAACGCCAGGGGACCGACCCGCACATCCTGTGGACGCTACGGCGGTGGGCCCCCGATGTGACCAACCTTATGAGTATTTTCGCAGGTAGAAGTACCACGAAGCACAATAGGGACACAGTCCTAGACCGAAGGTCTCGGGCTGCCTGTGTGCGGGGTGGAGCCTGCAGTTCCACTCCTGTGGGGAGCATCAATCGTACAACGACTGAATCCCGGGAAAGTTCCCGCGAGCCTCCTGGGCCTGCGGCGAGAAACGGCACGGAGTTGCCCGTGCAGTCATCGCGCCACCATGCTGAGGGCATCCGGACACCGGAGGGTCCCCTGCACGCACCGCGGCTCCTCCGTCACGCAGATGGGAGCGCACAGATGAGCGACGACACGACGGCCGACCAGATCGCAGCACTCGAAGCGCAGCTGCCCTCCCTGGCGCTGCCGCGCTTCACGCACGACGACGCGTGGGCTCTCGGCTCCTGGCTCGTCGCGGCGGCGAAGGAGCGTTCCTTCCCGGTCGTGATCGACATCCGCAAGGGCGATCAGCAGGTCTTCCACGCCGCGCTCGACGGCACCAGCGCAGACAACGACAGCTGGGTCGAGCGCAAGGTGCGAACAGTCAGGCGCTACGCGCTCCCGTCCCTGCTCATCGGCCTGCGCTACAAGGCCCGCGGGGCTGACTTCTACGAGACCACCGGAGTGGACCGTGCCGACTACGTGGTCGCGGGCGGATGCATCCCGATCGTCGTCGACGGCGTCGGCATGGTCGGCACCGCCACCGTCTCCGGACTCGCACAGGAGGACGACCACGCCCTCGTAGCCGAGGCGATCGAGCACCTCAAGGCGACGATCGCATAGACCTCAACCCGGGAACTCGCCGGCAACGCAGAAGAGCCGGGGCGATGCCCCGGCTCTTCTGTCGTGTGCGCGTCGACTAGTCGACGTCGACGATGTTGACCCTCACGTCGTCGCGGGCGACGGCGTCGATCACGGTGCGCAGCGCGGTCGCGGTCCTGCCCCGACGCCCGATCACCCGAGGGAGATCGTCGGGGTGGACCACCACGTTGAGCGTGGTGCCGCGGCGGCCGCTCCGCTCGTTGACGGAGACGTCCTCGGGGTGGCGCACGATCGATCGGACCAGGAACTCCAGAGCGTCAGCGACCATTGCTACTCCTCGTGCCGGGGGCACGGGATTCCGCGCCGACCACGTATCTGAAAGGGACTACTTGTCCTCGGACTCGGCGGCGTCCTCGGCAGGAGCCTCGGCGGGCGCCTCCTCGGTCGTCTCGGCGGCCTCAGCCTCGGCCTTGGCGGCCTCCTCTGCGGCCTTCGCCTCCTCCGCGGCAGCCTTCTTGGCGGCCTCGGCCTCCGCGGCCTTGTCGGCCTTCAGCTTCTCGGCGGCGTCGGCCTGCTCCTTGATGAGCGCGTCGGCCGCGGCCTTGCCCTCGGCGAACTTGACGGTGCTCTTGGCACCCTTCTCGCCCTTGAACGTGCCCCAGTCGCCGGTCAGCTCGAGCAGCTTGCGGACCTGGTCAGAGGGCTGGGCGCCCACGGACAGCCAGTACTGCGCGCGCTCGGAGTTGATCTCGATGATCGAGGGCTCCTCGATGGGGACGTAGCGGCCGATCTCCTCGATGGCGCGGCCGTCGCGGCGCGCGCGGCTGTCGATGACGATGACGCGGTAGAAGGGGGCGCGCTTCTTGCCGAAGCGCTTCAGGCGAATCTTCACTGCCATGGCAGTACTCCTTGAATTCGGTGTGAGCCGGCGCGATCGCGCTGGCAAGACGAATCACCGCGCAGGTCGCGCGGCTAGCGGTCTATTCTGCCACAGCGCCGCGCTGCGCCCGAACACGCGGGCACTGCGGTTCGCCTACGCCTGGCGCACCGTGGGCCAGCCTGGCGACCTCTGCGCCGCCAGTTTCCCGTCGTCCACCCTGACCGTCAGCACCTCGAAGCCGTCCTCGATCGCGGCCTTCGCCGTCTCCGAGCCGCCGGCGACGATCGCGGTGGCCCACGCATCGGCCGCGATGAGATCGCCGCCCACCACGCTCACCTGGTCGTAGGCGTCGGCCGCCTCCCCTGTCGAGGGGTTCCAGATGTGCCCGGCGTGCTCGGCGAGGCCGGAGGTCGCGATCGAGTTCAGCGGGCCCGTGAGCGCGACGGCGTCGATCAGTCGGCCCTGGCGAGGCGCGCGCGGGTCGTCGATGCCCACGCGGAACGGCTCGGCGCCCATCGACCCGGACGCCACCGCGTCGCCGCCGCAGCCCCACAGGCAGTTGTCGAGACCCCAGCGCCATCGCACGCGGTCGAGCGCCCAGGTCTTCACGATGCCCGTGGGGTCGATCCCGCCGCCCGGCACGCGCGCATCGAACGCGCCGTCGGTCCTGGCGTGGAACTGCTCGCAGAGCTCGAGCACGCTGGCGACGACGGGCGGAGCCTCGTCGATGGTCGCCTCGCGGCGGGAGATGCGGCTGATCCAGGAATCCTCGCGGAAGGTGCTGAAGACATCCTCGATCCAGTCCAGATCGCTCTGGACGTGGGCGGCTGCGGCGTCGAGCTCGGCCCTGTCGCCCGCGGGGGCTTGGAGGGTCCACTCCATGGTCATCGCGGTGAGGGTGAGCGTCTCCATGGGCTAGCCCAGGCCCGCCTGCGCGAAGGCGTCCTGCGCGGACGCGGTGATGCCCTCGGAGGTGTAGCTGGAGCCGGAGACGTAGTCGACGTCCCAGGTCTGCTGGTCGACCATCGCGGGGATCAGGATCGGCAGCGCCGCCTGGTTGCGCTCGATCGACTCCTCGTCATCGGTGCCCGCCTGGAGCACCACGACATCGGCCACGACGCCGTCAACGACGACGATCTCGACCTGGAAGAAGCCTCGGAGGTTCTGGACGGCTGCGCCGGTGAAGGTCTGCGAGCCCTCCGTGGCGCTGCCGCCGGTCTCGCCTCCCGCATCGGGCACGGGGGTGACGCAGTCGGTGGACGGCGTGGTCGCGGGATCGGTCGTTCCCGAGTCCGGGGTACCCGTCCCCACTCCGTCGTCATCGTCATCGTCGTCATCGAGGTCGTCGTCCGCCTCGTCCTCGACCTCGTCCTCGAACTCGTCGTCGTCATCGTCGTCGGACAGCGGCGCGGGGCGCGCGATCGCCATCTCGGTGATGCAGTCGTCCTCGGTCGCGGTCGGGGTGGCCGACGGCTCGGTCGACGTGCCGTCCTCAGGCTCCGCAACGGTCTCCACGGCGGGTCCCGGCGCGGCCATCCAGCCGGCCGCGAGCATGACGGCGCCAGCCGACGCGACGATCGCTCCTCGTGCTGCCTGCATCGCTACCAACCGAACCTCTCGCGGTGTACTGCGTGGGCGGGGATCCCGAGGTCGAGCGCCTCGGCGACCACCGCATCGGCCCAGGGAATCGGACCGCATACGTACAGTTCCGTACGCGCGGGGTCCTCCACGTGTTCCAGGAGACGCGTCGGATTGTCCGCGCTCCCCCAGGTGTGGCCGCGCCTGCCCAGGTGCTCCGACACCGCGAAGCCCTTGGCCTCGGCAAGCTCGCGCACCTCGTCGAGCAGCGCCGCTTGGTCGTCGCGGCCGCGGATGATGACGGTGGCGCGGGTCCCGACCTGCAGGCCCTCGACGATCGAGCGGATCGGGGTGACGCCGATGCCGGCCGCGACCAGCAGGACATCGTCGCCGTCGCGGTGGTCGTCATGGAAGATGCCGAGCGGGCCCTCGATCCACACCGGCGTGCCCGGCTTCACGTGCGCGACGGCCGACGAGCCGTCGCCCGCAGGCTTCACCGTGATGCGCAGGCCGTCGCCGGGCGCGGCGGAGAGCGAGTAGGGATGGGCCTCGGCGAACGGGCCGCCGAGCCGTCCGAACGAGAAGAGGAAGAACTGTCCCGGCTTCGCGCCGAGCCTGCCCAGGCCGTCGCCCGTGATCGTCACCGACACGGCGCCGTCGGGCAGGACCGTCACCTCGCCCACGCGCGGGTGGTGGCGCAGCTGCAGCAGCACCGGACGCGCGAGGCGGTACGTGACGAACGAGCCGATCGACGCGACCCACAGCAGGAGCCAGAACCACGCGGTGGGCTCGCCCCACGCGAACGTCCGCCCCTCGAGGAACTGGTGAGGGATCGCGAGCGCGACGCCGATGTAGACGAGCAGGTGGATCCAGCGCCAGCGGTGGTACGCGATCCTGGCGCGCACCGCGGCGAACGACGTCAGCGCCACGATCGCGAAGACCGCGATCGCGATCTGCGCGAGCGCCATCCACCAGCCCAGCGAGGCGAACTCGACGCTCGTCTCGACGAGGCCAAGGCCCGAGGAGATCGACGTCGAGACGATCAGCATCACCGCGTGCGTGAGCATCAGCGAGATCGCTGGCAGTCCCAGCTTGCTGTGCAGTGCCATCGCCTTGTCGTGGCCGATGCTGCGCTCGATCAGCGGATCCCTCGCCGCGAGCATGAGCTGGGTCATCATCATCACCGCGGCGACGATGCCGATCGCCCGCGCCACAGTCGCGATCCAGCTCGCAGCGTCAGTCGAGTTCAGGCCGCCGTCGGCGATCATCAGGGCGATGCCTGCGGCGGCCACCAGGTAGATGAGCGCCTCGAGCGCGTCGGCACGCAGCTGACGGCGGTAGGCCCTGGTGCCGCGCCGAGCAGCACGCGGACGGGCGGGGGACGTGGCGGTCATGGTCGCGTCCTTTGCTCAAGTCTCCCCGGCGCCGGCTGAGACGGGGCATCGGGGACAGGGTAACCAGGCAATCCGGAAATGGGGAGGTCCCATCTGTCGTGGTGTTCCCCGTCGACCGGCCGATGGCCGAAAGGGGAACGGCTGGGTGCGTGGACGCGGCCGACGGGCACGGCATCAGTCCACCCGCCGATGCTGAGAATTCGCCGAGAGAATCCGCCCAGACGGCAGAAAAGGGACGGAAAGGGTCGGTCACAACGACGCCAAGAGGTTTTCGCCGAGGCTACGAATAGGTAAATCCCTGGTGACGAACCGGCCAGGTTGCGCACTCGGGCGTGTCGCACAGGCGATACTCGAATCAGAACGACGAGTTCTCGAGGAGGTGCCCGGTGGCTCCCACGACGCTGAAGAGGCGGTCCGTGGTGGGGAGCACTGCGCGCTTGGAGAACCTCAGCACGCTGGTGCTCGACGTCAACCTCACCGTGATCCGCCACGTCCCGTGGCAGCGCGCCGTGACGATGATGGTGCACGGCTCGGTCAACATGCTGGCCTCATACACGACCGACGACGACGGCGTGATGCGCGAGCTGATGGTGCGCTCGCCCTCCCGTTCGCACCCGCTGCCCTTCATCGTGAGCCTGGTGCAGTACGTGCACGACCCCTACGCCGACTTCCTCACGGCGCGCAACGCCAAGGCGTCGACGCGGGCGATCCTCGCGCGCGACAACCACCGCTGCGGCTACTGCGGCGACCGCGCCACCACCCGCGACCACATCCAGCCCCGCTCACGCGGCGGACTGGACACCTGGGAGAACCTCATCGCGGCCTGCGTCGCGTGCAACAACGTCAAGGCGGACCGCACGCCGGACGAGGCCGGCATGCCGCTGCTGTTCGAGCCGAGCACCTACGACGGCTTCGACTCGACCCTGCAGGAGCAGGTGTGGCAGTTCCTGATGGAGCAGTCGGGAGCGGTCCCCTCGGGCGCGCTGGACGGCCTCGGCGAGGATGCGGAGAAGGCGGCCTGAAGCGCCGAATCTCACCGGGATCGGCCGTGTGAGCGTCCTCACTACAACGGTTTGATTACGTTTCCCGCCCTAGGGACGTTAGTCGGTGTTCGCGCGCCGCAATCGACCTAACGTCACGGCAGGGATGGGCGCATCACGCGCCGCAGCACCCGCTACCGTCCCCGCCCCGCAATGGAGGGGGGCGGGGGCTTTCCCTGTTCCCAGGCAGTGCCTCACGCGACCGGTGCACACCGTCTGGCACTGTGGGGCTCATGGAACCGCTCATCGCCATCGTGCTCAACGTCGTCCTTCTCACCGTGGGCATGTACGTGCTGTACCGGGTGATCCGCGCAGCAGTGAAGCACGGGACGCTGGACGCCCTGGAGGCGCGGGAGAAGTCAGCGGCGAGGACAGCGGGCGCGAGCGCGACTCCCCCGGCCGAGTAGCCCTCCGGTTCCGGACTACTCCGCGGGGTCGGCCGGGCAGGCGTCCTGCGGCGGCGCGGGGTCTGCGGCGCAGGCGACACCGGTCGGCAGCGCAGGATCAGCCAGGCAGGCCGTGACGTCGAGCTTCCTGTCGGGGTCGAGCCGGCCGAGGATCTTCAGCACGAGGCCGGCGAACTGGTCGACCTCCTCGGGGCTGAGGTCGTCGAGCACCATCTCGCGCACGGCGTGCGCGTGCAGGGGCAGGGCGTCCTCGAGCGACCTCTCCCCTGCCCCGGTGAGCTGGGCATTGAAGGCCCTGCCGTCCTCGGGGCACGGCGTGCGCTCGACCAGGCCTTTGCGCTCCATGCCCGTCACCACGCGCGACAGGCGCGGGAGGGTGGCGTTCGTCTTCGAGGCGAGTGCGCTCAGGCGCATCTTGCGCGAGGGCGCCTCGGCGAGCGCCTCGAGCAGCGTGAACTCGAATGCGGTGAGCCCCGCCTCGTGCAGGTGCTTGTCGAGCGCCGAGGGCAGCAGCTCGAGGAGGGCGTGCAGGCGCGACACAGCGACGCGCTGCTGGTAGGTCAGCGCCTCTGTCGAGGTGTCATATGCCGTGGTCATGGCACCATCATAACAGGTTGGTTGCACATACAACTTTTTAGGTGTACGGTCGTTGCTTGTAGATACAACCAAACGCCGCAACGGCACCGGGACAACACCGGACGAGGCGGCCAGAGAAGCAAAGGAAAGCACCATGGCAACCTTCACGATCTTCGGCACCGGCAACATGGCCAACGCGATCGGCGGGCTCGTGGCCGACGGCGGCGCCTCCGTCCAGTACATCTCCGAGGAGCAGTCCGGCTCCGCGGCGATCGAGGGCGACATCGTCGTCCTCGCGGTCCCCTACCCCGCCGTCGACGCCATCATCGGAGCCTACGGTGACGCCCTCGCCGGCAAGACCGTCGTCGACATCACCAACCCGCTGAACTTCGAGACGTTCGACGAGCTCGTCGTCCCCGCCGGCTCCTCGGCCGCGCAGGAGATCGCCGCGAAGCTCCCGAACTCGCACGTCCTCAAGGCGTTCAACACCACCTTCGCCGCGACCCTCGCATCCAAGACGGTCGGCGACCTGACCACCACCGTCCAGATCGCCGGCGACAACGCCGAGTCGAAGGCTGCGCTCGCCGCCGCCGTCGAGGCCGGTGGCGTCAAGGCCATCGACGCCGGCGCCCTCAAGCGCGCGCACGAGCTCGAGGCCTTCGGCTTCCTGCAGCTCACCCTCGCGGTCGCCGAGAAGGTCCAGTGGACCGGCGGCTTCGCCGTCATCGCGTAAGGACTGCCTGCACTCGCGGTACTCCCGCAAGCGCGAAGGCCCGGCACCTCACTGCATCTCGAGCAGTGGGTGCCGGGCCTTCGTGCGTCTGGCGCGCGTCGAGCGGCGACCGTCACCGGCACCGGCCACGGAGGCCGCCCGCTACATGTGCTCGAACTGGGAGATCCGCGCCCGCTCGTGCGGCGACTGCACGTTGTTGCCCTCGATCGACGACCGCTTGGTCTGGAACTTCTTGATGAACTGGTCGTTCTCGACGAGGTTCGTCACCTGCGAGTGGACCTCGGTCTCGGGCTTGTACCGCGCCGACTTGTTCCGGTAGCGGTTGTAGATGTACGCCCAGATGCCGATGCCGGCCGCGGGGCCCGCAGCGAACAGGAAGAACGCGAGTCCGGCGCTGCCGCCGTCGTCGCCGCTGGATGCCAGGTAGATGATGTCCATGCTGTCCCCCTAGAACCCGAACGCCAGCGCGACGATGGCCATGGGCCACGTGATCACCGAGATTGCGGCCGCCGTGCCGAACGCCACGGCGAACAGCTTCTTGCGGCTGATCGGGACGGATCCCATGGTCTCTCCGGTGCGGCCGTTGACCGCGAGGTAGTGCGTGATGGTCTCGCCGCCGCGCTTCTCCTCGTAGCCGTACAGCCACACGGGAAGCAGCACGGACACCCAGCGCGAGCCGTGGATCCACACGTGCTCGGACTCCCAGCGCACGCCGCGGTTGTACTTCATCACGGAGCCCGCGACCATGCCGCGGGAGATCGTCGCGAAGTGGTTCGCGGCGTACTTCTCCGCCGCGTCGATGTTCATGTCGCGACGCTCGGAGGTGTAGCCGGTCAGGTAGTTCGCGTTGAACCTGACCATCTCCTTGACGTCGAACGGCAGGATCGAGTTGACGATGTTGTTCGTCGACACGGGCGAGTTGAGGTTCGCCTTGGACTCGGACGTCTCGACCACCAGGTCGTCGACCAGCACATCCACGTGACGCGTCACCGCATAGCGGTCGCCGTAGTAGATCGTCTCGTCGTCGCGGCGCACCTTCTTGGTGAGCACCTCGCCCTGGCCATCGAGCCGCGCCGAGATGTTCCCGTCCACCGTCATGTACGGCAGGTAGACACCGCGCACGTTCTCCGCGGTGAAACTCGCGGCGAAGGCCGGCGAGGCGAACATCTTGCGGTCGTCGACGAAGGCCTGGATCGAGGCCATCGCCTGCTCCTTGGTCACGGTGAAGGGCAGGATGCCGTCGGGGACCGCGCCATTGGGGATGCGGTTGTTGAGCGACAGCACGTGCTTGCACCAGTGGCACTTCGCGTGGAGCGAGTCGTCGGTGTTGACGATGACCTCGGCGCCGCAGCCGGTGCACTTCAGGGTGACGAGCGCCTCGTCGGTCTCGATGTCCTGGGCGGCGGTCGAGATGACCTTGCCGGAGAGCGACTCGATGCCCGTGGACAGGCCCATCTGCTCGTCAAGCGACCGCTCCGACCACTCGAAGCGGCAGAACAGGCACCTGAAGGTCTCGGTCTGGTCGTTGTAGGAGACCTCCGAGGCACCGCAGCGGGTGCAGCGGTTGACGCCGTCCTTGCCGGTGCTCTCGGGCGTGGCGAGGATCTCGGGGCCGTCGTTCTTGATGGCCTCCTCGAGCGTCTCGGCGGCCGTCGTGGGCTCGGCGGCGTCGTTCTCGGGAGGCGCGGGGACATCGGCCGGAGCCGATGCCGTGGCCGGCGGAGGCGGCGGGACGGAGCCCTGCTGGGCTCCGCCCTGGCCGTCGGACGGTGGCGGTGGGGGCGGGGGAAGGGTGCTCATCTGGATCGCGCGCTACAGGCCCAGGGCCTTCTTCTTGAGCGCGTCGTAGTCCTCCTGCGTGATGAGGCCCTGGTCCAGCATCTGCTTGTACTTCGCCAACTCCTGCATCGGGTCGGGGGCCGCTCCGGGAGCGGCGCCGCCGCCGGGCGCCTGGGGCGACTCGGGAGCGGGCTGGCCGGAGTTGAAGCCGCCTGCCGCGCCGCCGATGGCGCCCATGCCCATACCCATGAACGCGAGGCCCTCGCCGCCGCCGTTCTCACCGGCGGACTGGATGCCGCGGGCGACCGACTGGCGCATGAAGCTGTCGCCGCGGGAGCCGCGCAGCGC
>JAUIBG010000210.1 GCA_030428165.1 Actinomycetes bacterium
CGACTCTGGCGTCGGCTATTGGGAGGACGCGTTCGACCGCGAGGCCTTCGTCCGCAAGGTCATCGAGCCGCTCACGGACGGCGGCAGCCGCATCGTCACCCTCCAGCACCACGACCTGCGCACCGACGAGCCCGTCGAGGAGCCCGTCACGGTGCACGTCGACGACGAGGTGGTGCTGCTGGCCGACGGCCTCTTCATGCAGCACCCCGACCTCGCTCCGTACTGGGACGCTGTGATCTATGTCGACGTCCCGTACTCGGTGCGCTTCGAGCGCCTCGTGGACCGCGACGGCATCCCGAACGACCCCGAGGACCCGGCGCACCTGCGCTACTACGAGGCGCAACTGCTCTACCGCAGCCAGGTGTCCCCGCGCACGCAGGCCTCGATCGTGATCGAGAACTCCGAGCCGTCGCGGCCGCGCCTCATCGACGCGTGAGTGTTGCCGATTCGTCCGGATAGTCCCGCTAGGCGATAGTATCGTGCCGCAGTAGTATGGGGTAATGATCCGCTCGTTCGGCAATCGCGAGACGGAGCGGGTCCCTCCCGGCAATCGGCTCGAGAAGCTCGTCGGCGACCGAGCAGGCCAGCACTCCATCCGAGTGAACGATCAGTTCCGGATCTGCTTCACGTGGAACGATGGCGGTGCAGACGGTGTGGCGATCACCGACTATCACCGAGAGGAGTATCGACATGGCCACCGCACACGACCCCATCACTCCTGGTGAGATTCTGCGCACGGAGTTCCTCGAGCCGCTCGGACTCACGCAGTACCGGCTCGCGCAGGCGACCGGCCTGTCGCAGACCCGGATCGGCGAGATCGTCCGTGGACGCCGATCGATCACCACTGACACGGCGCTGAGGCTGGCGCGTGCACTCGGAGTGGACGACCGCTTCTGGATCAATCTGCAGGTCGACTACGACCTCGAGGTGGAGCGCGACCGCCACGCTGCGGAGCTCGACAAGGTCACGGTGCTCGTCGCAGGCTGATGCCAGATCGGTGGCACTAGCGCTCGAGTCGAGCCTCGAGCCCGCGCCTCACCGCGGGCCATTCGCGGTCGGTGACCGAGTAGACCACCGTGTCGCGGAGCGACCCGTCCGGAAGGACCATGTGCTGGCGCAGCACGCCGTCCTGCCTGGCGCCCAGCTTCTCGATCGCTGCGCGCGACTGGCGGTTGTGCCAGTGGGTCCTGAACTCGACGGCGATGCAGCCGAGCTCCTCGAATGCGCGCGACAGCAGCAGCAGTTTGGCCGACGGATTCACGAGCGTGCCGTGCGAGGCCATTCCCAGCCACGTCGAGCCGATCTCCACCCTCCGGTTGGCCGCGTCGATGTTCATGTACGTCGTCATCCCGACCGCACGACCCGTGCCGGGGTCGACCACCGCCCACGGAGCCATGCGGCCCTCGGACTGCAGCGCGAGCCTGCGGTCGATCTCGGCCGCCATGCCCTCGGGCGCGGGAACCGAGGTGTACCAGGTGCGCCACAGCTCGCCCTCGGCCGAGGCCGCCGCCAGGTCGTCGCGGTGGGCAGGGGCGAGCTGCTCGAGGGTCACGTGCTCGGCCACCAGCGGGGGCGCGTCGGAGAAGGTCACACGCGCAGGCTACGCGCACGCGAGCCTGTCGCGATGGACGAGGAGCGGTCTCCGGGAATAGACACGTGTGTTGAATGACCCCGCACTGGCTCCGCTCTCACTTCCCCGGATGAAACGGACACGCCAGATGACGTCGAAGAAGACCTCTCCCGCCGCAGCGTTGCTTCGGGAGGCACTGGGGGACCGCGTGGTCCTCGCAGGCGAGCCTGACTACGACGCCGCAAGGACCCCGTGGAACCTGGCGATCGACCAGCGGCCCATCGCAGTCGTGCACCCTGAGTCGCCCCAGGAGGTGGCCGATGTGGCGCACGCGTGGGCGGAGTGGACCAGGTCGGCGCCCGAGTCCTGCTCGACGTCGCTGCGGGTGATGCACCTGCCGCCCCTGCCCGAGCTGCCGCCGTTCCTGTCGGGCCGCGATCTCGTGGTCGTCGATGGTGCGATCCTCGAGACGGACGAGACAGCGGCGGAGCTCCCCGCCCCGCTGCGCGCGCTCGGGCCCGAGATGGACACCTTCGCCCGCATGCCGGCGGCCGAGCTCGTCGCCGTCCACATGGACCCGCCCGAGCCGTCCCCCGCGCTGTCCGCGGGCGCGATGCTGAGCCACCTGAGCCGCGATGCCGTGGACACACTGCTGAGGGCGTCCGCGGCGCCAGGACTGTTCTTCGCCGAGCTCCGGCACGTCGGCGGGGCGGCGGCGAGGAGCCCCGAGGGCGCGGGAGCGGTGGGGGCGGTGGCAGGCGACTACCTGGCCGCCGGCATCGCGATCGTGCCTGAACCCGCGATGGCCGAGATGGCCCACGCCGCGGTGCACGGGGTGGTGGACGCCATGCGGCCGTGGCACGCCCCGTCGCTCGCTCTCACGTTCCTGGACGGCGGGGTCGACCGGTCGCTGGGCTTCGGCCAGTCGCTGGCGCGGCTGCGCGCGCTCAAGGCCTAGCTCGACCCTGGCGACGTCTTCGCCGCAAGCCAGCCGGTCTGACCGGAACGGGACGCAGGCCTATCCGTCGAGAGCGTCCCTGATGTGCGCGAGCGCGGGGAAGCTGCGCGCGTTGAACTCGGCGCCCAGCTGATTGGGGATCGTGACCAGGAGCGTGTCCGCACTCATCACGGCGTCGTCGCGGCGCAGGTCCTCGATGAGACGATCGACCTCGCCGATGTAGGTCTTGCCGAACGTGCCGACGGTGTTGTCGATCTGCCCGATGGTGCCCTTGTTGCCGCCGAACTTGTCCTTCTCGACCATGCCGGCGAACATCGCGCGGGTCTCGTCGTCGACGAGCGGCATGATCGACCGCGACACGGAGACCCGGGGCTCGCCCGCGTGGCCCGCATCGCGCCAGGCGTCGCGGAAGATCTCGATCTGGCGCGACTGCACGACCCCG
>JAUIBG010000211.1 GCA_030428165.1 Actinomycetes bacterium
ATCCTCAGAGCGAGAGGGCCAAGGACTTCCTGTCCAAGATCCTCGAGCACTGATGAGGGTCGGCCGCCCGCGGCCGACCGCCGAAGGAACGGCCGCCACGAGCGGCCCGCACAGCAAAGGAACGAAGACATGAAACGAGTGAGACTTCCCCTCATCGCCCTGGCCGCGGCCGGTGCGCTCGCCCTCACCGCGTGCGCGGGCGGCGGCGACACGCCGGAGACCACCGCGCCCGAGGGCGAGGAGATGATGTTCGAGGAGGGCACCACGATGGCCGCCCTCAACGAGGCCGGCACCATCACCATCGGCACCAAGTTCGACCAGCCGCTGTTCGGCCTGAACGGGCTCGACGGTCCCGAGGGCTTCGACGTCGAGATCGGCAAGATCATCGCATCGGAGCTCGGCATCGACGAGGGCAGCATCGAGTGGGTCGAGGCGGTGTCCGCCAACCGCGAGCCGTTCATCGAGAACGGCGAGGTCGACATCGTCATCGCGACCTACACGATCAACGACACCCGCAAGGAGGTCGTCTCGTTCGCCGGGCCGTACTACATGGCGGGTCAGTCGATTCTGGTGCTCGCCGACAACGACGAGATCCAGAGCGAAGACGACCTGATCGGCCAGCCGGTCTGCTCGGTGACGGGCTCGACGCCCGCTGAGAACCTCGCGGCGCTGGGTGCCGAGCCGGTGCTGACCGACACGTACTCGAACTGCCTCGAGCCGCTGCGCAACGGCACCGTCGTCGCCGTGTCGACCGACAACGTCATCCTCGCCGGCCTCGCGGCGCAGAACGAGGGCGAGTTCAAGGTTGTCGGCACTCCCTTCACCGACGAGCCCTACGGCATCGGGCTCGCGCTCGACGACACCGACTTCCGCATGTGGATCAACGACGTGCTGGAGGAGGCCTACGCCGACGGTCGGTACGAGGAGGCGTGGAACGCGACGGCCGGCACGGTGCTGCCGTACGTCGACCCGCCCGCCGTCGACCGCTACTGATCGCCGAGGGATGCCCCGACCGCACCGCGCGGCGGTCGGGGCATCCCCACCCTTGACCGACGAACGAGCGAAGGACCGCTGATGGAGCAGTACTGGAGCCTGTGGCCGACGTATTGGCAGGGCTTTCAGATGACGGTTCTGTTGCTCGTCGTCTCGGGGATCCTCGCGCTCATCCTGGGCACGATCATCGCCGCGATGCGCATCTCTCCCGTGGGATCGTTGCGGGTCTTCGCGGCGACCTACACAGAGGTCGCGCGGAACACGCCTCTCACTCTCGTCTTCTTCTTCACGGCGTTCGTCCTGCCCTTCCTCGGTCTGCGATGGGCCTTCGTGCCGCTGGCGATCCTCGCCCTCACCTACTACACGTCCCCCTTCGTGGCGGAGGCGCTGCGTTCGGGGATCAACGGAGTTCCCGTGGGGCAGGCCGAGGCCGCCCGCAGCATCGGTCTCGGGTTCGGTCAGACGGTCTCGCTCGTGGTGCTTCCGCAGGCGTTCCGCATGACGATCCCGCCCCTCATCAACGTCTTCATCGCCCTCACCAAGAACACGTCCGTCGCGGGCGGCTTCTTCGTCATCGAGCTGTTCGCGGCCACGCGGGCGCTCGCCAACGCGAACGGCAACATGGTGATCCCGATTCTCCTCACGACCGCCGCGTTGTACCTCGCGATCACCGTTCCGCTGGGTCTGCTGGCCGCACGGCTCGAGAAGCGACTGGTGGTGCAGCGATGAGCGGTTCGAGCGTCCTCTTCGATGCGCCGGGCCCGCGCGCCCGGCGGCTGTCCTTCATCACATCCGTGATCGCGGGCATTCTCATCCTCGCGGTCGCCGCATGGGCTGTGTGGGAGCTCGCCCGGCCGCGGCAGTCGGGCGGCGTGACCCTCCCCGGCATGTTCGATCCGTCGCGCTGGGAGGCATTCGCCCAGGTGCGCTTCTGGGAGATCGTGTGGGGAGGCGTCGTCGCGACCCTGACCGCCGCGGCGGTCGCGGCGGTCTTTGCCCTGGCGCTCGGGGTTGCGTTCTCCCTGATGCGCAGTTCGCAGATCGTGTGGGTGCGCGTTCCCACCGCGTGGCTGCTCGAGTTCCTGCGCGGCATGCCCGTCCTGCTGATGATGCTCTTCATCCTGCTCGTGGCGTCGACCGGGGCCTTCTGGGCGGTCGTCATCGCGCTCGCCCTCTACAACGGCACGCTCATCGGCGAGGCCCTGCGCGCGGGACTTGCGGCGCTGCCGCGCGGTCAGCGCGAGGCGGCGCTGAGCGTCGGCATGCGCGAGTTCCAGTCGAAGATGCGGGTGGAGTTCCCGCAGGCGTTCCGCCAGATGCTGCCGATCATCGTCGCGCAGCTGGTCGTGCTGCTCAAGGACACGTCGCTCGGGTACATCGTCGGCTATCACGAGCTGATCCGCGCGACGATGAACCAGCTCTCCGCCGCGCTCGGCAACCGCTACCTGTTCTCGCTGTTCGCCTTGGCGCTCGTCCTCTACCTCGCCATCAACCTGTCGCTGTCGTGGTTCGCGCGCTGGCTGGCGCGTCGCACCGCGAGCGGCGGACGCAAGGTCAAGACCGGTGAGGCCGATCCCGGCACCGCCGACCCGACGTCGTCGATCAGGCTCGCTGAGGCCGACGCCGACGCGCGCGAGTCCGGGCAGCGCGGCGGACCGTGACCTGACGCGTCGGTAGACTCGTCTCTCGTGTCCGACGCGCCCGAGAACCCCCCGATCACACCAGAAGCCGTTGCCGCAGCAGTGGACGCTGCCCTGGCGGCGATCGCCGCCGCATCCGGCACCGCCGAGCTGAAGGCAGCCCGCGCCGCGCACACCGCAGAGGGCTCGCCGCTGGCGAAGCTCAACGCGCGGATGCGCGATGTGCCGCCCGCGCAGAAGGCCGAGTTCGGCAAGCTCGTCGGGCAGGCCCGAGGCCGCGTGAACCAGGCCCTCGCCGCCCGCGAGGAGGAGCTCGCCGCGGCCGAGATCGCCGC
>JAUIBG010000212.1 GCA_030428165.1 Actinomycetes bacterium
CAGGGCCACGGCTCGCTCGTCAATACCGACAACCCCGTGGTGCACCTCGCGAACGCGATGTCGCGCATCGGCGCGCACCAGTGGCCCGTCCAGATCACCCCCACCGTCGAGCGGCTGCTGCGCGGCGTCGCCGACCTGGCCGGCCTCGAGTACGACGAGTCCGAGGAGCGCGTCGCCGAGATCGTCGCGCAGCTGGGCACCATGGCGCCGATGATCGACGCCTCCCTGCGCAACACCTCGAACCCGACGATGCTCGCCGCCGGCTACAAGACGAACGTCATTCCGGACGGCGCGACCGGCTACGTCGACACGCGGTTCCTGCCCGGCGAGGACGAGCTGGTGCTCCGCACGATCGAGGAGCTCGCCGGCCCGCAGGTGAAGGTCGAGCAGTACATCACCGAGCGCAGCCTCGACGCCTCGTTCGACACCCCGTTGGTCGACCGGATGATCGCGGCGCTGGGCGCCGAGGACCCCGGCATCCCCGTGCTGCCGTACAACATGATGGGCGGCACTGACAACAAGCACCTGGCCGCCCTCGGGATCGCGGGCTACGGCTTCGCGCCCATGCGATTGCCTGCCGAGCTCGAGTTCTCCACCCTGTTCCACGGCATCGACGAGCGCATCCCGATTGACTCGCTCGAGTTCGGCACGAGGGTGCTGCGACGCTTCCTCGAGGACTGCTGACGCCATGGCGACGATCCGGGTGTCACGACTGTGGCTGATCATCACCGTCGCGCTGCTGATGGCGCTGGGCATCAGCGGACTCGCCGGCGGCGTCCTGCTGCTCGCGTTCCCCGACGGGTCCCCGCTCGGAGTGACGCCAGACGCGCTCGAGAACGTCCCCATCGACGGCTACCGCATGCCCGGTGCGATCCTCGTGGCCGTCTTCGGGGTGCCGTCCTTCGCCGCCGCGATCCTGGTGCTCGAGAGGCACCTGCTCGGATGGATGCTCGCGCTCGCGCTGGGGCTCGCCCTCACGGGACTGATCGTGCTGGAGTTCGTGCTCATGGAGGAGCTGATCCTCGTCGTGCAGCTGCCGTTCCTCGCGCTCGGCGTCGCGCTCATGGGCTTCGGCGCGCTGGGATGGATCCGCACGGAGCGCGGCACCGTCCACTAGGCGCGCTCGGCTCGCCGTGAGGCGGGCGGCTCGGGCTACGCGGCGTCGGACCTGTCGACGCGCATGGTGCGACGGCGCAGCCACACCCGCCGGGTGCCTCCGATGAGGATCTGCGACCTGGCGAGCTCCCAGCGCCCGTACTCGGCGTGCTCGGTGAGCATGGCCCTCGCATCGGACCGCGTCATGTCGCGGTCGATCGTGATCACTCGCCACTCGTACGCCGATCCGCGCCGCCCCGGGAGGGTCGGCGAGATCTCGTGGCCGGGGTCTGCTGGTAACGAACGGGTCATGATCTCTCCCATTTAACCGTAGGGGGCGGTAACGTCGGCGCTATGAGCGAGACTGCGCAGCGCGCGCTTCAGGTTCTGGTGGCCAGCCTCGAGCGTCACCTGGCGGCCGTGGACGCCGCGCGGTCCGGCGACGACGCCGCGGTCGACGAGGCGTACGACGCGCTCGCCACCGCGTTCGAGCGCTATGAGGAGGCGCTCGACCTCGAGTACGCCGAGGACCTCCCCTTCGTGCTGGACGAGTCCTCGGACGATCTGGACGACGAGGACGACGATGAGGAGTTCGACGGCCTGGCCGGCGAGGACATCGAGGAGTTCGACCTCAACTCCTGAGGCCGTCGCGGGGGAGAGCGCCGCGCTCAGCGCCGCTCCGGATAGCCGAGTGCGGGCTGCGTCACCTCGTCGAGCGCGGAGACGATCACCTCGGGCAGCTGCAGGTCCGGCGCCTTGAGGGACACGCGCAGCTGGTCGGCGGTGTGGGCGCCCACCACAGCGGCGCCGACGCCCTGACGCGCGAGCACCCACGCGAGCGCGACCTCGGCAGGAGTCGTCCCGAGTCCCTCGGCGGCCGTCGCGAGCGCGTCGATCGCCCCGGTGTAGCGGCGGTCCAGGTAGGGCGTGACGAAACCCGAGAGGTGATCCGACGCGGCCCTCGACCGTGCCGGGATGCCGTCACGGTACTTGCCCGTCAGGACGCCGCGGCCCAGCGGCGACCAGGCCATGATCCCCATGCCGAGCGCCCGCGCAGCCGGCGCGACCTCGCGCTCGATGCCCCGCTGCAGCAGGGAGTACTCGACCTGCGTCGCGGTGATCGCGGGACGTGAGGCGAGCGTGGCGATCCGCGCCGTCGCCCAGCCGGGGAAGTTCGAGACGCCCACGTAGCGCGCCCTGCCGCTCGTCACCGCGATCTCGAGCGCCTGGAGCGTCTCGTCGAGGGGCGTGGCGGGGTCGAAGGCGTGGACCAGCCACAGGTCGACGTGGTCGGTCTGCAGCCGCTTCAGCGACGCGTCCAGGGTCGACAGCATGGTCGACATCGAGGAGTCGATCACGCCGCCTGACGACGTCCTGCCGATGCCGGCCTTGGTGCAGATCTGGATCTCGTCGCGCAGCGCCGTGCCGCCGGCGAGCGAGCCGATCAGCGACTCCGATCCGCCGTCCGCGTACGAGGCCGCCGTGTCGAGCATCGTGCCGCCGGCGTCCAGGAACATGTCCAGCTGCGCGCCGGCCTCGACCTCGTCGGTGTCGCGGCTCCAGGTCATCGTGCCCAGCGCCAGGGGAGACGTCGTGAGCCCGCTCGACCCGATCCTCCTGCGCTGCATGGGGCACACGCTACCGACAGCGGAACTGGTTCCCGGCAGCGCCACGCGCGCGTGTCATCCGCCCGACATGCGCACGGGCTAGGCTCACCGACGTGCAGTGGTGGGAAGCGATCATCCTCGGCGCCGTTCAGGGCCTCACGGAGTTCTTGCCGATCTCGTCGAGCGCGCACATCCGCGTGCTCGGCCCTCTCCT
>JAUIBG010000213.1 GCA_030428165.1 Actinomycetes bacterium
CCTATGGGGCCGATGCGTGGGCCTTGGGGACCGTGATGGCTCGCGGTGTCGCTGTGGGAGCCCCGCCGGACATGTACAACCAGAAGGGGCAGGACTGGTCACAGCCGCCGTGGCAGCCGCGCGCGCTCGAGCAGGTCGCCTACCTGCCGTTCAGGGACCTGCTGCGCAACGTGATGCGGCACGCGGGCGCGGTGAGGATCGACCACATCCTCGGGCTGTTCCGGCTGTGGTGGATCCGCAACGGAGCGTCGCCGGCCGACGGCGCGTACGTGTCGTTCGACCACGAGGCGCTCATCGGCATCCTGGCGCTCGAGGCGCAGCGCTCCGGCACGGTGATCATCGGCGAGGACCTGGGCACCCTGCCCGACGGCGTGACCGACTACCTCAACTCCCGCGGCATCCTGGGCACCCAGGTGGTGTGGTTCGAGAAGGAGGACGGGAGGCCAAAGGCCCCCGAGAGCTTCAGACGCGACGTGCTCGTGTCGGTGACGGTGCACGACCTGCCGCCCAACGCCGCGTACCTGGCGGGGGAGCACGTCACCCTGCGCGAGGAGCTTGGCCTGCTCGACGACCCCGAAGAGGTGCGGGCCGAGGCGGCGCGCGAGCGCGAGACGGTGATCGAGGCGCTGACGTCGCGCGGCATCGTTCCCGAGGGCGCCGACGACGAGACGCTCATTGCCGGCCTCAACCAGTACGCGCTCTACACGCCGGCCGCGCTCATGGCCGTGACGCTGACCGATGCCACCGGCGACCGCCGCGCGCAGAACATGCCAGGCACCCACAAGGAGTACCCGA
This sequence comes from Actinomycetes bacterium, assembly GCA_030428165.1. GTDB lineage: Bacteria > Actinomycetota > Actinomycetes > Actinomycetales > Demequinaceae > Demequina. The sequence goes on from JAUIBG010000213.1 coordinate 796, forward strand.
ACTGGAGGGTGCCGCTGTGCGACGGTGAGGGCCAGGCCGTCATGCTCGACGACCTGTTCGACACCCCGCGGGCCCAGCGGCTCTTCGCCGCGGTCAGGGAGGCGCGGGGCTAGACGCCCCGCGCCGGACGCCCCGCGCCAGCTCAGGCGGGCTACAGCACCTGCTGCGCGGTCAGCGCCCTGTTCACCTCGAACAGCGTCTCCGAGACGATCTTCCGCAGGACGTCGGGCTTGTCGCCCGCCTCGAGCCACGACTCGAGCACGGGTGCGATGTCCACGCGTCCCGCGAGCATCACCGGCATGAGGCCCTGCAGCACGCGCGAGCCCACCCAGCCGGCGTTCGCGGCGTAGTAGTCGTCGAGCTCCGCGGTCATCCGCTCCCACATGGCGGCCAGCAGCGCGGGATCGGTGACGTGGATCGTGCCGCGCGCGATCTCGTACTGGGTCGCGTTCGAGGGGCCAGCCATGAGGGTGTCCCAGGCGGCGACCTTGGCCTCAGGAGTGCCGATCGCGGCGCGCGCTCCCGCGGCGCGGCGGATGCCCATGGCGCCGGGGTCCCGGTCCAGCTCCGCCGCGATGCGGTCCTCGATGCCGGCCCCTCCGGCGGCCGCCAGCCCGTACATGAGGTCCCAGCGCAGGTCCTGGTCGAGCTCGAGCCCGACCAGCTCGACGTCGCCGTCGAGGACCCCGGCGAGGAGCTCGGCCTGGGGAACGGTGCGCGCCACCTTGGCGAATGCCTTGAGGGCCTGGAGCTGCAGGTCGGAGCCGGGGGCGGCCTCCTCGACGATCTCCTTCAGCCGCTCGGCCGCGTCGATGGCGACGGCCTCGAGGCGCTCGGGGGCCACCGAGGTCGTCAGTGCGACGGTCAGCGTCCTGGCATGCGACTCGAGGGTGGCCGAGTTGGTCATCACGGGCATGGCGTCCAGCACGGCGGCGATGTAGTCCTGCGCCGGGATCAGGCCGTCGCGGGCGGCGTGCCAGAGGCTGTCGAGGACGAGTGCGAGCGGCATCGCGCCGTCGAGCTCGGCGATGTACGCGACGGAGCGCAGGGAGCGCTCGTCGAGGTGCACCTTCGCGTAGGTGAGGTCGCCGTCGTTGATCAGCAGCAGGTCGGCGCGCCTGCCGACCGCCTCGGGCACCTCGGTGCGCTCGCCGTCGACCTCCTGCGAGAGGCTCCACGCGGGGGCAAGCCCGGCATCGGCCATCGCGTATCCGGCCACCCGCAGGCGGTGCGGGCGCAGCACGGCGGACTCCTGGAGGATCGCGAGCGAGGTGATCTCGCCGCCGTCGCCCCAGGTGACCTCCGGGGTCAGGGTGGACGGGCCGGCCGACTCGAGCCACACTTCGGCCCAGCGCTGCAGGTCGCGGCCTGAGGCGACCTCGAGCTCGTGCAGGTACTCGGCCAGGGTCGCGTTGCTCCAGCTGTGCTTGGTCAGGTAGGCGGCGGTGCCGGCGAAGAAGGCGTCCTCGCCGATGAACTCGACCAGCTGGCGAAGCGCCGAGGCGCCCTTCGCGTAGGTGATCATGTCGAAGGCGGAGACGGTCGCGTCGGTGTCGGGGACGTCGGCGACGATCGGGTGGGTGGACGGCCACTGGTCCTGGACGTAGGCGGTCGACTTGCGGCCGGCGGTGTGGGTGACCCAGGCATCGGTCCAGTCGGTGGCGGTCGTGGTGGCGTAGGCGCCCATGAACTCGGCGAAGGACTCGTTGAGCCACAGGTCGTCCCACCAGCGCATCGTCACGAGGTTGCCGAACCACATGTGGGCGAGCTCGTGGAGGACGACGTTGGTGCGGGCCTCGCGCAGGGCGTCGGTGGGCTTGGAGCGGAAGACCAGACGGTCCTCGGAGAAGGTGACGCAGCCCACGTTCTCCATCGCGCCCAGGTTGAACTCGGGGGCGAAGACCTGGTCGTACTTCTCGTACGGGTAGGGGATGCCGAGCTTCTCCTCGTAGAGGTCGATGCCCTTCTGGACGGTGCCGATCATCTCGTCGGCGTCGAGGTGCGCGGCGAGGCGGCCGAACACCCTCGCCTTGATGTCGCCCTTCTTGCTGTGGAGCGTCCCCTCGGCGACGGCGTAGGGGCCGGCGACGACGGCGGCGACGTAGGTCGGGATG
>JAUIBG010000214.1 GCA_030428165.1 Actinomycetes bacterium
CCCTGGTGCCCGCGGGGATGTCCTGGGAGACGATGCTTCCCGCGGTCACAGTGTTCGAGTAGGCGTCCGCGCCGTACTGATAGCCGAGTCCGCCGGACGTGAGCGCCGTCTGCGCCGCGGTCGAGGTGAAGCCCACGACGTTCGGCACGGTGACGTTCTGTACCGCCTGCGCGACCACCAGCCGCACGGTGGACTTCTGCGCCACCTCGCCGGCGGCTGGCGTCTGGTCGAGCACGGTGCCGGGGTCGGCCTCGCCTGTCTCGACGTATGACACGTCAGGAGTGAGGCTCAACTCGCTCAGGGTGGCGCGGGCCTCGGCCTCGTCTCCACCGGTGAGGTCAGGCAGGTCGACCTTGCCGTTCGAGATCAGCAGAGTCACGGTGCTGCCGGGCTCGACCTCCTCGCCCACGGCCGGCTCGGTGCCGACGGCGCGGCCCTGCTCGATCGTGGGGGACGTCGACTCCTCGATCCGCACGGTGAGCCCGAGCTCCTCGAGGATCTCGGTGGCCTGCGCCTCCTCGTAGCCCTCGACGTCGGGGATCGCGATGATGTCGGGTCCGCCGGACACGATGAGCGTCACGGTGGAGCCGATCTCGGCCGAGGTGCCCGCCTCCGGCTCGGTGCCGATGACGAGGCCTGCCTCGACGTCGGCGCTCGCCTCAGTGCGCGTCTCGACGACGAAGCCCAGCTCCTCGAGCAGCGCCCTGGCCTCGTCCTCCTCCATGCCGACCACGTCGGTGGGGATGGGGGTGGCGCTGACGGTCGGGCTGGGGGAAGCGTCCGAGCCGCCCCCCGAGGTCGCGATGAGGCCGATGATGATGCCCAGGATGATGAGGGCCGCGACGCCCAGGCCGCCCCACAGGAGGATCTTCCTGCGAGTGGCGTCGGGGTCGTCCTCGACCTCCTCCTCATCCGTGACGGCGATCGAGCCGGTCTGCGGCGGGGGGATCGATCCCGGCACTCCCGCGGCACCGGCCGCGCCCACGGCACCCCACTGCTGGGTGGGCATGACGGCGGTGCCGCCCTCCTCGCCCATCACCTGAGTGGCGTCGCCGTCCTCGAGTCCGTCGGCGTTCGCGGCCGCTGCCGCGCCGCCGGCGAGCAGCGCGCCGGCTCCGAGCGCGGCCGCTGCTCCCGCGACGGGGATGGCGCCGGTGTCGGGGGCGAGCGGGGCGCCGGACATCGCGGCGCGCAGGTCCGCAAGGAACTCCTGCGCGGTCGCGTAGCGCTTGTCGCGGTCCTTCGCGAGTGCGCGCAGGCACACCTGGTCGAGCTCGGGCGGCACGTCGGAGGCGTACTCCGAGGGTCGCGGCGGCTCGTTGCGCACGTGCTGGACGGCGACGGAGACGGGGGAGTCGCCGATGAACGGCGGGCGACCGGCGAGCAGCTCGAAGAGCAGGCAGCCGGCGGAGTACAGGTCGGAGCGGTAGTCGACGTTCTCGCCGCGCGCCTGCTCGGGGGAGAGGTACTGCGCGGTGCCGACGACGGCCTGCGTCTGCGTCATCGTCCGGTCGACATCGGCCATCGCGCGGGCGATGCCGAAGTCCATGACCTTGACGGCGCCGGTGGGCGTCAGCATGACGTTGGCAGGCTTGATGTCGCGGTGCACCAGGCCAGCGTTGTGCGCGTACTCGAGGGCGAGCAGCACGCCGGAGACGATCTCCACCGCCTCGTCGATCGGGGCGGCGACGTCGCCCTTGAGGATGTCGCGGACCGTGTGGCCCTCGACGTACTCCATGACGATGAACGGCGTCGGGTGGCCCGAGTGGTCGACGACGTCCTCGCCGGTGTCGTAGACGGCGACGATCGAGGGGTGGTTGAGGCCTGCGGCGGCCTGCGCCTCGCGACGGAAGCGCGTCTGGAAGGAGGGGTCCCTGGCGAGGTCGGCGCGCAGCACCTTGATGGCGACGGTGCGCCCCAGGCGAGTGTCGTAGCCGACGTGGACTTCCGCCATGCCACCACGGCCGATCAGGTCGCCGAGTTCGTACCGGCCGGCCAGCAGTCTGGTGTTGTCGTTCATCCTCGCCTCAGGGTGTGCTCAATGAAAGTTGCGACCATTGTGGCATCGCCTTACCTTCCATTCGGCCCGTTTGCCGAATTGGAATCTATATCGGGCCTGGGCCGATGCTCCTTCGGAGCGATCGACGGAGGCATCCTCCGAGCCCGCGGCGCATCGGCCGCCGGCAACTCCGGACGCTCGTTCCCTGCGAGCCTGACCTGCCCGAGCTGCTCGGCCAGACGGGCCGCGCTGCGGGGCCGCCTCCGCGGGTTCTTGTCGAGCAGCGTCATGATGACCGCCGCAAGGTCGGGGCTCACGTGGTCGGGCAGCGGCGGCACCTTCTCGTTGACGTGAGCGATCGCGATGTCCACCGGCGTGGCCGCTGTGAAGGGGCGCTTGCCCACGACCGACTCGTAGGCCACGATGCCCAGCGCGTACAGGTCCGATGCGGGGGTCGCCGGCTTGCCTAGAGCGAGCTCCGGCGCCAGGTACTGGGCGGTGCCCATCACCATGCCCGTGGCGGTCAGCGTGGTCTGGTCGGTGCTGCGGCTGACGCCGAAGTCGGTGATCTTCACCTCGTCGTCGCCGGTCACCAGCAGGTTGCCCGGCTTGACGTCGCGGTGGATCACGCCGGCGTCGTGGGCCACCTGGAGTCCGCCGCACGTCGCGATCAGGAGGTGCACCAGGCGCGCCTCGTCCAGGGTGCGCTCGCGCTCGAGGATTGAGGACAGAGGCACGCCGTCGACCAGCTCCATGACGAGGTACGCCACTCGGTCGTCGACGCCGAAGTCCCGCACCTGCGCGATCGACGGGTGGTCGAGGCCGGACGCGTTGGTCGCCTCGTTCTCGAAGCGCTTGAGGAAGGTCTCGTTGCCCGAGGCGTTCTCCTTGAGCGTCTTGATGG
>JAUIBG010000052.1 GCA_030428165.1 Actinomycetes bacterium
CGCAGCAGCCCAAGGCGTTCGACATCACTCAGGTCGCGCAGTAGCGACCGGGACACGAGGACACAACGTGACCACTGAAGCGACCGACACTCCGACCGAGTACACGACCGAGACCGCGCCCGAGCGCGGCAAGGGTCAGTCCGCGATCGAGCCCGGCGCCGGCCTCGGCCGTCGCAAGGAGGCCATCGCCCGCGTCCGCCTGGTGCCCGGCACCGGCGTCTGGACGATCAACGGCCGTACCATCGAGGACTACTTCCCGAACAAGGTGCACCAGCAGATCGCCAACTCGCCGTTCGTGCTGCTCGACATCGAGGGCAAGTTCGACGTGCACGTCAACGTCACCGGCGGTGGCCCCTCCGGCCAGGCCGGCGCCGTCCGCCTTGGCGTCTCGCGAGCACTGAACGAGATCGACGTCGAGACTAACCGCCCGGCGCTCAAGAAGGCTGGCTTCCTGACCCGCGACGCCCGCGCCGTCGAGCGCAAGAAGGCAGGTCTTAAGAAGGCCCGCCGCGCGCCGCAGTACTCGAAGCGCTAGCAGTACCCGATGGGGCTGTTCGGCACCGACGGGGTGCGCGGACTGGCTAATCGCGCCGTCACGGCCGAGCTCGCGCTCGACCTCGCGGTGGCGGCCGCCCACGAGCTCGCCGAGCGCGGCGAGTTCGCGGGGCGGCGCCCCGTGGCCGTGGTCGGACGCGACACCCGTGTCTCCGGACAGTTCCTCTCCAGCGCCGTGTGCGCTGGGCTCGCCTCAGCGGGCGTCGACGTCCTCGATCTCGGGGTCCTGCCGACGCCCGCTGTCGCGTATCTGACGGCGCACACCGGCGCCGACCTTGGCGTGGTGATCTCCGCCTCGCACAACCCCATGCCCGACAACGGCATCAAGTTCTTCTCCCGCGGCGGCCACAAGCTGGACGACTCGGTCGAGGAGGCCATCGAGGCGCGCCTCGGCGAGGAGTGGAGCCGGCCCACCGGCGCCGCCGTTGGCACGATCGCGCAGTCGCATCGCGCCGCCGACGACTACGTCGCCCACGTGCTCGCAGCGGTCAGGGACTTCTCCGGCAGGGACCTCCCGCTCGACGGGCTGCACCTCGTCGTCGACGCGGCCAACGGCGCCGCTAGCGCGGTGGGCCCGCGTGCGCTCGAGGAGGCGGGCGCCACGGTCACCGTGATCAACGCCGAGCCCGACGGCACCAACATCAACGAGAACGCCGGCTCGACCCACCTCCAGAGCCTGTGCGACGCCGTGACGGCGGCCGGGGCTGATGCGGGATTCGCCTGGGACGGCGACGCTGACCGCTGCCTCGCCGCGGACCACACCGGCACCAAGGTCTCCGGCGACCACCTGATGGGCCTGCTCGCGATCGCGATGAAGGACGCCGGCACCCTCTACCGCGACACGCTCGTGGCGACCGTGATGAGCAACCTGGGCCTGCACCAGGCGATGACGGCGGCGGGCGTGAACATCATCGAGACGGCGGTGGGTGACCGCTATGTCCTCGAGGCCATGCGTGAGGCCGGCTACAGCCTGGGAGGGGAGCAGTCGGGCCACGTGGTGGTCGCGGACTACGCCACCACCGGCGATGGCATCCTCACGGCGCTGCTGACCGCGTCGCTGATCCGTGCGGGCGGGAGCCTCCACTCGCTCGCCTCGTCGATCGACACGCTTCCTCAGATCCTCATCAACGTCCGCGGGGCCGACCGCTCCCGCGTCCAGACCGACGGCCCCCTGCAGGAGGCGCTCGCCGCCGTCCGCAAGGAGCTCGGCTCCTCGGGCCGCGTGCTGCTGCGCCCGTCCGGCACCGAGGACATGGTGCGAGTGATGGTGGAGGCGCCCACCCAGGAGCTCGCCGAGTCCCACGCCGGCCACCTGGCCCGCGTCGTCGAGGAGAGGCTGGTCCTCTAGCCGGCACCGGCATCGGCGCTGTGTATCGGTTCGGCAAAGCCTGAGGGAAACGCGGAACGGGGGAGGACCCCCATGCGTCAATCCGGGTGAACCCCCATGGCGGTGGACGCGTCGCGGATCCATAGTGGAGGGGTAGCGGCTGGGGGCCGCTGGGGAGGCAACGTACGTGACTACCGACTGGCTCGACGTTCTGCTGCACCTGAACTCGGTGCTGCAGGACTGGGCGCTCACGCTGGTCGACTCCCCATGGTTCTATCTGGGCGTCTTCGTCTTCGCCGGCGTCGACGCGATCTTCCCCGTGGTCCCGTCCGAGTCCGTGCTCATCGCCGGCGCCTCCGCGATCGCGCATGCCAGCGCCTGGTGGCTTCCGGTCCTCTTCTTCGCCGGCGCGGCCGGGGCCTGGTGCGGAGACCAGCTCGCCTACTGGTTCGGTCGCAAGTTCGACGTCCGCAAGCATCGAATGTTCCAGGGCGAGCGTGGTCAGCGCACGCTGGTCTGGGCCGAGCGCAGGCTCGAGAAGTCCGGCACCACCTTCATCATCGCCGCGCGCTTCGTCCCGATGGGCAGGCTGGCCGTCAACCTCACCGCCGGCGCGCTGCGTTACCCGTACCCGCGCTTCCGCGGCGTGAGCGCCGTGGCGGCGGGCATCTGGGCGCTGTGGAGCATCGGCCTCGGGACGCTCGCGGGCGAGGCCTTCAGCCACAACTTGCTCCTGTCGATCGTCATCGGGGTCACCGGAGGCATCGTCGTGGGCCTGCTCGTGGACCGCATCCTGGGCTGGTTCGGCCTCACGAACCCCGATCTGCCCGACCTCGCGCAGGAGATCGACGAGGGCATCAAGACAGGCCAGATCGAGGTGCGCCCGCCGCTGCGCGAGCGCGTCGCCGAGCGCCGGGCCTCGCACCACCTCGACGACGCCGGGTCCCTCGGGGCCGACGGTGTCGAGGAGTCGAGCGCCGCCGTGTCGAAGGATAGCGACGCCCGCTAGCCTCGGCTCCATGGTCGAGATCTCGCGCACGCGGATCGGGTGGGACGACGCCCGCGACGCCAACCGCGCCAACTGGGACAGCAGGGTCGCGCTCCACGTCGAGGCGTACGGGTTGGAGCGCTTCGCGGAGGACCCCGATCATGTCAGTTCCGTGGTCCGCGACGACCTGCCGGTGCTCACGGCCTTCATCCGCGGCGGCAGCCTCGAGGGGCTCACGCTCGCCCACCTGCAGTGCCACATCGGCTCCGACACGGTGTCGCTCGCGCGGGCCGGCGCCTCCGTGACCGGGGTGGACTTCTCCGCGCCGGCGCTCGCAGCCGCGTCCGCACTTGGCGAGCGGCTCGGGATCGACGCCACGTGGGTGGAGACGGACGTGCTCGACGCGCGAGCCGCCGTCACCGCGCAGCTGGGACCGGTGACGTACGACGTGGTGTACACGTCGATCGGCACGATCGGCTGGCTCGAGGACCTGGACCGCTGGGCGGCGCAGATCGCCGGGCTGCTCGCGGACGGGGGAGTGTTCTACATCCGCGACGGCCACCCGATGCTCTACACCCTGCACGACGACGACGAGGCGCCGCTGGTGCGGTTCCCGTACTTCGCGACCGGCGAGGCGCTCGACACCTACGACGCCGCGACCTACGCGGGCGACGGCGTCGTCGCGAGCCCTCGCAGTTTCGAGTTTCCGCACGCGCTGTCGGAGGTCGCCCAGGCGCTCACGGGTGCCGGGCTGGCGCTGGAGTACCTGGGGGAGGGGCGCACGCTGCCGTGGCGGTTCGCGGAGCGGATGGTCGATCTCGGCGACGGGAACTTTGCCTTCCCCGGTGACGAGGAGGCCATGATCCCGTGCACCTTCACGATGGTGGCCAGGAAGCCCCCCCAACGGGAATTGGTGAGTTGTTGACGGTGCTGCGGTGTGTCGCAGACCGAAGTGGTGAGTTCTTGACGCCGTCGCCGTGACGGGACCGCGTGCCGTTGGCGGCGACGTGAGTCCTCGCGTGGCACGCCCTGTCCCGCTGCGCTGCGAACAACTCACCACTTCCGCGCGCGACACGCCGCAGAGGCGCGCGGAACTCACCACTTCCGGTGGGGGCCGTGGGTCCGGTGGGGGCCGTGGGTCCGGTGGGGCCTAGAGCTTGCGCAGCATCACGCGCTCGATGCGGTGATCGGAGCCCTTGCGCAGGATGATCGTCGCCCTCGATCTCGTGGGCCGGATGTTCTGCACGAGGTTGGGCAGGTTGATCGAGTCCCAGATCTGCGAGGCCCTCGCGATCGCCTGCGCGTCCGTGAGCTGCGAGTACGCGTGGAAGTACGAGTCGGGGTTCGCGAACGCTCCGGAGCGGAATGCCAGGAACCTGTCGATGTACCACTTCTTGACGTCGGTGGCCGCGGCGTCGACGTAGATCGACATGTCGAAGTAGTCGCTCACGGCCAGCGCGGTCGCGTCGCGCGGCGCAGCCGGCTGCAGCACGTTGAGCCCCTCGACGATGAGGATGTCGGGACGCTGCACCACCTGCGTCTCGCCCGGCACGATGTCGTAGGTGAGGTGCGAGTACACCGGCGCGGTCGCCTGGTCCGCGCCCGACTTGATGGTCGCGATGAAGCGCCGCAGCGCTCGGCGGTCGTAGGACTCGGGGAAGCCCTTGCGGTCCATGATCCCGCGCCTGGCCAGCTCATCGTTGGGCAGCAGGAAGCCGTCGGTGGTGATCAGCTCGACCCTGGGCGAGCGGGGCCAGCGCGACAGCAGCGTCTTCAGGAGGCGCGCCGTCGTCGACTTGCCGACGGCCACCGACCCCGCGATGCCGATGATGAACGGCGTCCGCCTCGTGGTCTCGCCGAGGAACTCGGTCGAGGCGCTGTGAAGGCTGCCGATGGCGGACGAGTACAGATCCAGCAGCCGCGACAGCGGGCGGTAGACGCGGTCCACCTCGGCGAGGTCGATGGGATCGCCCAGTCCGCGGAGCCGGTCGATGTCGGACTCGGTGAGCGGCAGCGGGGTCGAGTCGGCCAGCGCGGCCCACTCATTGCGGCCGAAGGTCAGGAACGGCGAGGGCTCCTGCGTGGCTGGCGACGACACCCCGCCATTTAAGCGCATCAGCGGACGCCCCACGCGCCGCCGTAGACTTCACCGCATGTGTGGGATCGTCGGATACGTGGGCGCAAGCGCGCCCTCCAGCCGGCCGCGGGACGTCGTCCTGGCCGGCCTCAGCCGCCTCGAGTACCGCGGATACGACTCCGCCGGAATCGCGGTGGCCACGCCGGGGCATGACGCCGTGGCGCTCGCCAAGAAGGCGGGCAAGCTCGTCAACCTCGAGAAGCAGCTCGCCGAGCGCCCGCTGCCCGAGTCGACCATCGGCATCGGCCACACCAGGTGGGCGACCCACGGCGCCCCCACCGACGCGAATGCGCACCCGCACCTCGCCGCAGGCGGCCGTGTGGCAGTGATCCACAACGGCATCATCGAGAACCACGCCGTGCTGCGCGACGAGCTGCTCGCCGAGGGCATCGAGATCCTCAGCGACACCGACACCGAGGTCGCCGGGCACCTCATCGCCAGGGAGGTGCTGAACGGCGCCGACCTCGCCACCGCGATGCGCTCCGTCGCGAAGCGCCTCGAGGGCGCGTTCACGCTCCTGGCGATCGACGCGCTCGAGCCCGACATCGTCGTGGGTGCGCGCCGCAACTCGCCGCTGGTCGCGGGCCTGGGCGACGGCGAGGCGTTCCTCGCCTCGGACGTCGTGGCGTTCATCGACTACACCCGCGACGCTATCGAGCTGGGTCAGGACGAGGTGGTCCGCATCTCCAAGGAGGGCGTCGAGGTGTTCGACGCCGCTGGCAACCCGATCGAGCGCGAGCCGTTCCGCGTGGAGTGGGACGCGGAGCGCGCCCAGAAGGGCGGGTTCGACAGCTTCATGGACAAGGAGATCCACGACCAGCCCACGGCGGTCGCGGACACCCTCAAGGGCCGCATGGACGACCAGGGCAGGCTGGTCCTCGACGGCGGCATCATCGACCCCTACGTCCTGAGCTCGATCGACAAGATCATCATCATCGCGTGCGGCACCGCCGCATACGCCGGCATGGTCGCCCGCTACGCGATCGAGCACTGGACGCGCATCCCGGTCGAGGTCGAGCTCGCGCACGAGTTCAGGTACCGCGACCCCATCGTGGGCATCCGCACGCTCGTCGTCGCGGTCTCGCAGTCCGGCGAGACCATGGACACCCTGATGGCCGTGCGCTACGCGCAGCGTCAGGGCGCGCCGACGATCGCGATCGTCAACGCCCAGGGCTCCACGATCGCCCGCGAGGCCGATGCGGTGCTCTACACCCGAGCGGGCCCCGAGATCGCAGTGGCCTCCACCAAGGCTTTCGTCGCGCAGATCACGGCCGCGTTCCTGCTGGGCATCTACCTCGCCCAGCTGCGCGGCAACAAGTACCCCGACGAGATCGACGCCCTGCTGGACCAGCTCGAGGAGATGCCGGCCAAGCTGCAGCGCGTGATCGACGAGTCCGAGCCCGTGCGTCAGGTCGCCAAGGACCTCGTCGACGAGCGCACCGTGCTGTTCCTGGGTCGGCACGTGGGCTTCCCGATCGCGCTCGAGGGCGCGCTCAAGCTCAAGGAGCTCGCGTACATCCACGCCGAGGGGTTCGCGGCAGGCGAGCTCAAGCACGGCCCGATCGCCCTGATCGAGCCCGGCCAGCCCGTCTTCATCGTGCTGCCGAGCCCGCGTGGACGCGCCGAGCTGCACTCGAAGGTGCTGTCCAACATCCAGGAGGTCAAGGCACGCGGCGCCAAGACCCTCGTGATCGCCGAGGAGGGCGACGAGGTCGCCGCGCAGAACGCGGACCACGTGTTCTACGTGCCGGCGGCCCCGACGCTCATGACTCCGCTGCTGCAGGTGATCCCGCTGCAGATCTTCGCGCTCGAGCTGGCGCAGGCCAAGGGCTACGACGTGGACCAGCCGCGCAACCTCGCCAAGTCCGTCACGGTCGAGTAGGCGGCGCTGATGGGCGTGCGCGGACTCGGCGTCGACGTGGTGGCGCTCGAGCGCTTCGAGGAGGCGGTGTTCCGCTCCCCGGCGTTGCTCGAGCGCGTGTTCACGGAGTCGGAGCGCACCCTTCCCGTGCAGTCGCTCGCGGGCCGATGGGCCGCGAAGGAGGCGCTCGCGAAGGCCCTGGGCGCCCCGGTGGGCCTGGGCTGGCACGATGTCGAGGTGGTGAGCGAGCCCGGCGGGCAGCCGCGGCTCGAGGCCACCGGCACGGTCGCGGCCAGGATGGCCGAGCTGGGCGCCGACACGCTGTTCCTGTCGATCACGCACGACGCCGGCGTGGCGGTCGCCGTGGTCATCGCCGAGGGAGGGTCATGAGCCGCATCCAGGTCGTCGTGGACTACGACGCGATCCAGCGCAACGTCGAGGTGCTGCGCGAGCATGCCCCGACCGCCCAAGTGATGGCGATCGTCAAGGCCGACGCCTACGGCCACGGGCTCGTGCCAGCGGCCGCGGCCGCGCGTGCCGGAGGCGCGTCCTGGCTGGGCGTTGCGCAACCGTCCGAGGCGCTGCAGCTGCGCGCCGCCGGGGACCACGGGCGCATCTTCACCTGGCTGTACGGCCCCGAGGTCCCCGCGCTCGACCTCATCGCCCACGACGTCGACGTCTCCGTCTCGACTTCAGCCCAGCTCGCCCCGATCGCCGCCGCGGCGCGCGAGGCCGGGAAGGTCGCGCGTGTGCACGTCTGCATCGACACGGGGCTGGGGCGCGAGGGCGTCAGGCCCGAGGCCCTTCCCGCACTGCTCGAGGCGCTCGCCGCTCAGGCCGATGCCGTGGCCGTCGTGGGCGCGTGGTCCCACTTCGCGCTCGCGGACGCGCCGGGTCACGAGACGATCGATCGGCAGGCCGGGGTCTTCCGCGAGGCGCTCGCGGTGATCGAGGGCCACGGGATCGCCCTCGAGGTCCGCCACCTCGCCAACTCGGCGGCGACGCTGACGCGTCCCGACCTGCACTTCGACGTGGTGCGCCCCGGCATCGCCGTCTACGGCCTGGCGCCGGTCGACGACCCCGCGGGCGACGACTTCGGCCTCACGCCCGCGATGCGGGTGCTGTCCTCCGTGGGTCAGGTGAAGGACGTGCCGGCAGGCACCGGAGTCTCCTACGGCCACGAGTACACGACGTCCGAGGACACCAGGCTCGCGCTCGTCACCGCGGGATACGCCGACGGCGTGTTCCGTGCGGGCGGCAACAGCGCAGAGGTGGCGATCGGCGGCAGCCGGTTCAGGATCTCGGGCCGCGTCTGCATGGACCAGTTCGTCGTCGACGTGGGCCCAGGCTTCGAGGTGGCGGCTGGCGACACCGTCACCCTCATCGGCCCCGGCGGCCCGTCCGCGCGCGAGTGGGCGAACGCCGTCGGCACCATCGACTACGAGATCGTGTGCCGGTTCGGCGGGCTGCGGCACAAGGACGCGGCCCAGGACGCCACGACGGAGGAGACCGCATGACCGGCGCACGCCTGCGCATCGAGACGGCCGAGCAGATGCGCTCGCTCGCGGGAGAGCTCGCCTCCTCGCTCACGGCTGGCGACCTGGTGATCCTCGACGGCGGCCTGGGGGCCGGCAAGACCACGTTCACGCAGGGACTCGGTGAAGCGCTGGGCGTCTCGGGCCAGGTCGCGAGCCCCACCTTCATCATCGCCCGCACGCACAAGGCGGCCGAGGGTGGACTGCCGCTCGTGCACGTCGACGCCTACCGCCTGAACTCGCTCGAGGAGCTGGACGACCTGGACCTCGACGCGTCCGTCGATGAGGCTGTCACGGTCGTCGAATGGGGCTCTGGCACCGCCGAGCAGCTCGCGGAGAGCTACCTCAAGGTGTCGATCGACAGGGAGCGCGGCGGTGAGGTCGACCTCGAGCAGCCCGACGCCGGCACCCGCATCGTCACGATTGAGGAGGTCGGGCCGCGCTGGCTCGGCGTCGAGCTCGGCCTAGGGTGGGACGCGTGATCCTCGCTCTCGACACCTCCGCCGCGATCAGCGCCGCTGCGGTCGCCGACGACGGCACGGTCCTCGCGGCCGAGGCCTTCGACGCGCCGCGCTCGCACGCCGAGCTGCTGGCACCCATGGTGCAGCGCATCGTCGAGGCCGCGGGAGAGCGGCCCGAGGCGATCGTCGTGGGCACCGGACCCGCGCCGTTCACCGGACTGCGGGTGGGCCTCGTCACCGCCGCGACCCTGGGCCACGCCTGGGGCGTCGAGGTGCACGGCGTGTGCTCGCTGGACGGCATCGGTCTTCGCCATGCAGACGCCACGGTCGTGACCGATGCGCGGCGCCACGAGGTCTACTGGGCCAGGTACGAGGGCGGGCGCAGGGTCGAGGGGCCCGCCGTGGACCGTCCGCACGATGTGCCGATCCCTGGAGGGGTCGTAGGCGCTGGAGTCTCCCTGTACCCGGACGCGTTCGACGGCGAGGCGGCGGCCCTGGCGGCAGCGGACCTCGTCGCCGTGTGGCGCCGCGACAGCGCCGAGGGCATCGCCGACTTCCCGCTCGAGCCGCTGTACCTGCGCCGGCCCGACGTGCACGGCGCCCCGCGCCCGTGACGCAGGACCGCGCATGAGCATCATCACGATCCGCGACTTCACCGAGGACGACCTGGCGTGGATGGCGGCCCTCGAGGTCGAGCTGTTCGGCGCCGGCGCATGGTCGGAGGCGCTGATCCGCGAGGACTTCGCCCTGGGGCTGCGGGACTACCGCTGCGCCGAGTGGGACGGCGAGCGGGCCGGCTACGCCGTGTGGGGCCCGGACGGCGACGTGTTCCACCTCATGAACGTCGCGATCGACGACGCCCACCGGCGCCGTGGCATCGGCCGTGCGCTGATCGACGACATGTTCGTGGCGGCGCGGGCGCGTGGAGAGCGCGACGTCTGGCTCGAGGTGGCCGTCACGAACCGGGCCGCGATCCTGCTGTACCGGAAGTTCGGCTTCAAGGACGTGCGGGTGCGCGAGAAGTACTACCAGCCCGAGGGCACCGACGCGCTGGTGATGCGCGCCGTCGTGGCTCCCGAGGAGCGCCGCAAGGGCGGCCGCACCTTCATCCCGTAGCCGTCCAGGAGCGGACGATGCCCAGCTCCGCCGACTACTCTGGAGCACGTGGAACCCCTCGTCCTCGGCATTGAGAGCACCTGCGATGAGACCGGAGTCGCGCTCGTGCGCGGAACCGAGCTGCTCGCCGACGTCACGGCCTCGTCCATGGACGAGCACGCCCGCTTCGGCGGCATCGTCCCGGAGGTCGCCTCGCGTGCGCACCTCCAGGCCTTCCTGCCGACCCTGACAGCCGCCCTCGACAAGGCCGGT
The DNA here is from genome assembly GCA_030428165.1 of Actinomycetes bacterium. Classification (GTDB taxonomy): domain Bacteria; phylum Actinomycetota; class Actinomycetes; order Actinomycetales; family Demequinaceae; genus Demequina. The sequence continues at coordinate 10,233 of JAUIBG010000052.1, forward strand.
GCGACCCTCGACGACGTTGACGCTGTCGCGGTGGCGACCGGTCCGGGACTCGTCGGCTCGCTCACTGTCGGCACCGCCGCCGCGAAGGCGCTCGCCGTGGCGCTCGGCAAGCCGCTGTACGGCGTCAACCACGTCATCGGCCACGCGGTGGTCGACGAGCTGGTCCACGGCGAGTTCCCCGAGCGCACCATGGCCCTCGTCGTGTCGGGCGGCCACACCTCACTGCTGCTCTTCGAGGACTCCGGCGCGACCGTCACCGAGCTGGGGCACACCCTCGACGACGCGGCGGGGGAGGCGTTCGACAAGGTCGGCCGGCTGCTCGGCCTGCCGTATCCCGGCGGCCCCCACGTCGACAGGCTCGCGCGCGAGGGCAACCCGCAGGCCATCCCGTTCCCGCGCGCGCTCACGGCTCCCAAGGACATGGCGAAGCATCGCTACGATTTCTCGTTCTCCGGGCTCAAGACCGCGGTCGCCAGGTGGATCGAGGCGCGCGAGGACGCGGGCGAGGAGATCCCGGTGGCCGATGTGTGCGCCTCGTTCGCCGACGCGGTCGCCGATGTGCTGAGCGCCAAGACGATCGCCGCGTGCGCCGAGCACGGCGTCACCACGCTCGTGGTGGGCGGCGGCTTCAGCGCCAACAGCCAGCTGCGCGACCTCATCGCCGCGCGCGGTGAGGCTGCTGGCCTCGACGTGAGGATCCCTCCCCTGAGGTTCTGCACCGACAACGGCGCCATGATCGCCGCGCTGGGGTCCAAGGTCGCGCGCACCGGCGTCGAGGCCAGCCGGCTTGACGTGGGCGTCGACTCGTCGATGTCGCTGACGAGCGTCACCGCCTGATGCCCTCCCGCCGCCGTGGTCGCCTCGGCGGCGGTGCGCTCGTCGCGGCGCTTGCGATCCTGATGGCGGCGTGCGGTCAGACCGCACCCGAGACCACCGCGTCCACCCCGGTGGCCACGCCTACCGGGGCCACTGCCGGCGCGACGCCGTCGGCGACGCCGTCACCCACGCCCGAGCCCGCCCTCGCCTGGGGGCCGACCGTCGCGCAGTGGGACGAGGCCCTCGCCGACGCGGCGGAGCTGGCCGATGCCGAGGCCGCGGCGCTCGTGATCATGCCCGACTTCGGCGGGACGGATCCCGAGGCCCTCAAGACGCTCATGGCCGCGGGCTTCGGCGGCGTGATGCTGCGCGGTCAGGCCACCGGCACCGAGGAGCGCATCCGCATCCTCACCTCGGCCGTGCGCAAGACGGTCGCGGGGGACTGGGGCGGGATCGTCGCGGTCGACCAGGAGGGCGGCACCGTCGATCGACTGAGCGACGTCCTGCCGAGCCTGCCGTCGTTCATGGCGGCCGGTGCCGCGCAGGACCCCGACAGGGTGGCCGAGTCGTTCGGCGCCATGGGTCTGCGCATGGTCGACCTGGGATTCACCATGGACTTCGCGCCCGTGGCCGATGTGACGATCGGCCCTCAGGACCCGGTGATCGGGTCGCGCTCCGCGTCCGACGACCCGCACCGCGCCGCCGAGGCCGTCGTGGCAGCGTCGCGCGGGCTGCTCGCGGCCGGCGTCGTGCCCGTCGTCAAGCACTTCCCGGGCCACGGGTCGGTGACGACCGACTCGCACGTGGGCCTGCCCGTGCAGCAGGCGACGGTGGCGGAGCTCGAGGCCCGCGACCTCATCCCCTTCGCCGAGGCGATCGCCGCGGGCGCGCCCGTCGTCATGACAGGTCACATCGTGGTCGAGGAGTGGTCGGACCAGCCCGCGACGCTGGCACCGGAGGCGTACGCCTATCTGCGCCAGGACATGGGCTTCGACGGGCTGGTCGTGACCGACGGCCTGAACATGGCCGCGGTGACCGAGGGGCGGACGGCAGGCGAGGTCGCGGTCGCCGCTCTCGCGGCCGGAGCGGATCTGCTGCTGATCCCGACGGACCCGTATGCGGCCAAGCAGGGCCTCGTCGACGCGATCGCCGACGGCTCTCTGCCCCGCGAGCGCCTGACCGAGGCCGCGGCGCGCGTCATCCTCCTGGGCCGCTGGCAGCAGGAGCTGGCGGCCGCTCCCTCGGCGGAGCCCGACCCCTCCACCTACGGCCAGCTGATGGCGGCCGCAGGGCTCACCCTCGCGACGGCCGACTGCGGCGCCGCGCCGGTGACCGGGTCCGCGTACATCACCGGTGGCAACCCGTGGGAGCGCGAGGTGCTCGCCGACCTGCTCGCCACCGCTGGGGTCGAGATCGGAAGCGGCACCCACATCCACCTGTCGCGCGGGTTCTCGGGGGCGTCCGACGCCGACGTGGTGGTCGCGGTGGACGCGCCCTGGTGGCTCGAGACCGTGGACGCTGACGCCTACGTGGGCCTCTACGGGCGGTCCTTCGGGTCCTACACCGCGCTCGCCGACATGCTCGTGGGCTTCGCCGATGCGCCCGGCACCTGGCCGGTGGGGATCGACCTGCCGTACGAGGCGTGCGCCGCTAGCCGGTGACCCGTTCGACGAGCAGGGTCACACGCGTGTGCCCGATGCGGGTGAGCACGATCGTCGCGGCGCCCTCGCCTGAGAGCCTCAGCCGCGGCCGCAGCTCCTCCGGCGTGACGTCGACGCCTCGCTTCTTGATCTCGAGCCTGCCAATGCCCCGCGCGCGCAGCTCCTTCGCGAGGGCCTTGGGCGCGAACGGCAGCTCGTCCAGGATGCGGAAGCTGGTCGCGAACGGCGAGTCCACGGGCCCCGACGACGTCAGGTAGGCGATCGACGGGTCGATGAGGTGCGCTCCCGTGCGGTCGGCCAGCTCGCCGATCAACCCGGCGCGGATCACGGCGCCGTCAGGCTCGACGAGGTGGTCTCCCAGTTCGCCGGCATCGGCGCGGTCCGTCGATCCCGTGAGAGTGTGCACGGTGCCCGCGCGCACGACAGTCGCCGCGTGACCGGTGGTGCGGGCGAGCGGGCCGCACCACAGTCCCGCCTCGACGACCGTCCCGTCGACGCTCACCCACTCGGCCTCCGCATCGGCCGGGATCTGGTCGTGCTCGATCGCCGGCGCGACCTTGACGCCCAGCGCGGGGAACCGGCCGCGCAGGGCGAGCACGTCGGGCATGGGCGGCGAGTAGTCCTCGAGGCGGTGCCGGCGGCCGCGCTCGTTGCGCCTGGCCGGATCGGCGAAGGCGGCGTCGGCATCGGTCAGGGGTGCTCCGGTCAGCCCGTCGGCGCATCGCACCTCGACGCCGGCGTGGTCGCGCAGGTTGTGGCGTGCGATTGCCGCGGTGTGCGGGTCGAGGTCGAACGCCGTCACGCGCAGCCCGGCCCGCGCGAACCCGGCGGCGTCCGCGCCGATGCCGCACGTCGCATCGGCCACGTGGGTCGCCCCGGCGTCGACGTACCGGCGTGCATGCATGTCCGCAACGAGGGGACGGGTCGCCTGCTCGAGTCCCGCCGGGGTGAAGAGCATCCTGGCGGCCGCGTCGCCGAACTTGGCGCGCCCCTTGGCGCGCAGCCGCGCCTGGGTGAGGACGGCGGCGACTGTCTCGGGGCTCAGTCCTGTCGCGCGCAGGCGCGTGGAGGCGGCGAGCGCATCGGTCTCGCGGTACTCGCCCAGCGACCCGAGCGCCTCGATGGCCTCGGGCGTGAGCTCCGGGGGCGCATCGGTCATGACGCGATACTCCCATAGCGAACGCTTGGGGCGGAGGCGCCTGCGACCGTTAGCACTCCGAGATGCTGAGTGCTAATCTGACCATGCCCCTCACGGGGCGCCCACGACCCTCCGACCGCGACCCCCGCGACGGCGCGGTTCGAGGAACGTGGAGCAGCACAGGCATCCATACGTGAAAGAAGAAGGTGAGGTCCGCAGTGTCGGTCTCTATCAAGCCTCTCGAGGACAAGGTCGTCGTCAAGCCCGGCGTCGCCGAGCAGACCACGGCCTCCGGCCTGGTCATCCCTGACACCGCCAAGGAGAAGCCCCAGGAGGGCGAGGTCGTGGCAGTGGGTCCGGGTCGCGTCGACGACAACGGCAACCGCGTTCCCGTCGACGTCGCCGTGGGCGACAAGGTGATCTACTCCAAGTACGGAGGCACCGAGGTCAAGTACGCCGGAGAGGAGTACCTGATCCTCTCGGCCCGCGACCTGCTCGCGGTGGTCGGCTAACCAGCTGTCCTCGAAAGCCCCGGTCCCCGCGAGGGTGCCGGGGCTTTCGTGCGTCCTGGGCCGATGCGGGTGGCGAGCGGGCGGCCGCCACGACACGACCGCTCCTGTTCCGGTGGCCTTCCCCACCATCTTCACCGTGGGTGCGGAATCCGCGTGCCGAAACGCCACCAGGGTGCAAATAGCGCGGGTCGCGACCGGGCGACCGGGCGTCCGCGGCCGATGCGGTTGACGCTACGCCGCGCGGCGGCGGCGGGTGAGCATCTGCGAGCGCTCGTCCTCGCTCAGGCCGCCCCAGACTCCGAACGGCTCCCTTGCGTCGAGCGAGCGCTCGCGGCAGAGGTCGGCGACCGGGCAG
>JAUIBG010000215.1 GCA_030428165.1 Actinomycetes bacterium
GACCTGCGCGCGACCGCCGAAGCCGACGCCGCCACGCTGCGCGAGCAGGCCCAGACTGCGCTGAACGAGGCCCGCAGGCAGGCGGACGAGCTGAGCGATCAGGCGAAGGGCGAGGCCCAGCGCATCAGGCGCGAGGCCGAGGCCGCCGCCGTCGAGCTCAGGGACGCCGCCGACGAGTATGCGGCCAAGACCCGTGGCGACGCCGACTCGTACGCGCACGCCGTGAAGGCGGACGCCGACAAGCGCGCCGCATCGGTCACCGCGGACGCGGACAAGCACGCTGCATCGGTCACGGCTGCCGCCGAGACCAGCGCGGCCGCACTCATCGCCGCAGCCGAGACGAATGCGGCGACGCTGGCCACAGAGTCGCGCGATCAGGCCGAGGCGCTGCGGTCCGAGGCAGAGGCCTACTCGGCTCAGACCCGCGGCGAGGCCGACTCGTACGCCGCCCAGAAGCGCCGCGACGCGGACGCCGAGGCGCAGGCCAAGCGCGACGAGGTCGACTCCTACGCGGAGCAGACGCGCCGCAACGCCGACAACGACTCGACCGCGCTGCGCGAGGAGGCCGATGCCTACTCGCAGTCCGCGCGCGGCGAGGCCGACGCCTACGCCACGCAGACGCGCTCCAGCGCCGACAACGACGCCGAGAAGCTCAAGGCTGTCGCCGCCGCTGACGCCACGGCGGCGGCCAACGCCGCGAAGGCGGAGGCCAAGCGCATCGTCGAGGACGCCCGCAAGCAGGCCGAGGCAGACCTCGCAGCGGCGGCCGAGGAGGCCAACGCCGCCCGCGACGAGGCGCGCCGCACCCGCGAGGACCTCGAGATCGAGATCGCGACCCGCCGCGAGGGGGCCGAGCGCGAGTTCGCCGCACGGCACGCCGAGACGGTCGAGCAGACCACCTCGCTCGTCGACGACGCGAACCGTCGCGTCGAGGAGGCCGAGGCCAAGCTCGAGTCCGTCCTGGAGCGCTCGGAGACCGTGCGCCAGGAGGCCGATGCCCACGCCAACACGCTGATGTCGAATGCCCGCACCAACGCGGACCAGCTCGTCACCGACGCCCGCACGCACGCCGAGTCGATCATCGCCGAGGCCGTCGCCGACGCGGAGCGCGAGCGCACCACCGCGCAGCAGGAGGTCGACGACCTCAACCGTCAGCGCGAGTCCATCACGGGCTACCTGGACGACCTGCGCGGCATGCTCGGCAACAACCCCCTCGCGGCGGCCGCGGCTCTCGCGGAGGGCAAGGGGCCCCAGACCCCGGCCGAGTAGCGCGTCCGGTCCATCCACGTCGCCGAGGTGAGCGCGCACGAGTCCCACGGGGTTGAGCCGAGCGTCGACCCCCGGCTTGAGCGCGCTCGCCTCGCGGACGAGGAGAGCGCCAGGCAGTCCAGGGTGGCCGCCGGACTGATCCGCGACTTCGTGGCGCAGGCGGCCTCAGCGGGCCTCGAACCCGAGCCGCTGCGCATCCGGGGAGCGGGCGGACGCGGCCGTGTGCGGACCAATGTCCGCGGATGGTTCCTCAAGCGCGACGAGTCGGTCGCGATCGACGCGGACGGGCTGTTCTACGTGATGCGCCTGCCGACGTCTCCCCTGGCCGCGCTCACCGGCACGCGCATCGAGCCGTCGGACCCGCCACTGGAGCTGGGACGAGGTGGCAGGGACGGCGAGTCCATGCCGATCGCCGATGCGCTCGCGGGCCGGCTCGCCGCCGGCGACGCCTGGCCCGGCTAGCTGTACTCGATCACTTCGTTGGTGACGTTCGGCTGATCGGGGGTTGTCCTCCGCAGGCGGTGTGGGGTCGATCGTAGTTGTAGTGGTCGAGCCATGGCTGGAGAGCGGCGGTGCGGTCCTCGTTCGAGGTGAAGGGCTGCCGATAGGCCCAGCCTTCCTGGAGGGTCCGGTTGAATCGTTCGGCCTTGCCGTTCTGCCAGGGCGAGTGGGGTCTGGTCAGGATGTGGTCGGCGTCCAGGGTCGCCAGCGCGGCTTGGAAGTCGCGTGAGCGGCGGTAGTTCAGCGCGTTGTCGGTCATGACCTGCCGGATCTCGATCCCGTGGGAGGCGAAGAACTCAGCGGCGTCGAGCAGGAACGCCGCGCAGGTCGGTCCGGTCTCGTCTTCCAGGACACGAGCGAACGCGAGCCTGGAGTGGTCGTCGACGGCGACGTGGACTCGGTCCATGCCGAGCTTGGCGGACCTCACCCGTCCCCGGTTGTGGTCGATCACGTGGGGCCCGTCGATCCGCCAGCCGCCCCCGTCAGGGATCCGTCCGAGCTTCTTGACGTCGATGTGGATCAGGTCGCCAGGGGTGTCGCGCTCGTACCGGTGCTCGGTGCGCCTGGAGGCACGGATCCGCACCCCGGTGACGGGATCGAGCTCGTGCAGGGCCGGCAGGCCCGCCCTGGCGATGATCCTCGAGGCCGTGGCGGGGCTGACGCCGAACCTGCGGGCCAACTCGTCACGACCGACCCGCTCAAGGCGGCGCGCCCGCAGCAGTGCCGACACCGTCGACGCCGGCGTCGACGCGGGATGGGACCTGTGACGAGAGGACCGATCCAGCAGGCCGGCCACGCCAGCGTCACGGAACCTCGACACCCAACGGTGGGCGCACTGACGCGACACACCCATCTCCTTGGCGACATGCGAGACCGGACGCCCAGACAGAACACGCTGGACAAGGATGAACCTGCCCTCTTCAGCAAGACGGGCATTACGGTGGACCACGAGAAGGCCTTCCTCTTCGAGTGACGTTAGACACCACTCAGAATGGAGGCCTTCTCCCTACTCCCGCGTCACCAACGATCTGACCGAGTACA
>JAUIBG010000216.1 GCA_030428165.1 Actinomycetes bacterium
CATGCGCACGGGCTAGGCTCACCGACGTGCAGTGGTGGGAAGCGATCATCCTCGGCGCCGTTCAGGGCCTCACGGAGTTCTTGCCGATCTCGTCGAGCGCGCACATCCGCGTGCTCGGCCCTCTCCTCCCCGGCGGAGGGGACCCCGGCGCCGCGTTCACGGCGATCATCCAGCTGGGTACCGAGGCGGCGGTCCTCGTGTACTTCTGGAAGGACATCGTCAGGATCGTCCAGCACTGGTTCACGGCGCTGATCGGCCGCGACGGACCGACGTGGCGCGACCGCATGGGCGCAGGGAACGCCGATGCGCGCATGGGCTGGTGGGTGATCCTCGGCACGGTGCCCATCGTGATCCTCGGGCTCGTGTTCAAGGACGCGATCGAGACGCACCTGCGCAACCTGTACCTCACGGCCACTGTCCTGGCGGTGTTCGCGCTCGTGCTCGCGCTGGCCGACCGCATCGGCGCCAAGAAGCGTGACCTTGACTCGTTGACGTGGAAGGACGCCGTGCTGCTGGGCCTCGCCCAGGCGATGGCGCTGATCCCCGGCGTCTCCCGTTCGGGCGGCACGATCTCGATGGGTCTGTTCCTGGGGCTCACCCGCGTCGCCGCGGCGCGCTACTCGTTCCTGCTGGCGATTCCCGCGGTGATCGGCTCGGCGCTGCTCGAGGCCGTCACGAGCTTCGACCACCTGACCGATGCCGGCGGTCCAGGCGTGCCGAACACGGTCATCGCCACGGTGGTGTCGTTCGGCGTGGGCTACGCGGTGATCGTGTGGTTCCTCAAGTTGGTCGAGCGCTACTCGTACATGCCGTTCGTGATCTACCGGATCGCGCTCGCGCTGACGATCGTGGGCCTGCTCGCGGTCGGCGTCCTCACGCCGCTCGGCTAGTCGCGCGAGCCGCGGGTCGCCAGCCGGTCGCCGGCGTCAGCGTCCTGGTCCGGGCCCGCCGTCGCGCTTGCGCAGGAAGCGCTCGAACTCCGCCGCGATCGCGTCGCCGGTGGCCTCGGGGAGGCTGGTCTCGTCCATCAGCGACTCGAGGTGGCGCACGTGGGCGGTGATGTCCTCGTCGTCCTCGGTGAGCTCGTCGGCTCCCGCCTGCCAGGCCTCGGCGTCGTACGCCAGCTCGCCCAGCTCGATGGGCTCGCCCAGCAGCCGCTCGAGGTGCGACAGCAGCGCGAGCGTGGCCTTGGGCGACGGGGGATTCGCGACGTAGTGCGGCACCCCCGCCCACAGGCTGATCACGAGGATGCCGCGGCGCTCCGCCTCGTGCGCGAGGACGCCGAGGATCCCGGTGGGGCCTTCATAGTCGGAGCGCTCGAGGTCGTAGCGCTCCCGCGCGGCTGCATTCTCCGAGGAGGCGAACGTCGGCAGCGGCCTGGTGTGCGGCACATCCACCAGCAGCGCACCCACGCAGATCAGGGTGGTCACCCCGGTCTTCTCCGCGTGGTCCAGGATCTCGGAGACGAAGTGCCGCCAGCGCATCGACGGCTCGATGCCGCGCACGAGCGTGAGGCGGCGGTCGGTCAGCCACGGCCCGGTGGTCGAGGAGATCACGGTCCCCGGCCACGAGATCACGCGGTCGCCGTCCGCATTGCGCGAGACGCTCGGGCGTGCGACCTGGAAGTCGTGGTACTCCTCGGGGTCGAGCGTGGCAACCTGGTCGGCCGCCCACGTGAGGTGCAGGTGCTCGAGCGCCGCGGACGCGGCCGAGCCGGCGTCGTTCCAGCCCTCGAAGGCGGCGAGCATGACGGACTCGTCGCGTCCCAGCGGAGTGCTCTCGTCGTCCTGCGCCATTGCCCTAGCCTAGACTGCCCGATCGTGGATTCGCATGGCCCTCAGACGTCCCCGACGACCGTCGACGAGGCGGCGCCGATGCCCGCCGCCGTCCTGTGGGACATGGACGGCACCCTGATCGACTCCGAGCCGTACTGGATGGAGTCGGAGCGCGCGCTGGCCGCGGAGTTCGGTGTGCCGTGGACGCACGAGGACGGGCTCGACCTGGTCGGCAGGCCGCTGCCCGACTCGGCCAGGATCATGCGCGAGAAGGGCATCGACCTGCCCGCTGAGGAGATCATCGAGCGGGCGCTGGCCAGCGTGATCGCCCAGGTCCGCGTGCGCATCCCGTGGCAGGAGGACGCCAGGGCGCTGCTGGCCGACATCGGAGCCGCCGGCATCCCGTGCGCGCTGGTGACGATGTCCTACGCGAGCTTCGCCTCTGCCGTTGTCGAGTCGCTGCCTGGCGTGTTCGACGTGATCGTCACCGGCGACGAGCCCATTCAGGGCAAGCCCGCACCCGATCCCTACCTGCTGGCATGCGCGCGGCTCTCCGTCGCGCCGGAGGACTGCATCGTGCTTGAGGACTCGCTGTCTGGCGTCGCCTCCGGCCTCGCCTCGGGCGCCAGGACGATCGCGGTGCGCAGGTTCGTCGACGTCGCGCCCGCCCCCGGTCTGGTGCGCGTGGCCACGCTCGCCGACGTGACGGTGCCGATGCTGCCTGCGCTGCTGGCGGGCGAGCCGCTCGACACCTGGGATGCCCTCGACTCCTAGTCGACGGCCGTAGGCCCGACGCCCAGCGCCACCGTCACGGCGCCAGCGTCGAGTTCCGGGGGAGTGCCGCCGAATGCCGGGCACCTGTCCTGGAAGCTGCACCATCCGCACAGCTTCGACTTGCGAGGGCGGAACGTCAGCGTCTCCGCCGCGCGCGTGATCTCGTCCCACAGCGACCTGATCTCGGCCTCGATGGCCTCGAGGTCCGCGTCGGTCGGCCGCAGCACGAGCGTCCCGCCATCGCGCAGGAACAGCAGCT
>JAUIBG010000053.1 GCA_030428165.1 Actinomycetes bacterium
CACCCAGGTGTCGGCGGCCAACGTGCTGATCCTCTTCACCAGGATCCAGTGGAACGGCTCGGGCGGCGGCTCGTCGGTGCCGGAGACCATCGTGGTGACGGACTCCGGGACGGGCTACCTCGCGTCCGGCGGCAAGTATGTTCCGGTCGAGTGGTCGAAGGCTGGGCAGTACGACCCCTACATCGTCACGACGACGGACGGCGACCCGGTGCTTTTCTCGCAGGGCAACACCTGGGTGGAGCTGGTGCCCGGCGGCGGCATCGCCACCGGCAGCGTGGACTTCCTGGACCAGTAGAGCGGCGCTAGTCGCCGTCGGCCCGGCGCAGCTCCATCTCCTCGGCGATCACGATCGCCGCCTGCTCCGCGTCGCCCTCGACGTTGACGAACGCGGTGACGCCCAGCTTCCCGAGCATGTTCGCCATCGGCGCTCCCATGTGGCCGGTGACGACTGCGTCGACGTGGTGCTCGCGCAGGAACCGCACCACCCGTGCGTGATGGGACCCCTCGGTGCCCTCGTCGTGCGCGAGGTCCCAGCGCACCTCGTTGACCAGCCACTCGGCGAGCCGTCCGTCCTCGACCGTCGCGATGGCGACGGCGCGGGCCTTGCCCCAGCCGGCGCCTACGCGGTCGCCGTCGAGGTTGACCGCGACGACGATCGTGCCGTGGTCCTGGTCAGTGTCGGAGCTGCTCATGCCCCGATTCTTCTCTCGCCGGCGGGCCCGAGCCCGGGCCATGGGTCACGACGCCGGCGGCCTCCTCAACCCTCGCCGCCTCCTCAACCCTCGCCGCCACCGCCGTCCATACCGGCGAAAGTGGTACACCCCGTACGGGAATCGGCCGCATCGGCCAGCACGGTGTACCACTTTCGGGCGCGCGCGAGGGCGGGTGCGCGAGGGCGCGAGCGCGAGGCCGCGCGGACGACGGCGGCGCGTCAGAACGCGTAGGGGAACTTGCGCCAGTCCGGGTCGCGGCGCTCGAGGAACGCGTCGCGCCCCTCCTGCGCCTCCTCGGTCATGTAGGCCATGCGCGTGGCCTCGCCGGCGAAGACCTGCTGGCCGGCGAGCCCGTCGTCGGCGAGGTTGAACGCGTACTTCAGCATCCTGATCGCCTGCGGCGACTTGGTGGCGATGATCCGCGCGTACTCGAGCGCGCGCGCCTCAAGCTCGGCGTGCGGGACGGCCTCGTTGACGACGCCCCACTCGGCGGCATCGGCCGCGGAGTACTCACGTGCCAGGAAGAAGATCTCGCGGGCCTTCTTGTCGCCCACCTGCCGTGCGAGCAGCGCGGAGCCGTAGCCGGCGTCGAACGAGCCGACGTTCGCATCGGTCTGCATGAAGCGCGCGTGCTCGGCGCTCGCGAGCGAGAGGTCCGCGACCACGTTGAGGCTGTGCCCGCCGCCGGCCGCCCAGCCGTTGACCGCCGCGATCACGGGCTTGGGGGTGTGGCGGATGAGGCGCTGCACCTCGAGGATGTGGAGCCTCCCGCCGAACGCCGGGGCATCGGCCGCCGAGCCCTCGTAGAGGTAGCCGTCCTTGCCGCGGATGCGCTGGTCGCCGCCTGAGCAGAAGGCGTGCACGCCGTCCTTGGGGGCTGGCCCGTTGCCGGTGAGGATGATCGCGGCGACGTCGGCGGACATGCGCGCGTGGTCGAGGGCGCGGTAGAGCTCGTCGACGGTCTGCGGTCTGAACGCGTTGCGCACCTCGGGCCGGTTGAACGCGATGCGGACCGCAGGGAGGTCCTGCTCGGTCTCGCCGCCTCGGTCCACCCACCGGTGGTAGGTGATGTCGCTGTCGGGGAAGCCGTCGATCGCGCGCCACTGCGCGACGTCCATGAGGTCCGATACCTGGGCGGGCGCCTGAGTCATGGTTTCAGGCTAGTCGGGACGGGCGGCGCGCCCCTAGGCGCCGCCACTGTTCGCGCGTCCTGCGGTCTCCGATGCAGGGAGCGGACCCATCTTGTGCCCGCATTGCGCACTTCGCGACGACGATTGCCGCGAACCGGGCGCTCGATGGGTCCGCTCACCACTGCGCTGGACTGGAACAGGTCCGCTACTGGTTCGCCTCGACGCCGGTACTCCTTGGCACCGGAACCTGTCCGATATGCCCCGCTATCCGTTCGCGACCCGGGCATACCGAGCCGATGCCGGTGCGAGTCGGCACGTGCCGTGGCCCTCCGCTCGGCCCGCCTAGGCTGAGCCCATGCGATTCGTGCCGTTCAGCGTGCGGCTCACCACGCGCTTCCGCGGCCTCACCGAGCGCACCGGCGTGCTCATCGAGGGACGCGGTCCCGACGGCGAGGTGCGCTGGGGCGAGTACTCGCCGTTCGCCGACTACGACGCCGAGCGCGCCACGCGATGGTGGAGGGGCGCCCTCGAGGCGGCTCGCGGCGACTGGCCCGCGCCGGTCCGCGACGAGGTCCCGGTCAACGCGATCGTCCCCGAGGTCGACCCCGTGCTCGCCGCCACGATGGCCATCGCCGGCGGCTGCACGACCGCCAAGGTCAAGGTCTCCGCCGACCGCGCCGCCCTCACGACCGACGCCGCCCGCGTCGAGGCCGTGGCCGATGCCGTGGCCGCCTTCGCCCGCAGCCGCGGCGTCGCGGGACAGGTGAGGATCGACGTCAACGGCGGCTGGGACCTCGACTACGCCGCCGGCGCGCTGCGCGTGCTCGACGCCGCCGCGCGCGCCGGGGGAGTGGACGGCCTCCAGTACGTGGAGCAGCCGTGCGCCGACGTGGCCGACCTGGCAGCCCTTCGCAGCTCCCAGCCAGTGCCCGTAGCGGCCGACGAGGCCGTGCGCCTTCCCGGCAACGCCGACGCGGTGATCGCGGCCGATGCCGCCGACTACCTGATCCTCAAGGCCCACCCGATGGGCGGGGTCCGCCGGGCGCTCGAGGTCGCCGAGTCCGCTGGGCTTCCCGTCGTGGTGTCGTCCGCGATGGAGTCCTCGGTGGGGCTCGCGGCCGGGGTGGCGCTCGCGCAGGCCGTGCCCGAGCTCGCCGGTGCCTGCGGACTCGGCACCGGCGCGCTGCTCGCGACCGACACCGTGGCCAGCACCTGGGTGCCGGTCGACGGCATGCTGCGCATGCGCCCGCTGGAGGTGACCGCGTGATCACCCCCGCGATGGAGTTCGCCCGGGAGTTCGTCTCCGCACTCGTCGAGCGCGGCGTGCGCGACGTGGTGCTGTGCCCGGGATCGCGCTCCGGCCCCCTCGCCCACGCGCTCGCGGAGGCCGGCGCCGAGGACGTCCCGCTCGGCACGCCACAAGTCAACCTGCACGTCCGGATCGATGAGCGCTCGGCCGCCTTCCTGGCATTGGGGCTGTCCCGCGGCAGGGCCGTGGCCGATGCGCGTCGCGGCGGTCCAGGCGTACCCGCGCCCGTCGCGATCGTCACCACGTCGGGCACCGCGGTCGGCAACCTGATGCCGGCGGTGATGGAGGCCCACCACTCCGGCATCCCGCTGCTCCTCCTCACTGCCGACCGCCCCGAGGAGCTGCGCGGCGTGGGCGCCAACCAGACGACCAACCAGATGGGGATGTTCGACCGCTTCACGCGCTGGAGCATGGACGTCGAGGCGCCGGCCGAGGGAGACCCCCACGGCCGTGCGGCGCTGATCGCCGCGCAGGCCGTCGACGCCGCCACTGGACGCGTGCCCGCCGGGGCCGTCCCTGTGACTCCCGCCGACATCGGCCCCGTGCAGGTGAACCTCCAGTTCCGCGACCCGCTGGGCCCCGACGGCGGACTGTGGCAGGACGTGCGGGTCCCGAGCGTGCCGCAGCACTCCCCCCGTCCGCCCGAGTGGCCGGCGCTCCCTGACGAGTCCCACGGCGTCGTGATCGCCGGTGACGGCGCGGGTCCGGCTGCCCGCGAGCTCGCCGAGGCGCGCGGATGGCCGCTCTTGGCCGAGCCGACGTCGCGCGCTCGCGAGGGCGCCTGCGCCGTCGCCGGCTACCAGGACCTCCTCGCAGCCGATGCTGCTGAGGGCCTCGTGCGCTCGGTCCGCCTGGTCGTCGTGGTCGGCAGGCCCACCCTCACCCGCGGCGTCTCGCGGCTGATCGCCAGGACGCCGTCGCTGATCGCCGTCGCGCACGGCGCGAGGTGGACCGAGGCTCCCGCGCACGCCGACACCGTCCTGCCCGCGATGCCGTCGTCGTGGCTGGTGCCCGGCGCCGAGTCCGATCCCTCCTGGCTGCAGTCGTGGAAGGCCGCGGCGCGCGCGGCGGCCAGGGCGGCCGTGCCCTGGGACCGACGCGTCGTGGCTCGAACGGTGCTCGACGCGGTCGCCGGATCGGGTGCCGCGCTCGTCGTCGGCTCCTCGCTGTCCATCCGCGCAGTCGACGCCGTCGCGCCGGCGTGGTCCGTGGGCGGATCGCCGGCCGTGATCGCGAACCGCGGCCTTGCGGGCATCGACGGCACGGTTGCGACGGCCCTGGGTGTCGGCCTGGGGTCGGGCGGTCCTGTCGTGGCGCTGATGGGCGACGTGACGTTCCTGCACGACGTCGGAGGCCTGCTGGTCGGCCCGCACGAGCGGCGCCCCGACGCCCGCATCGTGGTCGTCAACGACGGCGGAGGCCGCATCTTCGGGACTCTCGAGCACGCCTCGGCTCCGGAGGCGAACGTCGAGCGTGTGTTCACGACGCCGCACGGCGCGGATCTGGGCGCGCTCTGCGCGGGCTACGGCGTCGGGCACGTGCGGGTGTCGGGCGAGGCGGCGCTGCGCGATGCGCTCGCGGCCCCGTTGCGTGGCCTCCAGGTCGTCGAGGCGGTGCTGTAGGCGGCTACGGTGCGAGCTGCGCGCGCACGCCCAGTGCCCCGAGCATCGGCTCCAGCTTGGCCTCCGACTCGACCCACTCGGCGTCGGCGTCCGAGCCGGCCACGATCCCGCAACCCGCGAAGAGCCGCAGGCGGTTCGGGTTGTCCTGATCGATCTCGGCCGAGCGCAGGCCGATGCACCACTCGCCGTCGCCGTGCGCGTTGATCCAGCCCACCGGGCCGGCGTAGCGCGCGCGGTCGAAGTCCTCGAGCTCGTCGATCACCCTCGCGGCCTCGACGGTGGGCGTGCCGCACACCGCGGCCGACGGGTGCAGCTGCGCGATCATCTCGAGAGCCGAGGCGTTGTGGCTCAGCACGCCCGTGACATCCGTGGCCAGGTGCATGACGTTCGGCAGGTGCAGCACGAACGGCTCGTCCGGCACGTTGATGGACCCGCAGTGCTGCTCGAGCACCTCGGTCACCGAGCGCGCGGCGTACTCGTGCTCCTCGCGGTCCTTCGACGACTTCGCCAGAGCGGCCGCGTGCGCGAGGTCGGCGGTTTCGTCGCCGGTCCTGCGGATGGTGCCGGCGAGGATGCGCGAGGTGACCAGTCCGTGGTCGATGCGCGCGAGCAGCTCCGGCGTCGCGCCGACGAGCCCGTCGACGTGGAACGTCCAGCAGTTGGGGAACTCCGGCTCGAGGGCGGAGACGAGCGAGCGGGCGTCGATCGGCGCCTCGGCTAGCGCCTCGACGGCCCGTGCCAGCACGACCTTCTCGATCTCTCCGGCCTCGATCCGCGCCACGGCGTCGTGCACGGCCGCCGACCAGGCGGCGCGGTTGCCCTGCGCGACCGTCACCGCGGGCACGGCTGGTGCGGGAGTGGGGGTGAGGTCCGGCATCGGCTCGTCGCCCACCAGGGTGATCCACGCGTGCTCGCCGCGCCTGCCGACGATGACGCGCGGGACGACGAGGGAGCCGCCCGCAGCCGAGGCATCGGCGAAGGCGAACGATCCGAACGCGACCAGGCCGGAGCCGGGCACGCGGACCTCGTCCGAGACCTCGGCGTGCCTGGTGACGCGGCGCCACCAGCTCGCGGCGTCGTCGATGCGGTCGGGGCCGGACGCGTCGAAGCGTGCGGCTTCGCCCCAGCCGACCATGCCCTCGCCGCGGCGGATCCAGGCCGTGCCGTGCTCGCCGCCCAGCAGCGTCAGGTCGCCGGGATCGTCGATCGCGACAGTAGTCACCCGTAGCGGATGACCGGCGTCAATACTCACCCATTCAGGGTAGACCGCGCAGGTGACGCCGACGACCTAGGAGCGCAGGGAAACCCTGCGGAGATAGTCGTTCGCGAAGCGGCCCTCGGGGTCCAGCGAGTCGAACAGCGCCCGTGCGTCGCCGATGCGCGGGTGGGCCCTCGCGACGGCGTCGGCCGTCATCGAGTTCACCTTGCCCCAGTGCGGCCTCGCCTTGAACGGAGCGAGGGCCTCCTCGATGCGCGGCGTGAGCGCCGCGACCTCGGCGGGGCGGTTGCGCCAGGTGAAGTGGATGCCGAGCGCGTCGCGCGCGTACGCGCCCGAGAGCCACAGGCTGTCGGCCGCCATGGTGCGCAGCTCGGTGATGAGCAGGTGCGGGGCGATGTCGTCCGCGAGGCCGCGCACCGCGCGCAGCGCCTCGGCCCCGTCGGCCAGCGCGACGAAGTACTCGGTCTGGATCTCGTCGCCGTTGGACGGCGTCGAGTCGAGGCGGAAGTGGGGCAGGCGCTCGAGCCAGGGGCCGGGCACGCCTCCCTTGACCGTGAGGTTGGCGGGGTCGACCTCGACCAGGCCGGACTCCTCGGGGCGTTCGAGCCGCGCCCCGCGCCAGTCGGCCGCCGGCGGCTCGTCGCGGTCGAGCCGCGTCTTGAGCCACGCCTGCTGGATGGTGGGCTCGGCCCACGTCGTGAACAGGCTCACCGAGTAGGCGGAGCCGGTGATCCCTGGCAGATCCTCGAGTACCGCGTCCCACGTCAGGTCGCGGTAGACGTCCTGGCGCACGTCGTAGGAGGGCTCCACCGCGAGCGTGAGCCTCACGGAGATGCCGTAGGCGCCAAGCCCCACGACGAGCCCGTCGAAGCGCGGGTCGTCGACGCCGACCGAGACGAGCTCCCCGCGCGCGTCGACGAACTCGATGCGCCGCACCGCGCCCGCGAGGACCTGGTTGCCGTTGCCGGATCCGTGCGTGGCGGTCGAGGTCGCGCCGCCGATCGAGATGTGCGGCAGCGAGCCCATGTTGTGCAGCGCCCAGCCACGCTCCTGCAGCCACGCCGCTAGCACGCCGTACCTGGTGCCCGCACCCACGGTGACGGTGCCGGCCAGCTCGTCCAGCATCGGCTCCGGCGGAATGCCGATGACGGTGACGAGGGTGCCGCCGGTGTCCGCGATGTCGTTGAAGCTGTGCCGGGTGCCCAGCGCGCGGACAGGCCCGTCCGTCGCCGCGACGGCCTCCTGGACCTCCTCGATGGATCGCGCCTCGACGAGACGGGGTGCGGTGAACGTGTGCGTGCCAGCCCAGGTGGCGCCGATGCCTGCCATGCGGCGAGCCTACGGCCGTCGCCGGACTCCGGCGCCCCGGAGCACCGTCCCGCCTCCTCGCCCTCGGCACATGCTCGCCGTCCGCCCAGTCGCTCCGGCGCACGGGATCTACAGTCGAGGCCGTGCTCCCGCACGCGGCAGGCGCCGACTGGTGGGTTTGTGCGTCGGAGCGCCCGGATCGCCCGGAGCGCGCGGGGCGGGGAGGGGATCCGGGGGTGGACGGCGGCCGGTGCAGGGGTCCCGCCTGCTCCGATTACCCTTGAACGGTGACAAATCAAGCGGACGTCCTCATCGTCGGCGCCGGTCCGGGCGGCTCCTCGGCCGCGCGCTACCTGGCAGCCGAGGGCTTTTCGGTCATCGCCCTCGAGAAGTCGCGCTTCCCCAGGGAGAAGGTGTGCGGCGACGGCCTCACGCCCCGCGCCGTCAAGGAGATCGAGCTGATCGGCCTCCCGACGCCCGAGGAGGAGGGCTGGATCCGCAACTGGGGCCTTCGCATGGTCGGCGGCGGCCACCGCATCGAGTTCCCGTGGACCGAGCAGGACTCCTTCCCGCAGTACGGCCTGTCGCTGCCGCGCGCGCAGTTCGACCACCGCCTCGCTCAGTTCGCGCGCGAGGCCGGGGCCGACATCCGCGAGGGCTGGTTCGTCACCCGTACCCTCCAGGACGACTTGGGCCGAGTCATCGGCGTCGCCGCGAAGGAGACGGATGAGAAGGGCCGCAAGGTGGGCGACGAGGTTGAGTTCCACGCGCCCATCGTCATCGCGGCCGACGGCGTCAGCGCCAGGATTGCGCTCGGGCTCGGCATGGAGCGCCTCGACAACCGGCCGATGGGCGTGGCGGTCCGCGCGTACTACGAGACGCCTCGTCACGCCGAGGAGTGGATGGAGGGCCACGTCGAGATCTGGTCCGGCGAGCGCGGCAGCTCCGACATGCTCCCCGGCTACGGCTGGGTCTTCCCGCTGGGCGACGGCACCGCCAACGTCGGCCTCGGCACCCTGAACCCGACCGGCGCCCCGTCCAAGCTGGACCACCGGTCGCTGATGGAGGGATGGATCCGCCACTCCACGGGCGACTGGTCGTTCGACGCCGATGCCCCGGTGGGCAAGGAGGGGGAGAAGGGCCGCATCCTGGGCGCCGCAATCCCCATGGCCTTCAACCGCCAGCCTCACTACCGCGACGGCCTCATGCTCGTCGGCGACTCCGGCGGCATGGTGAGCCCGTTCAACGGCGAGGGCATCGCCTACGCGATGCTGAGCGCGCGTCGCGCCGCCGAGGCGCTGGTCGCGTGGCGCGACGCCCCGACCGATGCGGCCAAGGAGATGGCGCTGCACGGCTACTCGCGACAGCTCAAGGACGACCTGGGCGGCTACTACTCGCTGGGCCGCGTGTTCGCGTACCTCATCGACCAGCCTGCGGTGATGGCGGCGTGCGTGAAGTACGGCCTGCCGCGCCCGACGCTCATGCACTTCGTGCACAAGCTGCTGGCCGACGTCTATGAGCCCAAGGGCGGCGACTGGGCGGACCGCCTGGTCTCGACGCTCACCCGCGTCGCGCCCAAGGCGTAGCCGCGCTGGGCCCTAGGTCCCGCATCGGCCCGGTCGATATGCGAAGTGCGTCCCGTCGCGCCCCGGAATCGGGCGCACATGACTCCTGGAACCATTACCCGGTCCTGCGCGTACGCGATTCCTCCCTAAGATGGTGGGCGTTCGTCCAGGAGTCCCGCAGGTGTCGTCAGCGCGATAGGTTGGAGCAGTCCGCCAAACGCGCGCGATGCGTGCGCGACATGTCCCGTCCCTTGGCGTTCGAAGGAGGCATGGGGTGAATCCCTACGTACCCATCGTCGTGATGATCGGCGTGGCACTGGCACTCGCCGTCGCAGGCCTGATCGTCAGCGCGATCCTGAGCCCCGGCCGGTACAACGCAGCCAAGCTCGACCGGTACGAGTCCGGTATCCAGCCGACCCCCGGCGCCGACGGCGGCGGACGCATCCCCGTGAAGTACTACCTCGTCGCGATGACGTTCATCGTGTTCGACGTCGAGGTTGTCTTCCTCTACCCCTGGGCCGTGGCGCACGAGGCGCTCGGCTGGTTCGGGCTCATTGCCGCGATGACCTTCCTCGCCCTCATCACGATCCCCTTCATCTACGAGTGGCGCCGCGGCGGATTGGACTGGGACTGACCCATGCACATCGACGAGAACACCCCTGACGCTGGCTGGTTCACCGGCACCCTCGAGGCGACGGTCGGATTCCTCCGCGCCGGCTCGCTGTGGCCCGTGACGTTCGGCCTCGCGTGCTGCTCCATCGAGATGATGGCCACCGGCACCTCGCGCTTCGACATCTCCAGGCACGGCTCCGAGGTCTTCCGCGGCTCGCCGCGCCAGGCCGACCTCATGATCGTCGCCGGCCGCCTGTCCAACAAGATGGCCCCGATCCTGCGCCAGGTCTACGACCAGATGGCGGAGCCCAAGTGGGTCATCTCGCAGGGCGTGTGCGCCTCCTCCGGCGGCATGTTCAACAACTACGCGATCGTCCAGGGCGTCGACCACATCGTCCCCGTGGACATCTACCTGCCCGGCTGCCCGCCACGTCCCGAGATGCTGATCAACGCGCTCACGACGCTGCAGGACGAGGTCAAGAAGCAGCCGCTGTGGCAGTCGCGCCGCAAGGAGATCGCCGCCGCCGCCGAGGCCGCCGCGCTCAAGGCCACCCCGACCTCCGACCAGTTCGGGCTGCTGCGATGACGTCAGGAAACGAGATCTCGCAGGTGGCCCCCGAGGGCCGCACCCTCATCAACGTCCGCACCGGCATGTTCGGCGCGACCGGCGACACCACCGGCTACGACCTCATGAACACCGTCGTGACGATGCCGGGCGCCACCGAGCGCCCCTACGGCTCGTGGTTCGACGACGCGGTCGACATCCTGGCCGAGCTGCTGGGCGACAAGGCCGACGAGGCGATCCAGTACGTCGTGGTCGACCGCGGCGAGCTCACGCTGCACGTCGCGCGCGAGCACCTGCTCGACGTCGTGCGCCACCTGCGCGACGACCAGGACCTGCGCTTCGAGATGTGCCTGGGCGTCAGCGGCGTCCACTACCCGGCCGACGCGGGCCGCGAGCTCCACGCCGTGTACCCGCTGCTGTCGATGACGCACAACCGCCAGCTCCGCCTCGAGGTCTCCGTCTCCGACGAGGACCCGCACCTCCCGTCGGTCACGTCGGTGTACCCGATGAACAACTGGCACGAGCGCGAGACCTGGGACTTCTTCGGCATCGTCTTCGACGGCCACCCCGCGCTGGCCCGCATCGAGATGCCCGACGACTGGGTAGGCCACCCGCAGCGCAAGGACTACTCGCTGGGAGGCATCCCGATCGAGTACAAGGGCGCCGAGGTCCAGCCGCCGAACGAGCGGAGGCAGTACCGATGAGCACCACCGAGAGCTTCACGCCTACCGGCGCCTTCACGGAGGACCCGGACGCGGCGGAGTACACGGTCAACGGCGGCGACTGGACGGACGTGGCCGAGGAGGCCGTCCGCCTGGGCCAGCAGCGCATCGTCATGAACATGGGCCCGCAGCACCCGTCCACCCACGGCGTGCTGCGCGTCATGCTCGAGGTCGAGGGCGAGATCGTCAAGGAGGCCCGCGCCGGCATCGGCTACCTCCACACCGGCATCGAGAAGAACATGGAGTACCGGACGTGGACGCAGGGCGTCACGTTCTGCACCCGCATGGACTACGTGAACTCGATGAACAACGAGCACGCCTACGTGCTCGGCGTCGAGAAGCTGCTGGGCATCACGGACGACATCCCGGAGCGCGCCAGCGTGCTGCGCGTGCTGATGGCCGAGCTGTCCCGCATCGCCTCGCACCTCGTCGCGGTCGGCACCGGCGGCAACGAGCTGGGCGGCACGACGATCATGACCCACTCGTTCACCGCGCGCGAGGAGGTCTTCCGGATCATCGAGATGATCTCCGGACTGCGCATGAACAACGCGTACATGCGTCCCGGCGGCGTGGCCCAGGGCCTGCCGGAGGGCGGCGTGTGGCGCATCCGCGACATGGTCACCAAGGTGCGCGGCTACGTCGACGAGGTCGCCGACCTGCACCTGAAGAACCCCGTGTTCGTGGGCCGCACCAAGGGCATCGCGAAGCTCGACCTGGCGGCCTGCATGGCCCTGGGCGTCACCGGCCCCGTGCTCCGCTCCGCCGGACTGCCGTACGACCTGCGCAAGGCGCAGCCGTACTCCGGCTACGAGGACTACGACTTCCAGGTCCCGACGTCCACCGACGCCGACGCCTACTCCAGGACGCTGCTGCGCATGGAGGAGATCTACGAGTCGCTCAAGATCGTCTCGCAGGCGGCGGACCGGCTCGAGGGCCTGGGCGACGGCCCGGTGATGGTGGCCGACAAGAAGATCGCGTGGCCGGCGCAGCTGAGCATCGGCTCCGACGGCCAGGGCAACTCGGCCCAGCACATCCGCCACATCATGGACGAGTCCATGGAGGCGCTGATCCACCACTTCAAGCTGGTGACCGAGGGCTTCGACGTCCCCGCCGGCCAGGTGTTCCAGGCGACCGAGGGCCCCAAGGGCCTGCTGGGCGTCCACCTGGTCTCGGACGGCGGCACCAAGCCGTGGCGCGCGCACTTCCGCGACCCCGGCTTCAACAACCTGCAGGCGCTGTCGATGATGACGGAGGGCGGCCAGGTGGCCGACGTCGTCGTCGCGATCGCGTCCATCGACTTCGTGCTGGGAGGCGTCGACCGATGACCTACGACTCCGCCACGCTCGAGCAGCTGGCCAAGGACGCCGACGACATCGTGTCGCGGTACCCGGTGCCGCGCTCGGCGCTGCTTCCGATGCTGCACCTCGTGCAGTCGGTCGACGGCTACGTCAGCCCCGACGGCATCGCCTTCTGCGCGAAGCGCCTCGACCTCACCTCCGCCGAGGTGAGCGCGGTCGCGACGTTCTACACCCAGTACAAGCGCCGCCCGAATGGCGAGTACCAGGTGGGTGTCTGCACCAACACCCTCTGCGCCGTCATGGGCGGCGACGAGATCTGGAGGCGCGTGAGCGAGCGCGCCGGCGTGGGCCACGACGAGACCACCGCCGACGGCAAGATCACGCTCGAGCGCCTCGAGTGCAACGCGGCCTGCGACTACGCGCCCGTGATGATGGTCAACTGGGAGTTCTTCGACAACATGACGCCCGAGTCGGCGCTCCAGCTGGTCGACGACATCCTGGACGGCAAGGACGTCCACCCCACGCGCGGCGCCGACACGGTGGCCGACTTCAAGTCGGTCTCGCGCGTGCTCGCGGGCTTCGAGGACGGTCGCGCCGACGAGGGCGGCCTCGCAGGCGAGCCCACCCTGGCCGGCCTCAAGGTCGCCAAGGAGCGCGGATGGACGGGGGAGTCGAAGTGACTGAGCTCGCGCCCGTCCTCAGCGCCACCTGGGACCTCGAGAAGTCCTGGAGCATCGACACCTACGCGGACAACGGCGGCTACGGCGCGCTGAGGACCGCCCTGGGACGAGTCCGAGCCGGGCACCTGCAAGGACATCCCGTTCATGATGGCCAACCCGCACGCGCTCATCGAGGGCGTCGCGATCACGAGCTTCGCCATCCGCTCGAACCATTCCTTCATCTACCTGCGCGGCGAGGTCGTCCACGTCTACCGCCGCCTGCTGCAGGCGGTGCGCGAGGCGTACGAGGCCGGGCACCTTGGCAAGAACATCCACGGCTCGGGCTTCGACCTGGACGTCACCGTCCACGCCGGCGCCGGCGCCTACATCTGCGGCGAGGAGACCGCGCTCCTCGACTCGCTCGAGGGCCGTCGCGGCCAGCCCAGGCTCAAGCCGCCGTTCCCCGCGGTCGCGGGCCTCTACGCCCGCCCGACCGTCGTCAACAACGTCGAGACCGTCGCCTCGGTGCCGTCGATCATCGGCAACGGCGTCGACTGGTTCACCGCGATGGGCACCGAGCGCTCCAAGGGCATGGGCCTGTTCTCGCTGTCCGGCCACGTGACCAAGCCGGGCCAGTACGAGGCGCCGCTGGGCATCACGCTGCGCGAGCTGCTCGACATGGCCGGCGGCATCCGCGAGGGCCACGAGCTGAAGTTCTGGACTCCGGGCGGCTCGTCGACCCCGATCTTCACGCAGGATCAGCTCGACACCCCGCTCGACTACGAGTCCGTGGGCGCCGAGGGCTCGATGCTCGGCACGCGCGCCCTGCAGCTGTTCGACGACACCACCTGCGTCGTGCGCGCCGTCACCCGCTGGACCGAGTTCTACAAGCACGAGTCCTGCGGCAAGTGCACCCCCTGCCGCGAGGGCACGTACTGGCTCACCCAGATCCTCAAGAGGATCGAGGGCGGCACGGGCACCCAGGCAGACATCCAGCAGCTGCTCGACACCTGCGACTCGATCGCGGGCCGGTCGTTCTGCGCACTGGGAGACGGCGCCACGTCGTCGATCGTGTCCGCCGTGGCCAAGTTCCACGAGGAGTTCGAGCAGCACGTCGCGCTCGGCGCATGCCCGTTCGACCACGCCGCGTCGGCGCTGTTCGAGTACGGCGCGGAGGAAGCGGTCGAGGAGCCCGTCGCCGATGCGGCCGCCGAGCCCGAGGCCGCGGTCGCCGACGAGGCCGCCGAGGAGGGCGAGGGCCACACCCCGGACGACTACGACGGCACCGCCGCCATCAGCGCGCTGAACGAGTTCGCGCGGGTGAACGACCCGAAGACGGAGAAGGACGCATGACAGCGGTGGACGAGAACAAGCAGGCCGTCGAGACCGTCACGCTGACGATCGACGGGATCGAG
>JAUIBG010000054.1 GCA_030428165.1 Actinomycetes bacterium
GTCGCCAAGAGCTCGGGGAAGGACGTCTGATGGCGACCGCTACCGACTACCAGCCCCGCCTGAAGCTCAAGTACCGCGCGGACATCGTCCCCGCGCTGCGCGAGGAGTTCTCGCACGAGAACATCATGCAGGTGCCCGGTCTGACCAAGATCGTCGTGAACATGGGCGTCGGCGACGCCGCGAAGGACAGCAAGCTCATCGAGGGCGCCATCGCTGACCTGACCGCGATCACCGGCCAGAAGCCCATCGTCACCAAGGCGAAGAAGTCGATCGCTCAGTTCAAGCTGCGCGAGGGCCAGCCCATCGGCGCGCACGTCACCCTGCGCGGCGACCGCATGTGGGAGTTCCTCGACCGTCTGCTGTCGGTCGCGCTGCCCCGCATCCGCGACTTCCGCGGCCTGAGCCCCAAGCAGTTCGACGGCAACGGCAACTACACGTTCGGCCTCACGGAGCAGTCGATGTTCCACGAGATCAACGTGGACAAGATCGACCGCGTCCGCGGCATGGACATCACCGTGGTCACCACGGCCACCAACGACGACGAGGGTCGCGCGCTGCTCAAGCAGCTGGGCTTCCCGTTCAAGGAGAAGTAATGGCCAAGACCGCGCTCAAGAACAAGGCTGCCCGCAAGCCCAAGTTCGCCGTCCGCGCCTACACGCGTTGCCAGAAGTGCGGCCGTCCGCACTCCGTGTACCGCAAGTTCGGCCTGTGCCGTGTGTGCTTCCGCGAGATGGCCCACAACGGCGAGCTGCCCGGGATCACCAAGAGCAGCTGGTAGGAAACGACGCCGCAGGTCCGCATGACGCTTCCGTCACGCGGATACCACGGCGAGAGAGAGCTCAAGACTCATGACAATGACTGATCCGATCGCAGACATGCTCACGCGTCTGCGCAACGCCAACTCGGCGTACCACGAGACCGTGTCGATGCCCCACTCCAAGCTCAAGGCGAACATCGCCAAGATCCTGGAGCAGGAGGGCTACATCGCCGGTTCCGAGGTCACCGACGCAGAGGTGGGCAAGACGCTCACCCTGACCCTCAAGTACGGCCCCAACCGCGAGCGCTCGCTCGCCGGTGTCCGCCGTGTCTCCAAGCCCGGTCTGCGCGTGTACGCGAAGTCGACGAACCTTCCGAAGGTTCTCGGCGGCCTGGGCGTTGCCATCCTGTCCACCTCCTCCGGTCTGCTGACCGACCGCGAGGCCGAGAAGAAGGGCGTCGGCGGCGAGGTCGTCGCGTTCGTCTGGTAACGGAGGACTAGGAACATGTCTCGAATTGGCAAGATCCCGGTGACCGTGCCGGCTGGCGTCGACATCACGATCGACGGCGCCGACGTCACCGTGAAGGGCCCCAAGGGCACCCTCAGCCACAGCGTCGCCTCCCCGATCACGGTGGAGAAGGGCGACGAGGGCATCGAGGTCAAGCGCCCGAACGACGAGCGCGTGGCGAAGTCGCTGCACGGCCTCACGCGCACGCTCATCGCCAACATGGTGGTCGGCGTGACCGAGGGCTACGAGAAGAAGCTCGAGATCGTCGGCACGGGTTACCGCGTCGCGCTCAAGGGCAAGTCGCTCGAGTTTGCGCTCGGCTTCTCCCACCCGGTGGTCGTCGACCCCCCGGAGGGCATCACTTTCGCGACCGAGGGCCCCACCAAGTTCTCGGTGGTGGGCATCGACAAGCAGCTGGTCGGCGAGACCGCCGCGAACATCCGCAAGATCCGCAAGCCCGAGCCCTACAAGGGCAAGGGCGTGCGCTACGCGGGCGAGCAGGTGCGTCGCAAGGCCGGAAAGACGGGTAAGTAATCATGCAGAGCTCGATCAAGGGCAAGGGCAAGTCGATCGCGCGCAAGCGCCGTCACTTCCGCCTGCGCAAGAAGATCACCGGCACGGCTGTGCGTCCTCGCCTCGTCGTCACCCGTTCTGCGCGCCACATGGTCGCGCAGGTCGTGGACGACACGGCGGGCGTCACCGTCGCCTCGGCGTCGACCCTCGAGGCCGACGTCCGCGCGATGGACGGCGACAAGACCGCGAAGGCCTCCAAGGTCGGCGCGCTGGTCGCTGAGCGCGCGAAGGCCGCTGGTGTCGAGGCCGTCGTGTTCGACCGCGGCGGAAACAAGTACCACGGCCGTGTGGCCGCCGTCGCCGACGGTGCCCGTGACGCCGGCCTGGCGCTGTAACCGGAGAGGATAAGAATGGCTGACAACAGCTCCCGCCGGGACAGCCGCCGAGGCTCGGACCCGGACAACAAGTTCATCGAGCGCGTGGTGACGATCAACCGCGTCTCCAAGGTGGTCAAGGGTGGTCGCCGCTTCAGCTTCACCGCGCTCGTCGTGGTGGGTGACGGCGAGGGCCACGTGGGCATCGGCTACGGCAAGGCCAAGGAGGTGCCCGCGGCGATCTCCAAGGGCGTCGAGGAGGCCAAGCGGTCGATGTTCGACGTGCCCCGCATCCAGGGCACCATCCCGCACGCCGTGCAGGGTGAGGCCGCCGCTGGCGTCGTCTTCCTGCGCCCGGCCTCGCCGGGTACCGGTGTGATCGCCGGTGGTCCGGTCCGCGCCGTGCTCGAGTGCGCCGGCATCCACGACGTGCTGAGCAAGTCGCTCGGCTCGTCCAACGCGATCAACATCGTGCACGCGACCGTCGAGGCGCTGAAGTCCCTCGAGCGTCCGGAGGCCGTCGCCGGCCGCCGCGGCAAGCTCGTCGAGGACGTGGCCCCCGCCGCGCTGCTGCGCGCCCAGGCTGCAGGCCTCAAGGCCGCGGACGAGGCGAAGGCTGCGGAGGTGGCTCGATAATGGCTCGCCTGAAGGTCACCCAGAAGAAGTCGACGATCGGCGTGAAGCCGCAGCACCGCGAGACCCTGCGGTCGCTCGGCCTCAAGCGCATCGGCGACATTGTCGTCAAGGAGGACCGTCCCGAGATCCGCGGGATGGTCAAGGCGGTGGATCACCTGATCGCCGTCGAGGAGGTTGAGTAATGGCTGACGAGAAGACCCCGGCGACCGACGCGGCCGCCGAGGACAAGCCCGCCGCCAAGAAGGCTCCGGCCAAGAAGTCGACGACGGCGAAGTCCACGACGACCAAGTCGACGGCTGCGAAGTCGTCGACCGCGTCGAAGACTACCGCCGCCAAGGCCGCGGCGACGTCGGACGAGGCTGTAGAGGCCAAGGCCCCCGCGAAGAAGGCTCCGGCCAAGAAGGCGACGGCCACCAAGGCCGCCGCCGCTTCGACTGCGAAGGCGACCACGGCCAAGGCCGCGGCGCCCAAGAAGGCGGAGGAGTCGGAGAAGGTCACCACCCTCAAGATGCACCACCTGCGTCCTGCCGAGGGCTCGCACACCCGCAAGATCCGTGTGGGTCGCGGTGAGGCGTCCAAGGGCAAGACCGCGGGCCGCGGAACCAAGGGCACCAAGGCCCGCTACCAGGTTCCCGCGGGCTTCGAGGGCGGCCAGACGCCGATCCACATGCGCATCCCGAAGCTGCCCGGCTTCAAGAACCGCAACAAGATCACCTACCAGGTGGTGAACGTGTCGCAGTTGGGCGACCTGTTCCCCTCCGGTGGCGAGATCACTAAGGCGGACCTGGCCGACAAGGGTGCGGTCCGCCGCAACCAGCCGGTCAAGGTGCTGGGCGACGGCGACATCTCGGTCAAGGTCACGCTTGTCGACGCGGACAAGGTTTCGCAGTCGGCGAAGACCAAGATCGAGGCCGCCGGCGGCTCGGTCAACTAAGGCATAGTTGCGCGTGCGACGGCCCCACGCCGTCGCACGCGCAACAACGTGGAGGAGAACTTTTCGATGATCCGGGGCTTTATCAACGCGTTCCGCACGCCTGACCTGCGCAACAAGCTCCTCCTGACCATCGGCCTGCTGGCCGTGTACCGGCTCGGCGTCGCCGTGCCGACCCCCGGCGTCAGCTACCAGAACGTGCAGACCTGTCTCGCGATCGGCGACGACGCCAGCGCGTTCGGCCTGCTGAACCTGTTCGCGGGCGGAGGCCTGCTGCAGCTGTCGATCTTCGCGCTGGGCGCCTTGCCCTACATCACCGCGTCGATCATGGTGCAGCTGCTGCGCGTCCTGATCCCCCGCTTCGAGACGCTCCACCGCGAAGGCGCGGAGGGGCAGGCGAAGCTCACGCAGTACACGCGCTACATCACCTTGGGCTTCGGAGCCCTCCAGGCCGCGTCCTACGTCACTCTGGCGCGCACCGGAAACCTGATTCCCGGCTGCGACCCCGACCTGTTCCCGATCATCCCGAACGACGCCTGGTACGTGCAGCTGTTCATGGTGCTGACCATGACCGCCGGAACCGTGTTCGTCATGTTCATGGGCGAGCGCATCACCGAGCGCGGCGTCGGCAACGGCATGTCGCTGCTGATCTTCACCTCGATCGCCGCCAGCTTCCCCGGCCTGTTCTCGTCCATCTGGAACGGCTCGGACGGCGTCCGCAACATCATCATCGTCACGATCATGATCCTCGTGGTCATCGTCGGCGTCGTGTACGTCGAGCAGTCGCAGCGCCGCATCCCGGTGCAGTACGCGAAGCGCATCGTCGGCCGGCGCACGCTGGGCGGATCGTCCACGTACATCCCGATCAAGATCAACATGGCGGGCGTGATCCCCGTGATCTTCGCCTCATCGCTGCTCACCCTGCCGATTGTGCTGTCGCAGTTCTGGGACCCCACCGGCTGGCCGGAGTGGGCGGTCTGGATCATCAACAACATCTCGAACCAGTCGTCGCCGTGGTTCATGGGCCTCTACGTCCTGCTGATCGTCTTCTTCGCGTACTTCTACACGGCACTGACCTTCAACCCGGAGGAGGTCGCCGACAACATGCGCAAGTACGGCGGCTTCATCCCTGGCATCCGCCCCGGCGGCCCGACGGCCGAGTTCCTGTCGTACGTGCTCTCGCGCATCACGGCGGCCGGCTCGCTGTACCTTGCCGTCGTCGCGCTGGTCCCGACAGTCGTGTTCGCCGTGCTGATGATCTCGAACTCCTCGACGTTCCTGGGAGGCACCTCGGTGCTGATCCTCGTGGGCGTCGGCCTGGACACCGTCAAGCGGATCCAGTCGCAGCTCGAGCAGCACCACTACGAAGGGTTCCTCCGCTGATGCGCATCGTTCTCCTCGGCCCCCCGGGCGCCGGCAAGGGCACTCAGGCGGCCCGCCTCGCCGAGCAGTGGGGCATCCCCGCCATCTCGACCGGCGACATCTTCCGTGCCAACGTCAAGGGCGAGACGCCGCTGGGCCTCAAGGCCAAGTCCTACATGGACGCTGGCGAGCTCGTCCCAGACGAGGTCACCAACGCCATGGTGCGCGACCGCCTCGCGCAGGATGACGTCGCTCCCGGCTTCCTGCTGGACGGCTACCCGCGCAACCCTGAGCAGGCCGTCGAGCTCGACGGCATGATGAAGGACCTCCGCATCGAGTTGGACGCCGCGGTCGAGATCACCGCGGACTTCGACGTCGTCACCGAGCGCCTGCTGGGCCGCGCCGCCGAGCAGGGCCGCGCCGACGACACCGAGGACGTCATCCGACGCCGGCTCGAGGTCTACGCGGAGTCCACGGCTCCGCTCACCGCGTACTACGAGGGCAGCGGCCACCTGGTCCGCGTCGACGGCATCGGAGCGGTGCCCGAGGTGACTGACCGCATTGTCGCGGCGGTCGAGAGCCGCTGACGTGCGGCGCCGCTCGTCCCGCACCAGGGAGCAGATGCGGCTGATGGCCGCAGCGGGCCAGATCACGGAGCGCGCACTCGCTGCGGCCCGTGCCGCAGCGGTGCCTGGCGCCACCACCGCCGACCTCGACGCGGCCGCCGGGGCCGTGATCCGCGCGGCGGGAGCGACCCCCAACTTCCTGGGCTACCACGGCTTTCCCGCGACCGTATGCGCCTCGGTCAACGAGGAGGTCGTCCACGGTATCCCCGGGGCACGCGTGCTCGTCGAGGGCGACGTCGTCTCCGTCGACTGCGGCTGCATCGTCGAGGGCTGGCACTCCGACTCGGCGATCTCCTTCATCGTCGGCGAGCCGCTGACGCCGCGCGACGTCGAGCTCATCGACGCCGCCGAGCGAGCCCTCTGGGCCGGCATCGCACGATTCGCGACCTCCACCCGCATCGGCGAGGTCTCCGACGCGATCTTCGAGGTCACCGAGGCGGCGGGCTTCCACCCGCTCGACGGCTATGTTGGACACGGCATCGGCACCGCCATGCACATGGCGCCCGAGGTGCCGAACTACCCGGTGGGCACCGCCGGCGCCAAGGTCGCGCCGGGCATGTGCATCGCCATCGAGCCGATGCTCGTGATCGGCACGTCCGACTCCGACGTCCTCGACGACGGGTGGACAGTGGTCTCGGCGGACGGCTCGCGCAGCTCCCACGCCGAGCACTCGATCGCGCGCCACGAGGACGGGATCTGGGTCCTGACGGCGGCCGACGGTGGAGCGGAGCGCCTCGCGCCGTTCGGAATCGAGCCCGTCGCACCATAGACGGTGCAAAAGACGTCATACTCCGCGCAACACGGACGCAATATCCCTGCTCTAGCCTGTCGCCATCCTCACGACAGGAGTTCCGCGATGGCTCGAGGCTTCACGGCTGCACCGGGTTCCAATCCCGATGTCGAGCGTGCGCTCGCCGCGGATCTGCCGCGTGCGGACATCATCGAGATGAGCAACCACAAGAACCCGCTGGTGCGCGAGAACATCGCCGCGCGCGCGGACTGCCCGCTGGGCGCGATGTCCGGACTCGTGCACGACCGGAAGGTCGAGGTGAGGGGCGCCCTGGCGGCCAACCCGTCGCTGCCGCACTCCCTCCAGCTCTTCCTCGCCCAGGACGGCAAGGATCCTGTGGTCGTCGCGCTTGCCGGCAACCCATCGCTCGCGAAGGACGTCCGCGACGTCCTGGTCCTGCACCGGTCCGCGGAGGTGCGGTCCGTGGTCTTGGCGTCCTGGCCGCAGCCCTAGCAACGTCACAATCCGGACACGACCGGCAAAGTTCACCTTCGAGCCGTCCTCCGGCAACCTTTCCGCCAGGTTGGTCGCCTACCTTCCCCGTCGCTGAGGGGGAGCGGTGGCTGACAACAGGGATCAGGGCTGGAGCCGGGTGATGCTGGCCTCGTCCGGCGCGACGCTCGAGGGCCACGGCCCATCGAGCTACGGGCCGGACTCCGCCATGGTCGAGGCGACGTCGTCGTCGCTGCCCATCCCGCGCATGAAGGAGCTCGCGAGCCACGGACGCATCGACGTGCGCGAGGCGATCGCGATGAGGCACGACTGCACTGCAGGCATCCTCGCCAGCCTGGCGTTCGATCCCAAGGTCGATGTGCGCGTCGCCGTGGCGGGCAACGAGCGCACCCAGAAGGTGGTGCTCGACCATCTCGCCAAGGACCGCGATGGGAACGTCGCCGCGGCGGTCGCCCGCAATGCGAGGACGCACGAGGAGCTGCTCGGCCTGCTCACGCGGCATCGGAAGTCGGACGTCCGGCGGATCGCGGTCAAGCGTCTCGCGCGGATGGAGGCGTAGACGCGACGTGACCACGTGCGTGGCGCTCCACCGCGGCGGCAGATCCGCCGGCGCCGGCATCGGCCGTGTCCTGATGGCGCGCGACGGCGTGCGGAGGTATTCTGATCGCCAGTCCTCGCCGCGCGGGCAGCAGTGCCAGCGGACCGGCTTGAGGATTCCTCCCTGCGCGCGTATACTCGTGCGTCGGGCGTTTTTCGAGACGCCCTCATCTCTTGAAACCCAAGCGTTAGTGGAGTCCATGGCCAAGAAGGACGGAGTCATCGAGGTCGAGGGCACTGTTGTCGAGGCGCTGCCGAATGCGTCGTTCCGCGTGGAACTGACGAACGGTCACCTCGTCCTTGCTCACATCTCAGGCAAGATGCGTCAGCACTACATCAGGATCCTCCCCGAGGACCGTGTGGTGGTGGAGCTGAGCCCGTATGACCTGTCCCGCGGCAGGATCGTCTACCGCTACAAGTAAGTCGGCGTGCCGACTCCCGTCCCGCGCCGAAAAGAGAAAGTGCAATGAAGGTAAAGCCCAGCGTCAAGCCGATGTGCGATAAGTGCAAGGTGATTCGCCGTAATGGCCGTGTGATGGTCATCTGCGAGAACCTGCGCCACAAGCAGCGTCAGGGCTAGACACACACAAGAAGACCTCGTCCGACCGCCGTCGAACAGACGGCAACCCCCGGCTCGGAGGCCGGGGCCCAGCCACCAGCGCAGGGACCGTCGGGCGTCAGACCTCCGACTACTACTGGAGTAGAGCAACATGGCACGTATCGTCGGTGTCGACCTCCCGCGCGAGAAGCGCATGGAGATCGCCCTTACCTACATCTACGGCGTGGGCCGCACCCGCGCCCACGAGATCCTCGCCGCGACCGGCGTGAGCCCCGACCTTCGCGTCAAGGACGCGACGGACGCTGAGCTCGTCCCGATCCGCGACTACATCGAGGCCAACCTCCAGGTCGAGGGTGACCTCCGCCGCGAGGTCCAGGCCGACATCCGCCGCAAGATCGAGATCGGCAACTACCAGGGTCTGCGCCACCGTCGTGGCCTGCCTGTCCGCGGACAGCGCACCAAGACCAACGCCCGTACTCGCAAGGGCCCCAAGAAGACCGTCGCCGGAAAGAAGAAGTAAGCCATGGCCGCTCCCACGCGCAAGCCGCGCAAGAAGATCAAGAAGACCGTCGCGCACGGTCAGGCTCACATCAAGTCGACCTTCAACAACACGATCATCTCCATCACGGACCCCTCGGGCGCCGTGGTGTCGTGGTCGTCCTCCGGCCAGGTGGGCTTCAAGGGCTCCCGCAAGTCGACCCCGTTCGCCGCGCAGATGGCCGCCGAGGCCGCTGCCCGTCGCGCGCAGGACGCCGGCATGTCGAAGGTGGACGTCTTCGTCAAGGGACCGGGCTCGGGCCGCGACACCGCGATCCGCTCGCTGACCGCCGCCGGCCTCGAGGTGACCTCCATCAAGGACGTCACCCCGCAGGCGCACAACGGCTGCCGTCCGCCCAAGCGTCGCCGCAACTAGCTTCCTCCCGGATGCGCGGCCGGGCCTCGTGGCCGTCGCGCATCCGGGTCACCACCTGTATCCCTAGGCAGCCGGCAGCCAGCGTCGGCATCTCGAGCATCAAATAGCGGGTGCTCGGAAAGGAAGAACCGTGCTCATCGCACAGCGTCCCACCCTCACCGAGAAGGTTCTCTCGGACAACCGTTCGCAGTTCTCGCTCAAGCCGCTCGAGCCCGGCTTCGGGTACACGCTCGGCAACTCGCTGCGCCGCACGCTGCTGTCGTCCATCCCGGGCGCGGCCGTGACCTCGGTGCGCTTCGACGGCGTGCTCCACGAGTTCTCGACCATCGAGGGCGTGAAGGAGGATGTCACCGAGATCCTCCTGAACCTCAAGAACCTGGTCGTCTCCTCGGAGCACGACGAGCCCGTCGTGATGTACCTGCGCAAGTCCGGCGCCGGCGCGGTCACCGCTGCCGACATCGCCCCGCCCGCGGGCGTCGAGGTCCACAACCCGGACCTGCACATCGCCACGCTGAACTCGAAGGCCAAGTTCGAGGTCGAGCTGACCGTCGAGCGCGGCCGCGGCTACGTGCCCGCCTCGCTCAACAAGTCGTACGACGCCGAGATCGGCCAGATCCCCGTCGACTCGATCTACTCGCCGGTGCTCAAGGTCACCTACAAGGTGGAGGCCACCCGTGTGGCCCAGCGCACCGACTTCGACGAGCTGATCATCGACGTCGAGACCAAGAGCTCGATCTCCGCCCGCGACGCCCTGGCGTCGGCCGGCTCGACCCTCGTCGAGCTGTTCTCCCTCGCGCGCAGCCTCAACGAGGACGCCGAGGGCATCGAGATCGGCCCCTCGGACAGCGACGACTCGCTCGAGGAGGACTACAACCTGCCCATCGAGGCGCTGAAGGACCTGTCCCAGCGTTCGTACAACTGCCTCAAGCGCGAGGGCATCCACACCATCGGCGACCTCACGGCCCGCAGCGAGTCCGACCTCATGGACATCCGCAACTTCGGCCAGAAGTCGATCACCGAGGTGAAGGAGAAGCTCGCGGAGCTCGGCCTCAGCCTCAAGGACGGCGGAGCCGACTTCGACGGCAACGTCGGCGGCGTGTACTTCTCGGGCAGCGAAGACTAAGGAGACCTGACTACTATGCCTACCCCCACCAAGGGAGCCCGTCTCGGCGGCGGCCCCGCGCACGAGCGTCACATGCTCGCCAACCTCGCGCAGAGCCTCTTCGAGCACGGTCGCATCACCACCACCGCCACCCGCGCCAAGCGCCTCCGCCCGTACGCCGAGCGTCTCGTGACGTTCGCCAAGCGCGGCGACCTGGCCTCGCGCCGCAAGGTGCTGGGCATCCTGTCCGACAAGGGCGTGGTGCACAAGCTGTTCGCCGAGATCGGCCCTGGCTACGCCGAGCGTGACGGCGGCTACACCCGCATCACCAAGGTCGGCACCCGCAAGGGCGACAACGCCCCCATGGCCGTGATCGAGCTCGTCGAGTTCGGCGCGCCGGCCAAGAAGGCCGTCACCAAGGAGGCCGCCAAGGCCACCGAGAAGGCCGCCAAGGCTGCCGAGCCGGTCGTCGACGAGACCGAGGAGGTCGTCGAGACCCCCGCGGCCGAGGAGACCACCATGGACGAGGCCGTCGAGAACGCCGCGGAGTTCAACGAGGCCGAGAAGGCCGACGAGGACACCAAGTAGCTCTCAGCACTTCCAAGGCGGGCCCCATGAGCGACACCACAGGTGACGCCGTGCGGGCCCGCCTTGTGCTTTCCTACGACGGCACGCAGTTCGCTGGCTGGGCGGCGCAGCCGTCGCTGCGGACGGTGCAGGGCGAGCTGGAGGCCGCGCTCGAGCGGGTGGTGCGCCATCCGGTCAGGGTGACCGTCGCGGGCCGCACCGACGCGGGCGTCCACGCGCGCGGACAGGTGGCCCACGCGGACATCCCGCGGGATGCCTGGGACGCGATGCCTGGCCGCTCCGACAGGAGCCCGGCCCAGGCCCTGAGGGACCGGCTCGACGCGGTCACGGGCGACGACCTCGTCATCGGCGAGGTGACCGTGGCTCCCCACGGGTTCGACGCCAGGTTCTCCGCCACCGAGCGCGTCTACCGCTATCGGATCTCCGACAGCGTCGCCACGCGCGACCCGCTCATGCGCACCCACGTGGCGTGGTTCCCGAAGCCGCTCGACGTCGACGCGCTGAACGCCGCATCGGCCACCCTGCTGGGCCTGCGGGACTTCGCGGCGTTCTGCCGGGCGCGCGAGGGCGCGACGACCATCAGGGACCTCAAGGAGTTCTCGTGGGAGCGACCGGCGTCCGGGGCCGATGCGGGACTCGCGGTCGCGACGGTCAGGGCCGACGCGTTCTGCCACTCGATGGTGCGCTCCCTCGTCGGCGCCGTGACGCCTGTGGGGGAGGGGCGCAGGGACCTCGCCTGGCTCGCCTCCGTCGCCTCGTCGCCCGAGCGCACGTCGGCGATCGCCGTGGCCGATGCGCGGGGCCTGACGCTCGAGTCGGTCGCGTATCCGGCCGACGACGCGCTCGCGTCGCGCGCCGTTGCGACGCGAGCACGGCGGCAGTCCGCCGAGTTGGGCGAATAGTCCTTCCGCGAGTTGTTACCTGGACAGATGTCCGATCGCGGGTGAGAGCGCTCTCATCACTTCGTCGACGAAGTTGAAGTTGGACGCATTTGCCCCTTAGTGTCCCCTTCTGCCCGTACGGAGAAGCGGGACCGCTGCTTACGGCAGCGCTCGACCTGAGGGGTATCACGACCATGGAGAACACATCCTCGATGCGCGCCCGCGCGCCAAGGACGATCATCGCGGCTCTCGCAGCAGGCCTTCTGGTTGCCGCATCTGCGGCGCTGGCGACGGCCCCGGCGGCCCGCGCTTCCACAGCGGTCAACCCACTGGGCGTGAACGGCGGGTTCACGGTGGTCTCGATGGGCGATCTCAATCTCGGCAACCACGAGATCGAGGGCTCGGTCGCGGCGGCGGGCAACATCTCGGCCAACGGCTCCTCCGGTCCCTACAACGTCATCCATGCCGCGGCGGGAAGTGCGGACTATTCCCTGCCCAGCCTCGACGGCGAGTACATCTCGCTCGTCGCCGGAGGAACCTTCGATCGTGCGGGCTCGTCGACCATGCTCCGCGTCTCGACCGGAGGCGCGACGTCACCCGATCACTACGGCCAGATCCGTCTCGGGAGCCTCGGCGGCGCCGATGGCCTGCAGCAGCTCGAGGTGTTCGCGCGCGGTGCAGGCGTGTGCGTCGCCGACTCGGCAGGCTCATGCGGCAGCGCGGACCGTGTGCTCGAGAGCTCGGCCGTCGCGCAGTCGGTCTCCTCGGTGGTCGATCCCGCGGCGTTCGACTCCATGATCTCGAGCGACGCCTCGACGCAGGCGCGCGCGTACTCCGCAGCCCTCGCCGGGGGTCTAGTGGCGGGTGCCGTGTCGGTGCCGTCGCCCGACTTCTCCACCAACCCGATGAACGGCGTGGACATCTCGCTCGTCGAAGGGAGTGTGAACGTGCTCGACCTCGACGCAGCCGAACTCCCGGGCGCGTGGAAGATGCGCTTCGACGCGGCGGCTCCGAGCGCGACCACGGTGCTGATCATCAACGTCGTTGCGGCTGACGGGGCGACGGTGTCCCTTCCCATCGAGATGATCGGCGCATACGCCGGCGGCTCGAACGACAATGCCTACGCCGAGCACATCCTGTGGAACGTCGTGCAGTCGGAGGGCCAGACGGTGGTCCTCAACTCCGAGGGCATCATCGGCGGGTCGGTCCTGGCGCCCAACTCCGTGCTGAGCACCGGACCTCAGAAGACGCTCCTCGAGGGTCAGGTCTTCGCCGCCGCCGTCGACTTCGGCAACTCGGGCGAGATCCACCACTACGGCTTCGACCACGTGCTCGAGCTGGACGTCCAGGCCGATCCCGGCGGACAGGGCGCCCCGGTTCCGGGTGACGACGAGGACGCGGGAGACGACGAGGATGCCGGAGACGACGAGCAGTCGCAGGGCGGCGTTCCCTCCGGCAGTGACGTGGCAGGCGCCACCCCTGACGCGAGCGGCTCGGACGCAGGAGAGGGTGGCCAGGGTACGGTGCTCGACGGGCAGGACGTTCTGCCTGAGACGGGTGCGGACACGACTGGTGTCGCGGTTCTCGGCTTCGTCTTCGTGATGCTGGGCCTCGTCCTCGTCTTCGCGAAGGACGGTGCCGCCGCACCATCGGCGCGCCACGTCCGTTGACGCACTGCCAGGTGCGCCCCTCACGGATTGACCACGACGCGCGCGGGACGGTAGACTTGCCTGTCGTTGTGCGTACCCTACGCGCCTGGCGCCTCCCACTCGCCGCACGAGGGTTCTGAACGACTGGACTTTGCAGCGCTGCCGGCATGGCTGGGGCGCGGCATCACCAACTGACAGTAAGGCTCTTCAAGTGCGTACCTACACCCCCAAGGCGGGCGACATCACCAAGGACTGGTATGTCGTCGACGCCACCGATGTGGTCCTCGGCCGTCTCGCGTCCCACGTGGCCAACCTGCTGCGCGGCAAGCACAAGGCAACCTTCGCCCCTCACGTCGACACCGGTGACTTCGTCATCGTGATCAACGCGGAGAAGGTCGCCCTGACCGGCAAGAAGGCCACCGACAAGATGGTCTACCGCCACTCGGGCCGCCCCGGCGGCCTCACGGAGACCCCGATCGGCGAGCTCATTGAGAAGCACCCCACCCGCGTCATCGAGACCGCGGTCAAGGGCATGCTCCCCCACACCAAGCTCGGCGCCCAGCAGCTCGCGAAGCTGAAGGTGTACGCCGGCCCCGACCACCCGCACGCCGCGCAGCAGCCCAAGGCGTTCGACATCACTCAGGTCGCGCAGTAGCGACCGGGACACGAGGACACAACGTGACCACTGAAGCGACCGACACTCCGACCGAGTACACGACCGAGACCGCGCCCGAGCGTGGCAAGGGTCAGTCCGCGATCGAGC
>JAUIBG010000055.1 GCA_030428165.1 Actinomycetes bacterium
AGCCGGTCATCGGACCGTGGTGGTCCGCACCGGTCACGGGAAGTGTGCGCACGTACGGCGACCTGCCGGGATTCGGGCCCTCGATCATGTCGCTCGAGGAGGACGACTTCGACTGGCATGGGGCGAGCGTGACGGAGCGGGATGCCCACGGCGACGTCTACGTGATCGACTCGACCGAGGCATGGAGAGCGCTGGCCGAGCGCTATCCGCTCGAGATCGTGGACCGCCGTGGTGACACGCAGCGCGACGGGTGGCGG
Organism: Actinomycetes bacterium; assembly: GCA_030428165.1. Taxonomy (GTDB): domain Bacteria; phylum Actinomycetota; class Actinomycetes; order Actinomycetales; family Demequinaceae; genus Demequina. The sequence continues at coordinate 258 of JAUIBG010000055.1, forward strand.
CAGTGGTCACGCTGGCAGGGAGCCTGGACCATCCCCGACTGGCGCGCGGTGGCCCAGGAATGGGACGCGGTGCGCATGACCGTGACGGGCTATCTCGAGGTCGCCGGAAGGGCGATCGAGCTGAACGACGGCACTGCGACCTTCGCTGCGGGCTGGAGCCCGGGGGAGACCCACTGGCTGCGCAGTCTGCCGCCGGCGATCGGCGAGCCGGTCAGGTGGGTGAGGATCGAGGGCGATCGGGAGGACCACTGGGAACCGGTCGGCGCCTGAGGCGGCCGGTCGGTGACCTGGCCCTGGCAAGACAAAAGGCGAGCCGTCCGTGAGGACGACCCGCCTGAAGCCTGGTGAAGACGGTCCGCTAGACCGCGCGCTGCACCTTGCCCGCCTTGAGGCAGGAGGTGCACACGTTCATGCGCTTGGGGGTACCCGCAACCACCGTGCGCACGCGCTGGATGTTGGGGTTCCAACGGCGCTTGGTGCGGCGGTGCGAGTGCGAGATCGAGTGCCCGAAGGACGGGCTCTTGCCGCAGACGTCGCAGGTGGCAGCCACGATAACTCTCCTTGAATGATGTGCTGGCCGCGTGTTCCACGGCCTGAAAACTGGCATGCCCGGATACGGGCAACCTGGATATGGTAGCCGAAGTACGGGGTCACTTTCAAGGCGACCACACGCACGGCGCCAACGGAGGAGAATACCTGGTCATGGACGGGTCGAACGAGCTCCGCGGCTGGCTGGAGGCCGGCGCTCGCGCCGTGCGCTCGGCGCGCGACCGCCTCGACGCCATCAACGTCTTCCCCGTCGCCGACTCGGACACCGGCACCAACATCTACCTCACCCTCCAGGAGGGCAACAGGGCGGTCGCCAAGCTGCCCGAGACCGCGACCCACCGCGAGGTCGTCGCCGCCTTCGCCAGGGGCGCCCTGATGGGGGCGCGTGGCAACTCCGGCGTGATCGTGAGCCAGTACCTGAGCGCGCTGCTGACCGAGATCGACCGGCACGGCGGGCTGGTCAAGGTGCCGGCGATCGGCCTGGCCGATGCGCTCGGCTCCGCCGCCGACGCCGCGTACTCGTCCGTGGGCACGCCGGTGGAAGGCACCATCCTCACCGTGGCGCGAGCCGCTGCCGCCGGTGCGAAGTCGGCAGCGGCGCAGGGCGCGCGGCGAGAGGCGGTCTCCGTCGAGGCGGTGCTCGCCGCCCGCACGGCGCTCGCCACCACGCACGACCAGCTCCCTGCCGCTCACGAGGCCGGGGTCGTCGACGCCGGCGCGGCCGGCCTGGTGCTGCAGCTCGAGATGCTCGCCGAGACCCTCGCCGGACCGGGAGCCCTGGACGCACTCGACGAGGTCGAGTGGGAGCTCACCGACCGCGCCCGACGGCACGTGGGCGCGGTGACCCACGACGATGGTGGCGGCGCCTACGAGGTGATGTTCGTCGTCGGCTCGCGCGAGGACCTGCGCGAGCGGCTCACCGGCGAGCTCTCCGCGCTGGGGGGCTCGGTCGCGGTCACCGGATCCCACCGAGTGTGGACGGCGCACGTGCATACCGACCGCGTCGCCGAGGCTCTGGCGCTCGCCTTCGAGCTCGACGCGCCCCAGGCGCTGGTCCGTCCGGTCGCCATCGCGCACATGCCCGCCCCCGGCGGCATCGGCCTCGTGGCGCTGACCGCCGCCCCCGGCCTCGCCGAGGCACTCGCCTCCGCCGGCGCCACCATCGTCGTCGCGCCCGACCCCGCCAGGGTGCGTCCCCGTCCCATCAAGCGGGTGATGCGCGAGGCCTCGGAGTCCCTGACCATCGTGCTCGCCGGTGATCCCGAGCTGCGCGGCGCGGCCGGGCACGCCGCAGCCAAGCGCGGCGTCGGCAATGTCATCGTGACCAGCGCGTGGCACGAGGCCCAGCTGGTCGCGGGCCTCGCCGCGGCGACGCTCGCGACCCCTGGTGAGGACGTCGAGCGCGCGATCGAGGACGCCGTCAGCCAGATGTGGGTCGGCAACTCGACACCCGATGCGCTCGACGACGACCTCGACCGCAACGTCGACGAGGCCGCCGAGGTGGTGACGCTCATCATCGGTCGCGGCGTCCCGAGCGCCGTCGTCGACTCGGCCGTGTCCTCCGTGCGGGCCTCCCATCCCGTCGTCGACGTCAACGTGTACCGCGGCGAGCAGGCGTACCCGCCCATCCTCATCGGCATCGAGCGGAGCCGATGAGCCCCGCCGTCCTCGACGAGTCCCTCACCAGGGTCGTCGGCACCCGCACCGCGAACGCCCTCGAGAAGCTGGGCCTCACCACGTCCGGTGACCTCGTGCGTCACTACCCGCGCCGCTACGGCAGGCCGGGCGAGCTCAGCGAGATCGGCCAGCTGCGCGTGGGCGACCACGTCACGGTCGTGGCCGATGTGGAGCAGGCGACCGTGCGCCCCATGCGCAATCGCGGCGGCGCGCTGCTGGAGGCCGTCGTGACCGACGGCCGCGACCGCCTGCGTCTGACGTTCTTCGCCAAGAGGGCAGGTGCGCTGCGCCCGCACGAGGACCGGCTGCGTGCCGGCAGGCGCGGGCTCTTCACGGGGACCGTGGGGGAGTACCGCGGCGCCCGTCAGCTCACGCACCCCGAGTACGCGCTCATCGGCGCCGATGCCGACGAGGACGAGATGCTCGCCGATGCCGCCAAGCCCATCCCGATCTACCCGGCGGGACAGGGTGTGCCCACCTGGCGCATCGCGCGCGCCGTGCGCACCGTGCTCGACCCGCTCACGGCCGCCGATGCCCCGGATCCCATCCCGGACGACGTGATCGCGGAGCACTCGCTGCCGTCGCTGCTCGAGGCGCTGCGGCTGGTGCACGCGCCCGAGACGGACGAGGACTGGCAGCGAGGGCGGGAGAGGCTGCGCTTCGAGGAGGCGTTCGTGCTGCAGTCCGCGCTCGCCAGGCGGCGTGCGGCGCGGGCGGCGATGACCTCGGTGGCCCGGCTGGGGGCAGTCGGCGCGTCCGGGGCCGATGGCGGTCTCGTCTCGGCGCTCGACGCGCGCCTGCCGTTCGCACTCACCGACGGGCAGCGCGCGGTGGGGGAGGCGATCGCCTCGGACCTTGCGAGGCCGACGCCGATGATGCGGCTGCTGCAGGGCGACGTGGGTGCGGGCAAGACGGTGGTCGCGCTGCGCGCGATGCTGCAGGTGGTCGACTCCGGTGGGCAGGCGGCGCTGCTGGCTCCCACCGAGGTGCTCGCGGCGCAGCACGAGCGGACCATCCTGTCGCTGCTGGGCCCGCTCGCGGAGGCCGGGATGCTCGGTGGGTCCGATGTCGGGACGCGCGTCGCATTGCTGACGGGATCGTTGGGCGCAGCGGCTCGGAAGAAGGCGCTGCTGCAGGCGGCCTCGGGTGAGGCCGGCATCGTGGTCGGCACGCACGCGCTGCTGACCGAGACCGTCCAGTTCGCGGACCTGGGCCTGGTGGTCGTGGATGAGCAGCATCGTTTCGGCGTCGAGCAGCGCGACGCGCTGCGGGTGCGAGGCGAGAGCCCTCCGCACATGCTCGTGATGACCGCGACGCCCATTCCCCGCACCGTCGCGATGACGGTGTTCGGCGACCTGGAGACATCGGTGCTGTCGGAGCGTCCTGCCCATCGGGCGGAGACGGTGACGCACGTCGTGCCGGCCGACAACGAGGCCTGGATGCGGCGCGTGTGGTCGCGCGTGCGCGAGGAGGTCGACGCCGGCAGGCGCGTGTATGTCGTGTGCCCCCGAATCGACGGCGACGCGGGATCGACCCCCTCTGACGCGGAGGCGGCCGGGATCGACCCGCTCGCCGATGCCAAGCCCGACGTTCCGCTCGCGTCGGTCATGGAGACTGCGGAGGCGCTCCGCGCCGAGCCTTCCCTGGCTGGCGTCAGGGTCGGCGTGATGCATGGGCGCATGACGCCGGACGCGAAGGACGCCGCGATGGCGGCATTCGCCTCGGGGGAGACCCCGGTGCTGGTGTCGACGACGGTGATCGAGGTCGGAGTCGACGTGCGCGAGGCCTCGACCATGGTGGTGCTCGACGCGGAGCGGTTCGGCATCTCGCAGCTGCACCAGCTGCGCGGACGCGTGGGCCGCGGCGGGATGCCCGGGCTGTGCCTGCTCGTCACGCACGCCGAGGCGGAGTCGGTAGCGCAGGAGAGGCTCGAGGCGCTCGCGGAGACCGAGGACGGGTTCGCGCTCGCGGAGAAGGACGTCGAGCTGCGGCGTGAGGGCGACGTCCTCGGTGCGGCGCAGTCGGGCGGCCGCAACTCGCTGCGGCTGCTGAGGGTCGTGCGCGACGCCGACGTCATCGCGCAGGCGAGGGCCGATGCGGAACGCGTGGTCGCGGAGGATCCGGAGCTCTCGGGTCACCCCGCGCTGGCCGCGGCCATCGACGCCTGGCTGGGCGAGGAGCGCGAGGAGTTCCTCGAGCGCGGCTAGATCTTGACAAACGCTCGATATCTATCGATTATCGAGACATGGATCGTCTCGTCATCGTCGCGTTGCGGGTACTGCTGGTGCTCGTCGCGCTCGGCTCACTGCTGATGCAGTTCCTTGCTGTGGTGCAGGCCGCGGTCGTCGCACAGGAGGCGCCGGAGTACGCCTACCTCGAGGTGCCGTACATCGTGGTCGTCGTCCTCGCGATCATCGCGGGTCAGGTCGCTCTCGTCGCGCTGTGGCGCCTGCTGACGATGGTGGCGCGCGGCACCGTGTTCGGGCAGTCCGCGCTGCGTTGGGTCGACGTCATCACCTGGTGCGCCGTCGCCGCGACCGTGCTCGTGCTGGGAGTCACGTCGCATGCGCTGTTCGTGGTCGGCGACGGCGGGCCTGCCGTCGCGCTGGCGTGGCTGATCGCGCTGCTGGGCGGGCCGGCCCTGGTGCTGCTCATGCTGGTGATGCGGCGCCTGCTCGTCACGGCGGCGGGCCTGAGGAACGAGCTCGAGGAGGTCATCTGATGTCGCATGGCAAGGTGGTCGCGATGCGATCCGTGATCGTCGCGCTGCTGGTGCTCTCCGTGGTGGTCGAGGTCCTCTTCCTCGCGGGGGGCACGTTCTCCCCCACCAACCTCTACCGCTCGCCGACCGAGCTGATGCTGGTAGCGCTCGCGGCGACCGGCTTCCAGGTGAGCCTGGTGTTCGGCTTCGACCTGGTCGGACGGCTGGCCGCCGACCGTGCGCTCGATCGTCGCGCGGTGCGGTCGGCCGACTGGATCATCCGCGCGAGCGCCGCCGCGACCGCGGCCCTCGTCGGCCTCTCCGGGCTCCTCTCCTTCAACCGCTGGGGGCACGCCGACTCTGCGCGCGAGTTCGTCTTCTTGGTGCTCTCTTTCGTCCTCAACTCGCTGCCGGCGCTCGTCTTCGTTGCGCTGCTGGTGCTGATGATCGTCCTCAAGGGCCTCGCGGTGAAGGCGATCGCCCTCGAGGGCGAGCTCGACGAGGTCATCTGATGCCGATCATCGTCGACATCGACGTGATGCTCGCCAGACGGAAGATGTCGGTGGGTGAGTTCGCCGAGGCCGTCGGCATCTCGCCCGCCAACGTCGCCGTGCTGAAGAACGGCAGGGCCAAGGCCGTGCGCTTCACCACCCTCGAGGCGATCTGCCGCGTGCTCGACTGCCAGCCGGGCGACATCCTCAGGTGGGAGCCCGACGAGGACGCCACCGAGGCCCGCTGACCCTTGACGCGGCCGCGCGGCGTCACGATACGGTGGCACGCAATGAGCCGCATCATTGCCGGTGAGCTCGGGGGCCGCCGCCTCGAGGTCCCCAAATCAGGCACCAGACCCACGACGGATCGCGTGCGCGAGGCGCTCTTCTCGACCCTCGGCAACGACGGCGCGCTCCAAGGCGCGAAAGTCCTCGACGTGTTCGCAGGCTCCGGCGCCCTGGGCTTCGAGGCGCTCAGCAGGGGAGCGGCGCACGCGACGTTCATCGAGGCCGCGCGTCCCGCGGCGACGGTGATCAAGCGCAATGCCGCCTCGCTCGGCGTGGACTCGAAGGTGTCGATCCTCACCGCCAAGGCCCCGGCCGCCCTCCCGAAGGCGGGCTCCGGCTTCACGCTCGCGTTCCTCGACCCGCCGTACGACATCGCGCCCCATGTGCTCGCCGAGACGCTCGCGGCCCTGCCAGCCATCCTCGCGCCGCACTCGGTCGTCGTCGTCGAGACCTCGACGCGCACACCCGACCCAGTGTGGCCCGCCGTGCTGCACGGCTACGGGACCAGGGACTACGGCGAGACGCGGCTCCACTTCGCCGAGCGCATCGGCTAGCGTCGAGCCATGACGACTGCGGTCTTCCCCGGCACCTTCGACCCGATCACCAACGGACACGTCGACATCGTCGAGCGCGCCCTGACGTTCGCCGACCGGGTGATCGTGCTCGTGGCACACAACTCCTCCAAGGCGCCGCTGCTCGATGCCCGCACCCGCGTGGGGCTCGCGGAGGCGTCGCTGTTCCACCTGGACGGCGTCGAGGTGCACACCAGCGAGGGTCTCCTGGTCGATGCGTGCCGCGAGCTCGGGGCCGATGTGATCGTCAAGGGCCTGCGCGGCGGCTCCGACTTCGATGCCGAGCGTCCGATGGCGCTGATGAACAGGGCCGTCGGCGGCATCGAGACCGTCTTCATCATGGGAGACAGCGCCCTCGCGCACGTCGCGTCCTCGCTCGTGAAGGACGTCGCGCGCCACGGCGGCCGCATCGACTCCTTCGTCCCCGAGGCCGTGGCGACCGAGGTCTACGCGGCGGTCGCGGCCCAGTAGCCCCGGCATCGGCCCTGGTCTGAGCGCGGACCGCTGGCTACCCTGGGACCATGGTCCCGATCGACGGCGAGGGGCACGGCCCCGCACCCCACCTGACGACGGAGCAGCCGCCAGTGCTCTCGCCCGCGGAGCTCCACCGGTTCGTCACGACGACCGAGGACATGATCGAGCCACGCGAGGTCGCCGCGCTGTTCGGGCGCGCCGAGATGCTCGCGCGACTGCCGATGCCGGTGCAGCGGTGGATCGTCGACCGCGCCAAGGGCGATGCCGACATGGGGTTCATCGTCGAGCCGTACTGCACGTTCCTCTCGTACGAGGTCGTCGACGAGGCCGCCGCGACGCGGCTGCTGCCGCCCGGCTACCGGCTCGCGGCCACGTCGATGTTCGCGGACGGGGAGCCCCGCGTGTGCGCCATCCTCGGAGTGTTCAGCGTGCGCGCGTCGGTCTTCGCCGGGATCCGTGTCGAGCTCTACCTGATCGCCGAGAGCGAGACCACGGGCATGCTCACCTGGGTGATCTGCGACTACGAGTCGAACACCATCAACTATGACCCCGGTCAGGGCTTCTCGGCCCCGACGACGAGCCGCGCGATCCTCACGACCACCCACGCAGGCGACGTCAGGATCGACGTGCGCAGCAAGGAGCGCGACAACGTCGTGACGTGCGCGGCCTCGCTGGACGACGCGGAGTTCCATCCGCTCGATCAGCGGCTGTGGATCGAGGGCAACCTCAGCGTCGACTACGGCGGCAGGCTCGCGCACGAGGGCTCCGAGCCCTTCGGCCTGATCTTCGACCCCGGCGAGATGGCACGGGCGCTGAGGCTGCCGATGGAGGCGGTCACGATCGAGCGGAACACCTTCGGCGCGGAGTTCCTCGCGGACGAGCCGTTCGAGGCGGCGTGCTTCCCCTACGCCCAGCACTTCGTGACGTCGACGTACCCTCGCGCCACCCCGATCCACGACGAGGAGGCCGTGGCCGAGGCGGCGCGCAGGTACGCCCAGAGCGAGTCGCGCTAGAGCGAGCCGAGCACCTCGTCGATGATCCCGAGGCCCTCCACGGCGTCCTCGGGGGCCATCACGCACGGCGGCACGACGTGGATGCGGTTGTCCGCGATGAACGGCAGCAGGCCGCGTGCAATGAGCGCGGCCTTGATCTGGCCCATCGTCGCGGCGGGCAGCGGAGCGCGCGTCGCAGCGTCCTCCACGAGGTCGAGCGCCCAGAAGGCTCCGACACCGCGCACCTCGCCGATGACGTCGTGCTTGGCCTCCAGCGCGCGCAGCGTCGGGCCGATGACGTCGTCGCCCAGGCGCCTCGCGTTGCCGACGACGTCCTCCTCGTCCATCGCGGTGAGCGTCGCGACGATCGCGGCCATGGCGAGAGGGTGGCCGGAGTAGGTGAGGCCTCCGGGGAACACCCGGTCGTCGAAGAACTCGGCGATCGGCCGGGAGATCATCACGCCGCCGGCGGGCACGTAGCCGCTGTTCACGCCCTTCGCGAACGTGATGAGGTCGGGGACGACGTCGAAGTCGTCGAGCGCGAGCCAGCGCCCGGTGCGGCCGAATCCCGCCATCACCTCGTCGAGGATCATGATGATCCCGAACTCGTCGCACAGCGCACGCACGCCCTCGAGGTAGCCGGGAGGCGGCACCATGATGCCCGCGGTGCCGGGAATGGTCTCGAGGAGGATCGCGGCGATGCTCGCGGGGCCCTCCGACTCGATGGTCCTGCGCAGGTGCTTGAGGGCGCGCTCGGACTCCTGCTCCGGCGTCGTCGCGTCGAACTCGCTGCGGTAGAGGAACGGGCCGAAGAAGTGGACGTGGCCGCGCGCGTACTCGTTGGGCACGCGGCGCCAGTCGCCGGTCGCGACGATGGCCGCACCGGTGTTGCCGTGGTACGAGCGGTACAGCGACATCACCTTGTCGCGGCCGGTGAACAGGCGCGCCATGCGGATCGCGTTCTCGTTCGCGTCGGCGCCGCCGTTGGTGAAGAAGACCTTGTCGAGGCCCTCGGGGGCGCGCTCGGTGATGAGCCTGGCCGCCTCGCCGCGCACGCGCACGGCATGCGGGGGAGCGATCGTCGCCAGGGTGGCGGCCTGCTGCTGGATCGCCGCAACGACGCGCGGGTGGCTGTAGCCGATGTTGGCGTTGATGAGCTGGCTGGAGAAGTCCAGGAACTCCTTGCCGTCCTCGTCCCAGAGGCGGACGCCCTCGCCCCGCGAGAACGCGAGGGGCTTAAGCGAGCCCTGGGCGGACCAGGAGTGGAAGACGTGTGCGCGATCGAGGTCGATCGTCGAGGACATCGGCGTGCCTTTCAGGTGGTGCCGGGGGCGGGACGCATGCGCCCCGCCCCCGGACGGTGGTCGTGCCTCACGGCACTGGTGTGACTACTGACCGCCCTCGGTGAGGGTCACGTCGATCTCGGTGTAGTCACCGGAGACGTCGACGCCCTCCTCCTCGAGAGCTGCGAGCGCCGCCTCGATGTACTCGTTCGAGTACGCCGAGTCCGCGGGCTCCGTCGTGATCAGGTTAAGGCCGTCCTGGTTGGTCGCCGACAACGCGCCGGCCACCGTCTTGTCCCAGGCCGCGGAGTCGATGACGCCGAAGTCGTCGCCGGTCCAGATCAGCTTGTTGGTCTCGTTCATCATCCACAGCTGGTGCGTCGGGCCCACCGGGTAGGCGAGCTCGGCGTTGACCGCGTAGTCGTAGACGATGGCGGCGGCGTCCTCCGGGTTGTCCCTGGCGTACAGCCAGCCCTTGGTGATCGCCTTGAGGAAGCGGACTGCGGCGTCGGCGTAGGCCGGGTCGGACTCGAGCCTGGCGGTGTCGGCCCAGATCGCGTCCTGCAGCATGGCGCCCTCGGTGTCCTCGTACGAGATCACGGTGAAGTCCTCGGGCTGGTAGAGCTCGCCGGTCTCGGGGTTCACGACCTCGAGGACCTGGGCCCACTCGTTGTAGGTCATCGCCTGCGCCGCGTCGACGTCGCCGTCGAGCAGCGCGTTCATGGAGAAGTCCTGCGTGGTGATCTCGACGGTGGTGGAGTCGAGGCCCTCAGCCGCCATGGCGGCGAAGATCTCCCACTCGTTGCCGAAGCCCCACGAGCCGATGCGCTTGCCCTCGAAGTCCGCGACGGACTCGATGCCGCTGTCCGCCCACGCGACCTGCAGCGTGCCGGACGAGTGGAACACCTGGGCGATGTCGGTGAGCTCGACGCCGGTCGCCTCGAGGGTGCCGAGCACCTTCGGGACCCACGCGACGGCGAAGTCGACGTCGCCGGCGACGAGGGCGTCCTGCGGGACGATGTCGCCGCCCGAGGGGATGATCTCCACGTCCGTGAAGCCCTCCTCTTCGAAGTAGCCCTGGTCGAGGGCCACGTAGTAGCCCGCGAACTGTGCCTGGGGCAGCCACTGGAGCTGGAGGGACACGGAGGTCAGAGGCTCGAAGTCCTCGGTCGTGCCGGATGCGCTCGTCGTCGGCTCCTCTTCCGACTCGGAGCTGGAGCATGCGGCGAGGGCGAGCGAGGCGATCGCCACGGTGGAGGCCACGGCGAGGCCACGTCGGGTGGTGTGTCTCATGCTGATCCTTTCAGGGGTGCTGTGGTGCTGCTGCCGGTCAGGCCGGAGCCCGCCTCGTCGCCCACCACTCGAGAGCGGCGGTGACGAGGAAGAATGCGAGGCCGATGAGGATGCCGCCCACCACGTACGCCCACGCGAGGGCGGCATGGCCCGACTTCGCGTAGGAGGCGATGGCGGTGCCGATGCCGTCCGCGGGGCCGCCGCAGTACTCCGCGACGAGTGCGGAGATGACGGCGAGCGAGCTGGCGATCCTGAGGCCGGTGGTGAGGTACGGCAGTGCCGTGGGGAAGGTGAGCTTCCTGAAGGTCTGCTCCCCGGTGGCGCCGATGCTCCTGAAGAGGTCGCGGTGCACTGGCGTGGTCTGGTGCAGGCCGCGCAGCACGTTCACGAACACGGGGATGAAGGCGGTGAGCCCGGCGACGGCCTGGCGGCCGAACTGGCTCGAGGCGCCGAACATCGTGTTGAGGATCGGGGTGATCGCCACGATCGGGATCACGGCCAGCGCCGCGACGATCGGGGCGAGCATCCCGTCCACGGGACGGAAGGTCGCGGCGATGGCCGCGAACATGACCGCGATCAGTGACCCTGCGGCCAGGCCGATCAGCGCGTTCGACGCGGTGATCAGCATGTCCTCCCAGATGATGTCCCAGCGCAGCACGAGCTCCTCGCCGATCGCGATGGGGCTCGGCAGCATCAGGGGAGCCGCCTGGAGCACGTCGACGTACAGCACCCACAGCGCCAGCCCGATCACGCCAGTGCCGATGGGCGCGACCCAGCGCGCCCATGAGGGCAGGGTGCGGGCGACGGCCGGGGCGCTCATCGCTCGTTCGGCCGTGCGGTCGTGGTGCCGTGCAGGGCCTCGCGCACCGCGGTGACGCCGTCGTAGTACTCGGGGGCCTCGCGCAGTTGCTCGTCGCGCTCGTCGGGAAGGCCCACGTCGACGATCTCGGTGATGCGTCCAGGACGCGGGCTCATCACGACGACGCGGTCCGAGAGGAAGACGGCCTCGGGGATCGAGTGGGTGACGAAGACGACGGCCGCGTGCGTCTCGGCGGCGATCCTGGTGAGCTCCGACTGGAGGTACTCGCGCGTCATCTCGTCGAGTGCGCCGAACGGTTCGTCCATCAGCAGCAGTCGCGGCTGCTCGGCGAGCGATCGCGCGATCGCCACGCGCTGCTGCATGCCGCCCGAGAGCTGGTCGGGGTGGCTGTCGACGAAGTCGGTGAGTCCCACCAGCTCGGCGAGCTCCGCGACGCGGTCGGCACGCTGGCGCTTGTCCTTGCCGTGGATCTCGAGCGGGAGGCCGATGTTCTCGCCCACCGTGCGCCAGGGGAGCAGGCCGGCCTGCTGGAAGGCGATGCCGTAGTCCTGGTCGTGGCGCGCCTTGGCGGCGGGCTTGCCGAAGATCTCGAGCGTTCCCGAGGTCGGCGCGTCGAGGTCGGCGATGAGGCGCAGCAGGGTGGACTTGCCGCAGCCCGAGGGGCCGATGAGGGAGACGAACTCGCCGGGCGCGACATCCAACTGGACGTCCGTGAGCGCCGTGACCTCTCCGGTCTTGGTCGGGAAGACCTTTCCCACCGCATCGGCCCTCACGGCCGGGGTCGTGACTGTCATGCTGAAGCCTCTCCACGTCGGTACTTCTTCAGGCCCACGCCGAGCACTGCGATCGAGCCTGCGGCGATGAGTCCCAGCACCACGGAGCCGAAGATCGGCCCCCACGGTGCGGCGGGGTCGCCGGAGGCCTGGCCGGCGAGCTGGATGAGCATGCGGCCCAGGCCTCCGCGCATGCCGATGGACACCTCGGCCACGACCACGCCGAGGACTGCGTTGGCGGCGCCCAGGCGCAGGGCGGGCAGCAGGTGCGGCACCGAGGCGGGCAGCCTCAGCTTGAGGAGCGTCGTGCGGTACCCGGCCGCGTAGCTCTTCATGAGGTCGAGGTGGATGCGGTCCGGAGACTCGAGGCCGCGCAGGGCTCCGACGGCGACCGGGAAGAACGCGAGGTAGGACGCGATCACCGCCACCGAGAGCCACTGCGGCCATGGCGTGCCGCCGCGATCGATCTGGTTGCCGATCGAGTTGATGACGGGAGCGAACGCGATCAGCGGCACGGTCTGGCTGACGATGATCCAGGGGAGCAGGCCCCACTCGGCCAGGCGCCAGCGCTGCATCACGAGGCCCAGCGCCATGCCGACCGTGACGCCGATCACGAGGCCCAGCGCGGCGATGCCGAGCGTGAGCAGCGCCGCGTTCGCCACCGAGACGATGAGCGGGGGACTGTCGCCGCCCGACGTCGACTCGAAGAGCCTGGCGGCCATGTCCCAGACGTGGGGCATGGCGCGCTCGTGCGTGCGGGGCAGCAGGATCGTGCCGGAGCCGGCGGAGCCGTCGTCCCCGACCACCACGCCCTCGGCGGGGCCGACGAGCTTGTAGCCCTCCCAGAGCAGGATGAGGGAGAGCACCCCGAGGATGCCCCAGCCCAGTCCCTTCGCCCCGCGCATTACGACTTCGCCGTCACGGTCTGGCGCAGGGCGGGGATCACCTTCTCGCCGTAGACCCTGAGGGTCTCCTCCTTGTTGTCGTGCTGGAGGTAGCCGGCGAACTGGGTCATGCCCACCTCGCGCAGCTGGGCGAGCTTCTCGATGTGCTCCTCGGCGCTGCCCAGCACGCAGAAGCGCTCGACGATCTCGTCGGGCACGAACTCGGTGTGCGAGTTCCCGGCCCTGCCGTGCTCGTTGTAGTCGTAGCCCTGGCGCCCGGCGATGTAGTCGCTCAGCGCCGTGGGGATGGCACCCTCGGAGCCGTACTTCTCGACGATGTCGGCCACGTGGTTGCCCACCATGCCGCCGAACCACCTGCACTGGTCGCGCATGTGGTCCCAGTCGTCGCCGATGTACATCGGGCCGGAGACGCAGAACTCGAGGCTGTCGGGGTCCTTGCCGGCGTTGTCGGCCGCGGTCTTGACGGTCTCGATCATCCACGAGGCGATGTCGACATCGGCGCACTGCAGGATGAACCCGTCGCCCACCTCGCCGGCGGCCTTCAGAGCGAGCGGGCCGTAGCCCGCCACCCACACCTCGAGCTCGCTGCTCTTGGCCCAGGGGAACTGCAGCGTCGAGCCGTTGTGCTCCACGGCACGGCAGTTCGCCAGCTCGCGGATCACGTCGACCGACTGCCGCATCTCCTTGACGGAGACCGGCTTGCCGTTCAGCACGCGGACGGCCGAGTCGCCGCGGCCGATGCCGCAGACGGTCCTGTTGCCGTACATCTCGTTGAGCGTGGCGAAGGTCGACGCCGTCACCGTCCAGTCGCGGGTGGCCGGGTTCGTGACGTAGGGGCCTACCTTGATGCGGTGCGTCTCCGCCAGGATCGCGCTGTAGATGACGTACGGCTCCTCCCACAGCAGGTGC
>JAUIBG010000056.1 GCA_030428165.1 Actinomycetes bacterium
CTCCTCGATGGTGACGTCTCCGTACATGCCGGTGACCGGGTCGGGGACGATGCGGGTGGGCACGCTGAAGACGGACGTCACGGTCTCGCCGGTGATGACCTCGGCCGGCGTGCCCTCGGCGGCGACCCTGCCCTTCTTCATCACGACGACGTGGTCGGCGTAGCGGGCGGCCTGGTTGAGGTCGTGGACGACCATCACGATGGTGCGGTTGTCGCGCTTGTTCAGGCGGTACAGCAGGTCGAGCACGTCGTACTGGTGGTGGATGTCCAGATACGTCGTGGGCTCGTCGAGCAGCAGGATCGGGGTGTCCTGGGCGAGCGCCATCGCGATCCAGGCGCGCTGTCGCTGGCCGCCGGAGAGCCGGTCGACGACGCGGTCAGCGAACTCGGTCATGCCGGTCGCGGCCAGCGCCTGGTCGACGGCGTGGACGTCGTCGGGGTGCCGCGGACGCAGCACGCTCTGATACGGCGTGCGCCCTCGCGCCGCGAGCTCGCGCACGGTGATGCCGTCGGGTGCGATGGGCGACTGGGGGAGGAGGCCGATGCTCCTGGCGACCTCGCGCGTGTGCATCCGGTGGATGTCGCGACCGTCCAGCACCACGGAGCCCTGCGACGGGCTCATGAGTCGCGCGACGCCTCGCAGCAGCGTCGACTTGCCGCAGCCGTTCGGGCCGACGATGGCGGTCATGTCGCCGTCGGGGATGGTCACGCTGACGTCGCTGACCACCGGGGTATCCCCGTAGGCGAGCGAGACGTCGCGGATCTCGAGGCGGGTCATCACGCCTCCTTCCTGGCGGCGCGCCAGATCAGCCACAGCAGGTACGGCGCGCCGATGATCGCGGTGAAGATGCCGATGGGCAGGTGGGCGAAGGTGACCGACTGCGACAGCGCGTCGGCCGCGAGCGCGATGACCGCGCCCATGAGGGCCGATGCGGCCAGCGCCACGCCGGGGGAGCGCGTCAGGCGTCTCGCGATCGCCGGGGCGACGAGCGCCACGAAGCCGACGGGGCCGGTGACGGCCGTGGCGCCGGCCGCGAGCAGGACGGCCACGACGATGAGGACGACGCGCGCACGGTCGACTGGCACGCCGAGCGCGGTCGCGGTGTCGTCGCCCATCTCCATCACGGCCAGGTCGCGAGAGGCCCACCACAGCACGGGGAGCATGACCGCGAGCACGGCGGCTGCCACGGCGACGTGCGTCCAGGTGCGGTTCTGGGTCGAGCCGACGAGCCAGACCAGGGCGGTCTGCGCATCGGCCACGCGGACGGTGGACAGCACGTACTGGGTGACGGCGGTGCTCACGTAGGCGAGGCCGATGCCCACGAGGACGAGCCGCAGCGGCACGATCGCGCGGCCCTTGAGCGACACCAGCGCCGCGGTCGTGGTCGCCGCCAGGCCTCCGATGACGGCGCCGGCCGCCATGGTCCACATCGACGACGTGTCGACGAGGACCATCGTGAGGACCGCGCCTGCGCCCGCGCCAGCCGAGACGCCGATCACGTCCGGCGAGGCGAGCGGGTTGCGGGTCAGGGACTGCAGGATCGCACCCGACAGGCCGAACATCACGCCGATGAGGACGGTCGTGTAGGCGCGAGGCGCGCGCAGCTGGCCCACGATGAAGTCGGCGGCAGTGCCCGTGTCGATGCCGACGGCGGCGAGCAGCGCCTCGCCGGGAGGCACCGCGATGGTGCCGACGAGCAGCAGGAAGAGCACGAGGAGGACGGCGACGGCGCCGATGCCGGCCGTGATGAGACGACGTCGTCCTGCGATCGACAGGCGGGCGGCCGGCGCGCTCACAGCTCCACCACCTGCATGCGCCGCGCGAGGACGGCGAAGGTGATGCCGCCGACCGCGCTGACCATGATGCCGGCGGCCACCTCGCCGGGAGGATTGACGATACGGCCGATGACGTCGCACACCAGCAGCAGGACGCCGCCTGACAGCGCCGATGCCGCCATCAGCCAGGGGAGGGAAGCGCCGACGAGCGGGCGGATCACGTGGGGGACCGCGAGGCCGACGAAGGCGATCGGCCCGGCCGCCGCGGTCGCCGTCGCGGCCAGCGCCGTGACGACCGCGAGGATGATCAGCCTGGTGAGGCCGATCCGCACGCCGAGTGCGGAGGCGGCGTCGTCTCCCAGCGCGATGGCCTCCATCGAGCGTGCCGCGGCGAAGCCGACGATCAGCGCGATCGCGACGACGGCGACGAGCGGCACCAGGTTGATCTCGGTGCGTCCCGCAAGCGCGCCAACCACCCAGAAGCGGTACTCGTTCAGAGTCGAGGAGTTCGTCACCAGGATCCCGTAGGTGATCGCGGTGAGGAACGCGGTGATGGCCGCTCCGGCGAGCGCGAGGCGCACCGGCGCGCCCGTCGACGCTCCTGGTGAGCCGATGAGATAGACCACCACAGCCGTGATCGCGGCGCCGACGAAGGCCAGCCCCACCTGCCCGGAGAACGCGGTCACTCCGGCGAACATGATGCCCATCACGACGGCGAGCGAGGCTCCGGCGTTGATGCCGAGCAGGCCGGGATCGGCGAGCGGATTGCGCGTCACCGACTGCATCAGCGCGCCTGCGACGGCGAGGGCCGCGCCAGCGAGCACGCCGATCGCGGTGCGGTTCATGCGGGTCTCGCGGACGATCAGGTGATCCGCGTTCGAGGGGTCGAATGCCGTCAGGGAGGCCCACACGTCGGCCAGGGGGATGGACCGTGCACCCACCGCGAGGCTCAGCGCCACCGCCGCCACCAGCGCCGCGAATGCGACGACCGTGGTGATGGCAGACCGGGACATGCCGCTCCTCGCAAGGTGGTGGTCGTTGCCCCCGAGCGGGGCCAGACCACACTAGCCGCGAGGCGGCAAATATCGCAAACCTAGTGTTGCGTAATAGGGTGCCGCGGCGACCGCCCTAGTGGTCGCCCGTCATCGTCGTGACGTCGAGCAGGCGGTCGAGCGTCTCCTCGTCGATCTCGCCGCGCTCGACGAAGCCCAGCGCGATGACCGACTCCCGGACCGTGAGCCCGTTCTTCACCGAGTGCTTGGCGATCGCGGCGGCGTTCTCGTAGCCGATGACCTTGTTCAGCGGCGTGACGATGCTCGGGCTGGCCTCGGCGAGGAAGCGCGCGCGGTCGACGTTGGCGGTGATGCCGTCGACGGTCTTGGTCGCGAGCACCACGGACGCGTTGGCGAGAAGGCGCATCGACTCGAGCACCCCGAGCGCCATCACGGGGATCTGCACGTTGAGCTCGAATGCGCCGGATGCTCCTGCCCACGCCACGGTCGCGTCGTTGCCGACCACGCGAGCGCACACCATCAGCACGGCCTCGGGCACGACGGGGTTGACCTTGCCAGGCATGATCGACGAGCCGGGCTGGAGGTCGGGCAGCGCGATCTCGCCCAGGCCGGTGTTGGGACCTGATCCCATCCAGCGCAGGTCGTTGCAGACCTTGGTCAGCGACACGGCGATCGTGCGCAGCGCGCCCGACACCTCGACGAGGCCGTCGCGGGCCGACTGCGCCTCGAAGTGGTTGCGGGTCTCGGTGATCGGCAGGCCGGTGTCCTCGGCGAGCAGCTCGATGACGCGCGCCGAGAAGCCGGCTGGCGTGTTGATGCCGGTGCCGACCGCCGTGCCGCCAAGCGGCACCTCGGCGAGCCTGGGCAGCGCGGCCTCGAGGCGCTCGATGCCCAGGCTGACGGCCGCGGCGTAGCCGCCGAACTCCTGGCCCAGGGTCACCGGGGTGGCGTCCATGAGGTGGGTCCGGCCCGACTTCACGACGTCGGCGAACTCCTCGGACTTCGCCGCGAGCGAGGCCTCGAGCGTGCGCAGCGCGGGGGCGAGGTCGCGGACCAGCGCCGATGTCGCGGCGACGTGCACCGACGTGGGGAACACGTCGTTCGACGACTGCGACGCGTTGACGTGGTCGTTGGGGTGGACGTCGGACCCGAGGATGCGCGTCGCGAGCGTCGCGATGACCTCGTTGGTGTTCATGTTCGAGCTGGTGCCGGAGCCGGTCTGGAAGATGTCGACGGGGAAGTGCGCGTCGTGCTCGCCTGAGGCCACCTGGTCGGCGGCGGCGACGATCGCCTGCGCGAGCTCCTCGTCGATCACGCCCAGCTCAGCGTTTGCCCTCGCCGCGGCCTTCTTGACCCGTGCGAGCGCCTCGATGTGGCGGCGCTCGAGGGTGGTGCCGGAGATCGGGAAGTTCTCGACGGCGCGCTGGGTCTGCGCCCGGTAGAGGGCCGCCGCTGGCACGCGGACCTCGCCCATGGTGTCGTGCTCGATACGGAAGTCAGCCTCGTTGCTCATGGCGGCATTCTGCCAGGGGCGAGGGCGCGCTCCGCAATGGTGATGCGGCCGGTGGTCGCCAGTGCCGGGTCAGGCGTGCGCTACGAGTCGAGCTCCGCCGCGGTCGGGGGGTTCGCCCCGGCCCGCGAGCACGTGATCGCGGCGATGCGGATGCAGCGCTCGAGGATCGAGCCCAGCTGGGTGTCGGTGAGGGCGTCGAGTGCCGCGCGGTCACCGCCGAGGGCCCCCTCGCGTCCCAGGCCCTCGATGAGGCCGGCCATGAAGGAGTCGCCGGCGCCGACGGTGTCGATCACGGTG
This sequence comes from Actinomycetes bacterium, assembly GCA_030428165.1. Taxonomy (GTDB): domain Bacteria; phylum Actinomycetota; class Actinomycetes; order Actinomycetales; family Demequinaceae; genus Demequina. Next base: position 4,599 of record JAUIBG010000056.1, read on the forward strand.
ATCCGCGGGGCGGGCACGGCCAGGGCGCGGCCGTCGGCGGCGGTGAGCGTCGCACCGTCGCCTCCTCGGGTGACGACCACGTACGCGGGCCCGGTGCTCGCCCAGGACGCGGCCACCGCATCGGCCGGGGTTCCCGGGTACAGCCACTCGAGGTCCTCGTCGGAGACCTTCACCACATCGGCGAGCGCGACCATCCGCTCGACGGCGGCGACGGCCTCGGGGTGGTCGGGCATGAGCGAGGGGCGCACGTTCGGGTCGTAAGTGACGGTCGCGGATCCCCGCAGCCTGTCGACGAGTGCCGCGACGGCGGTGGCGCCCGGCGCCATGAAGGCGCCGATCGACCCGGTGTGGACCGCGGTCGGCGCGCCGACGTCGAGGTCCTCGGTGACGATGTCCCACACGATGTCGAAGACGTAGGTCGCGCCGCCGTCGCCGCCGAGCGTGGCGTGCGCGATCGAGGTGGGTGCGGCGCTCGACGCGTCGAGCACGCGGACACCGGCTGACTCGAGATGAGCGCGGACCAGCTGGCCGGCCGGGTCGTCCCCGAGCGCCGTGACGAGCACGGCCTCGGCGCCGAGGCGCTCGAGGCCGAGCGCGACGTTCGCGGGGGAGCCGCCGGGGTGGTCGGCGACGGCGCCAGCGGCGTCCGTCACCCGGTCGACGAGGGCCTCGCCGATCACCAGGACGCTCATGCGGTCTCCTCCGACTCAGGGGAGACCGCTGCGCGGACGCCCTCGAGCAGTTCGTGGCAACGGGCGGCCAGCGCCTCGCCGCGCTTGTAGAGCTGGACGGACTCGTCGAGCGTCGTGCCGCCCGTCTCGAGCCTCTCGACCACGGTCGCCAGCGCGTCCCGTGCCTGCTCGTAGGTCATCTCGTCGACCTCGGGGAGAAGTTGTTCCACGATCTCCAACCTATCGCGTCATGAAACGACGTGACCGATGTCTCATCCAGTGATCAGGTGAAGTTTGGGCCGTTTGCACGACTCATCCCACGCCTGAGACGGGCGGAGCGCCCGCGATTCCGCGGGCTCGCGCTCGCCGCATGCTGGGGGTGCGGCGAGCCCGCCCGTCTGCAGTCCTCGCTGTCTCGTCGGAATCGTTGGCATCCGGCGAGGGCGACGGACCCGCAGCGTCGCGGGTCCCGTGCAGTCGCCCGCTCACGAGTCCGTGCCGGTCACCTCCGCCGCGATCGCACCGTCCGCGACGGCAATCGAGATGCCGTCGCCCACGGCCACCGCGCTCGCGGACGAGACGACCGATCCGTCGGCGGCCCGCACGATCGCGTAGCCGCGCTTCACCGTGTTGACCGGGCTGAGCGCGCCGAGCGCGACCGTCAGCTCCGCGACCTCCGACTCGATCCTCGCCGTGCGCGCAGCGAAGGCCCTCGCCGTCCGATGGCGCAGCCCGTCGAGTGCCTCGACACGGGCATCGATCGCCAACAGCGGTGAGGCGAGCGCGGGCCGGGAGGCCAGGGCCGCGACAGTCTGCGCCTCGCGGTCGACGCGCCGCAGCACGGCCCCGCTCAGCAGCGCCCTCGCCCCGGCGAGCCACTGCCGCTCCTGCTCGGCGTCGGGGACGATGCGCTTGCCGGCATCGGTCGGGGTCGAGGCGCGCAGGTCCGCCACCAGATCGAGCAGGGGAGCGTCCTTCTCATGGCCGATGGCGCTCACCAGCGGCGTCGCGCAATCGGCCGCCGCGCGCAGCAGCCTCTCGTCGGAGAAGGCGAGGAGGTCCTCGAACGAGCCGCCGCCTCGCGCGACGACGATCACGTCGATGCCGTCCATGGCGTCGAGCTCGCCGATCGCGGCGGTGACCTCGGGCACGGCGCGCGGTCCCTGGACGGTGACGCGGCGGATCTCGAAGCGCACCCCCGGCCATCGCGCCGTCGCGTTGGTCACCACGTCGTGCTCGGCGTCGCCCTGCGTGGCGCAGACGAGGCCGACGGTGCGCGGGATGCGCGGCAGCGACACCTTCCTGTTGTCGTCGAAGAGGCCCTCGGCGGCCAGCTGCTGGCGCAGCTGCTCGATGCGCTGGAGCAGGTCGCCCACGCCGACGGTGCGGACCTCGGACGCCTGCAGTTGCAGGTTGCCGTTCTTGGTCCACCAGGCGGGCTTCGCGCGGATCACGATGCTGGTGCCGTCGACCAGGTCGGTCCCGAGCGCCTCGACCTGCCGGGTCTCGAGGACCGCGCCCATCGACATGTTCTCCTCCGTGTCGCGCAGCGTCACGAAGACCATGTGGCGCCACGCCTTGACGTTCAGCACCTGCCCCTCGACCCACACGGGCGGCAGATTGGCGATGTAGTCGCCGATCTTGCGCGTGAGCACCCTCACCGGCCACGGCCGCTCGGCGGTCGTGTCGGTGGACCGCTCGGGAATCCCTGCGGGCTCTGGAGCGTCAGTCATAGAGTCAAGCCTCCCACCTAGGATGGTCGTCATGTCTCCCACCGCCACCAAGCGCGTCCTGCTCGCGGCCCCCCGCGGCTACTGCGCCGGCGTCGACCGTGCCGTCGAGGCCGTCGAGCGGGCCCTCGAGCTCCACGGCGCCCCCATCTACGTCCGCAAGGAGATCGTGCACAACAAGCACGTGGTCTCGACGCTCGCCGAGCGCGGCGCCATCTTCGTCGACGAGACCGATGAGGTGCCCGAGGGTGCCAGGGTCGTCTTCTCGGCGCACGGCGTCAGCCCGGCTGTGCGAGATGCCGCCGCCTCCCGCAACCTGCTGACGATCGACGCCACGTGCCCGCTCGTCACGAAGGTCCACAAGGAGGCCGTGCGCTTCGCGAAGGCGCAGCAGACGATCCTGCTGATCGGCCACGACGGCCACGAGGAGGTCGAGGGCACTGCGGGCGAGGCCCCGGAGCAGACCATCGTGGTGAACTCCCCGGAGCAGGCGGACATCGTCGAGGTGCCGGATCCCGAGAACGTGGTCTGGCTCTCGCAGACGACGCTGAGCGTCGACGAGACGATGGAGACGGTGCGCCGCCTCCGTGCGCGGTTCCCCGCACTCCAGGACCCGCCCAGCGACGACATCTGCTACGCCACTCAGAACCGTCAGGTCGCGGTGAAGAAGATGGCGCCGGACTGCGACCTCGTGATCGTGGTGGGCTCGGCGAACTCGTCCAACTCGGTGCGGCTGGTCGAGGTCGCGCTCGAGGCCGGCGCACGCGCCGCCTACCGCGTCGACAACGCGCAGGAGGTGGACGAGGCGTGGCTCGACGGCGTCGAGTCCGTCGGCGTGACCTCGGGCGCTTCCGTGCCGGAGATCCTGGTCCGCGACCTCAACGAGTGGCTCGCGGTGCGCGGCTTCGGCGAGCCGGAGGAGATCCGCACGGCGACGGAGGACTTGATGTTCTCGCTGCCGCGCGAGATCCGCGCCGACATGAAGGCCAAGGACGCCGCGAACGCGATGCGGGCCTAGCCCGTTCTCCCGTGCGGCGCTGATGGCCGCTAGTCGTCGTCGGACTCCGTGAGCTCCACTGCCGTGATCTGGCGGATCTCGGTGTCGGCCGGCTTGGTCTCGAGCGTCGAGTCCAGCTGCTGCAGCTCGGCGAAGCGGCGTGCCTGCGGAAGGACGCTGCGCTCCATGGAGCCGATGGTCTTGTTGTAGGCATCGCCAGCCTGGCCGATCGCCTTGCCCACCTTCGCGAGGTGCTCGCCCATGGTGCTGAGCCGCTTGTAGAGCTCCTGACCGGTGTCGAGGACCTCTTGCGCGTTGCGCGCGAGCGCCTCGGCTTTCCAGGTGTGGGCGACGGTGCGCAGCATCGCCACCAGCACGGTGGGCGTGGCGATCACGACTCCGGCCCCGTACGCGTCGGTCAGTAGGCGCGGGTCCTGCTCCGTCGCGACCTGGAGGAAGGACTCGGCCGGCAGGAACAGCACGGAGAAGTCGACCTTGGAGTCGAACTGCTCGCGGTACGCCTTGGAGCTCAGCTCCTTGACGCGCTTGCGCACGTTGGCGACGTGGCGCGCCGCGTGCTCGCTCGCGCGCTCCGGCTCGGTGTCCATGTCGAGGATCGCGTCGAGGGGCGTCTTGGCGTCGACGATGATCTTGCGGCCCCCCGACAGCGTCACGATCATGTCGGGCCGCAGGCGGGCGCCCTCCTCCGTGGTCTCGGACGTCTGCTCGTCGAAGTCGACTCCGTTGACGAGTCCCGCGACCTCGACCACGCGACGCAGGTGCAGCTCACCCCAGCGGCCGCGGACCTCGGGACGGCGCAGCGCGCTGCGCAGTGACTCGGTGGTCTTGCCGAGCTCGTCCGACTTGGCCATCATCTGGCGGATCTGCTCGGCGAGGAGGGTCTGCGTCTGGGCCCTGGCCTTCTCTGCCTCCGTGGTCTGCAGCTCGACCTTGTGCAGCGTCTCGCGCATGGGCTCCACGAGCGTCTTGAATGCCTGCTCCCGCTTCGCGAGCTCGGCGGCCGACTCCTCCTGCGAGCGCTTGAAGCGCTGGTCGGCAACCTCGAGGAACTGCTCGTTGCTGGTCTTCAGCACATCGGCCGCAAGCGCCTTGAACTGCTCCTTGAGCGCCTCGTGATCACGCTGGATCTGGGTGACGTAGCGCTCGTGCTCCTCGCGCAGCGTGCGCTCGCGCGCCGCGGCGGCCTCCGCATCGCGCGATACCCGCTCCTCGTGTCCGCGGGTGAGCTGGGAGACGTAGCGCTCCTGCTCGTCGCGCAGGGACCGCTCGCGTGCGGCCGCCGACTCCGCGTCCCGAGCGATCCGGTCCTCGACCGCCGCGAGGCGTGCCGCCGCCGTCGCGGAGTCCGCGGCACCGCGCGACCGCGCGACGAGGAACCCCACGGAACCGCCGACGGCGAGCCCGATGAGGAGGGTCACAAGCGCAGGGAGGAAGTCGGTCATGCCCGCCACTGTCTCAGACCCGTCAGACATCGGCAGTACCGACATCGAGTAAAGCAATCACCAAGTTCATCACGATTAGGGAACAGAACTCGATTCGCACAGGTGCGTAACACGATCGTGACATCAGCGTTCTTAGATTTGAGCCACCGCGGGTTCAGGCCCGCGCAGAGTATTCCGTCACCGGCTCACATCCCCACGTGAGTCGATCCGTGCCGGGAACAACCATTCTGAAAGGAGTCGAGTATGAAGCTCGGCAACCTGGGCAAGGGCATCGCAGTCGCGGCTGCCGGCGCCCTCGCACTTTCGGCTTGCACCGCGCAGTCGGAGATCGTGGAGAACACCACGATCTCGGTCGCGTGGAACCAGCCCCTGTACTCGTTCAACTCGAGCACCTCGAGCGGCAACGCCACCGCCAACGCGGTGATCCTGTACCTGACGCAGCAGTCGTTCAACTACTACAACTCGGACCTCGAGCTGGTGGACAACGAGGCGTTCGGCACCATGGAGCTGGTCTCCGAGGAGCCCCAGACCGTCAAGTACACCGTCGCGGACGACGTCACCTGGTCGGACGGCGTCGCCGTTGACGCGGTCGACCTGCTGCTGAACTGGGCCGCACTGTCGGGCTACTACAACGAGGTCACCTTCGCCGACGTCGACTTCGACGAGGAGACCGGCGCGGTCACCCCGCAGTCCGACGTCATCTACTTCGACTCCGTCGTTGCGGGCACCGCGATCTCCGACACCGAGGTTCCGGACGTGTCCGACGACATGAAGGAGATGGACCTCACCTACACGGTGCAGACCATCGACTGGCAGCTCAACATGACGGGCGCCGGCGTTCCCGCGCACGTCGTGGGTCAGCGCGCCCTCGGCATCGAGGACCCGGAGGAGGCCAAGACGGCCGTCTACGACGCGATCATGAATGAGGACCACGACGCCCTCGTCAAGATCGCGAACGTGTGGAACCTCGACTTCGACATCGTCGAGATGCCCGCCGAGGAGGACCTGAACCTGCTCGTCGGCAACGGCGCGTACGAGGTCACCGAGTTCGTCCAGGACGAGTACATCACCCTCGTCGCACGTGAGGACTACTCCGCCGGCCCCGCGCCGTCGGTCGAGACCATCACGGTCCGCTGGATCCCGGACGCCCTCGCGGCCGTCCAGGCGCTGCAGAACGGTGAGGTCGACCTCATCCAGCCGCAGGCCACCGCGGACATCCTCGAGGCGCTCAACGCGATCGACGGCGTGACCGTCGAGACCAACGACGAGGCCGTCTACGAGCACATCGACCTCAACATGGCCAACGGCGGTCCGTTCGACCCCGCCACCTACGGCGGCGACGCCGAGACCGCCAAGGCCGTGCGCCAGGCGTTCATCACCGGCATCGACCAGCAGGAGATCATCGACAAGCTGATCGCCCCGCTCAACCCCGAGGCCGCTCCGCTGCAGTCCCAGCAGTTCCTCGCCTCGGACAGCAACTACGCTGCCGCGGTCGAGTCCAACGGCTCGGACCAGTACGGTCAGGGTGACCTCGAGGGCGCCAAGGCGATCCTCGACGCCGCCGGTGTCGAGTACCCGATCGACGTCAACGTCCTCTACGCGCTCGGCAACACCCGCCGCGAGCAGGAGTTCGTGATCTACCAGGAGCAGCTCGCCGGTGTGTTCAACCTCATCGACGGCGGCAACGAGTCGTGGGGCTCGCTGCTCGGCACCCCCGAGTACGACGCCTGGTTCTTCGGCTGGCAGTCGACGTCCACGTCGCCCCTGGGCAACGAGGGCATCTTCCGTTCGGACGGCGGCTCGAACTTCACGGGCTACGCCAACGACACCGTCGACGCTCTCTACGACGAGCTCGGCTCCGAGTTCGACGTCGAGGCTCAGGTCGAGCTGCAGAAGCAGATCGACGCCGAGCTGTGGGCTGACGCCTACGGCATCACCGTCTTCCAGTTCCCGGGCGTCACCGCCCACGACTCGGAGATGACCGGAGTCGACACGTCGGCCCTGTCGCCGACGATCTTCTGGAACTACTGGGAGTGGGGCATTCCCGCGGCGGAGTAGAATCTCCCCCTAACGGAATCCAAGTAGTGGTGGGGCCGCCGCGAGAGATCGCGGCGGCCCCATCCACGACCAGCGGAAAAGATCTATGACCTACACAGCAATGGCGTGCGTTCGATGAGCACCACGGACGTCGCAGCCAAGAAGCCCAATCCGGTCATGGTGTGGCTCTTCAGCCCCATGAACCGATTCGTCGCCCGACGCCTCCTCATCGCGACAGCGGTGCTCCTCGCGTCGACCTTCCTCTTCTTCATCCTGGCGGCAAACGCCGGTGACCCGCTCGAGGATCTGCGTGCCTCCAACCAGCGCAATCGTGAGGAGCTGATCGCGGCCCGTACCGCGGAGCTCAACCTCGATCAGCCCGTCGTGCTGCGCTACTTCTACTGGCTGTTCGCGGCGCTCCAGGGAGACCTGGGCAACGACTACCGCACGGGCCAGCCCGTCGGAGAGATGATCCAGCAGGCCTCGGGCCAGACGTTCAAGCTGATCGGCTTCTCGTCCATCGCGGCGATCGTCCTCGGCGTCTCGATCGGCATCATCTCCGCACTGCGCCAGTACACCGGCTTCGACTACGGCGTCACCGTCGTCAACTTCCTGATGTACTCGCTTCCCTCGTTCTGGGTGGCCGTGCTCCTCAAGCAGTGGGGAGCGATCGGCTTCAATGACTTCCTCGCCGATCCCACGATCCCCATAGTCGCTCTCATATTGATAGGCCTGGTGGTCGGAGTCGTGATCGGCGCGGCCGTCGGCGGGAAGTGGCGCTCGCGCCTCATCGCTGGCGGAATTGCGGGCGGCGTGACGATCGCCGTGCTCGAGACGATGGTCCTCACGGACTGGTTCACGGATCCGAGCCTGGGACCGATCGTGATCGCGATCCTCGGCGCAGGCTTCGCCGCTATCGTCACCTTCCTGACGGCCGGATTCGCCAACAAGCGCGCCCTGTACGCGACCATGACGATGGCCGCGCTCGGCGTCGTGCTGTACTTCGTCTTCGATCTCGCCGGCATCTGGCTGTACACGGGTGGCGTGGCCGTCTTCGGCCAGCTCGTCGCCTTCATCGTCGCCGGCTACGTCGTTGGCCTGCTCTTCGGCGGCCCCGACAAGAAGGTCTCGGCGCTGGGCGCCGCCCTCACCGGCGGACTGGTCTACGGGCTGCTGTGGCTCGACAACCTGATGTCGTACTGGCTGCCCTACAACCAGACCAGCGCCATCAATGGTCGTCCGATCGCCACGGTGGGCTCCTCGACCCCCGAGCTCGCCGGCAACACGAACTACTGGGTGGGCGTGCTCGACACGTACACGCACCTGATCCTGCCGATCGTCGCGATCATCCTGATCTCGCTCGCGGGCTACACGCGCTACATGCGCGGCTCGATGCTCGAGGTCATGAACCTCGACTTCATCCGCACCGCGCGCGCCAAGGGCATGCCGGAGCGGACCGTCGTGATGCGCCATGGCTTCCGCAACGCGCTGCTGCCGCTGGCCACGATCATCCCGCTCGACCTCGCCTCCCTCGTAGGCGGTGCGGTCATCACCGAGACGGTGTTCGGCTGGAACGGCATGGGTCGCCTGTTCATCGAGGCGCTCCGGGAGGTCAACATCAACGTGATGATGGGCTACTACCTCGTCATCGGCATCTTCCTCATCGTCGGAAACCTGGTGGCCGACCTGCTCTACGCGGTCCTTGATCCGCGCATCCGGGTGGAGGGATAGCGACATGACGGACAACACTCCGGTCGACTTCGTCGACCCCAGCGCCGCTAAGCCCGAGGCCGCAGGCAAGTCTCTCGGCTCCATCGTGTGGGGACGCTTCGTGCGCCACCGCGCTGCGATGACCTCCGTCGTCGTGCTCGCCCTCGTCATCATCCTGGTGTTCAGCTCGGTGGGGCTCGGCCCGATCCCCGGTTGGTGGATGTGGAACTGGACCCAGCTCAACGACATCGTCAACGCCAAGGGCGCCCCGACGATGGGGTGGGTCGACGGGTCTTTCCAGATCGGCACGCACCCGTTCGGCCAGGATGAGGTGGGACGCGACATCTTCGCCCGCGTCATGCGCGGTGCGCAGACCTCGCTCTTCGTCATGGTGATCATGGGCGTCGTCTCGACCGTGATCGGCGTCATCGTCGGCGCGTTCGCGGGCTTCTACCGCGGCAAGGTCGACTCGATCCTCATGCGCATGACCGAGATCATCATCGTCATCCCCACTCTCGTCGTGGCTGCGGTGGTCGGCCGTACGCTCCAGAACTACGAGGTCTCGATCTTCGGGCTCGAGATCAACCCGCGAGAGCCCTGGTTCTTCGGCCTCGTCCTGGGACTGCTGCTCTGGCCGGGCCTCGCGCGTCTGGTGCGTGCGGAGTACCTGTCGCTGCGCGAGCGCGAGTTCGTGGACGCC
>JAUIBG010000057.1 GCA_030428165.1 Actinomycetes bacterium
CAGGGCCTCGTCGACCTCTACACCTATGACGGCACGCTGTACGGAGCCCCCAAGGACTTCGACACGATCGGCCTCTGGTACAACAAGGAGCTCTTCGACGCCGCAGGCGTCGCGTACCCTGACGAGTCCTGGACGTGGGCGGACATGCAGGCCGCCGCGGCCGAGCTCACCGACCCCGACGCCGGAATCTACGGTGTCGTCGCCGCGCAGTACAACCAGATGGAGTACTACCCGACGATCTACCAGGCCGGCGGCGAGGTCATCAGCGCCGACGGCACCACCAGCGGCTACGGCACCGCCGAGGCGCTCGAGGGCATCACCTTCTGGACCGACTTCATCGAGGCCGGCCAGTCGCCCACCGCGCAGGAGATGACGGACACCGCTCCGAACGACTGGTTCCAGAACGGCAAGGCCGCGATGTTCTGGAACGGCTCCTGGGCCGGAGGCGGCTACGCCTCGGTCGAGGGCATCGCCGACAAGGTCGACGTCGCACGGCTGCCGCAGGGTCCCGCCGGCAACATGAGCGTGATCCACGGCCTCGCGAACGTGGCCAATGCCAACAACGACAACGTCGAGATCGCCAAGCAGTTCGCCGCCTTCGCCTCGGGCGAGCAGGCAGCGCTGCTGCAGGCCGAGGCCGGCGCGGTGATCCCCGCGTTCAACGGCACGCAGCAGGCGTGGGTGGACTCGCTCCCGCAGTACAACGTGCAGATCTTCATCGACGCGCTCGACAACGCGGTCCCGTACCCGGTGTCCAAGAACACCTCCGCATGGCTGGGCGTCGAGGGCGAGATCCTCACCCAGGTCTGGGCCGGCAACGTCGATGCCGCTGAGGGTCTTCAGGACCTCGCCGCCCAGATGCAGGAGCTGCTGGACGAGGAGCAGGGCTAGACCCATGGCCACCACGCCACTCGCATCGCGCAGCGTCGCGCGGTCTGCGACGAAGGTCCGGAGGGGCGCCAGCCCCTCCGGACCGGGGCGCAGGCGCGGCACGGCGGGCACGTCCCCCTGGTGGGCGCTGCTCTTCGTCGGCCCGATGGCCCTCGGCCTCGGCGCCTTCTACCTGTGGCCCACCGTCAGGGTGTTCCTGCTCTCCTTCACGGAGTCGGGCCCCTTCGGCGGAGGCACCTTCGTGGGGCTCGACAACTACGTCGAGCTGTTCCAGGACCCCGACGTGCTCGGGGCGCTGCGGAACACGTTCGTCTACGCGGCCATCGCGCTGTTGGGCATCCCGATCTCGATCGCGATCGCGGTACTCCTGAACACGCCGGGGCTGAGGCTGCGTGGCATGTACCGCACGCTGTACTTCATCCCCGTCGTGACGATGCCGGCCGCGGTCGGACTCGTCTGGCGCATGATCTACAACGGCGAGTACGGCATCCTCAATCAGTTCCTCGGCGTCTTCGGCATCGAGGGCCAGTCGTGGCTCACGAACCCGAACACCGCGCTGATCGCGATCACTGCGGTCGGCATCTGGGGAGGCCTCGGCACCTCGGTGGTGATCTTCCTCGCCGGGCTCCAGGGCATCCCCGAGAGCCTCACCGAGGCGGCGTCGCTCGACGGCGCCGGTCCGATCCGCCGTTTCTTCTCGATCACCATGCCGATGCTGAGCCCGTCGATCTTCTTCGTCTCGGTCATCGGCATCATCGGCTCGCTGCAGGTCTTCGACCTCATCTACATGATGCTCGGACGCAACAACCCCGCGCTGCCCGACATCCGCACGATCGTCTTCCTCTTCTACGAGGCGGGCTTCATTCAGAACGACCGCGGCTACGCCGCCGCGATCGCGATCGTGCTGTTCGTGATCATCCTGGCCCTCACGGGCATGCAGTTCTGGCTCCAGAAGAAGTGGGTGCACTATGAGTGAGACATCGACCGAGACGCGGGCCATCGCCCTGGCGTCCGCTCCCCGTGGCGGCGACGACTCGGCCGAGCGGCGCCAGATCTTCCGCCACTGGCCGGTCTACCTGACCCTCACGCTGGGCGCGATCGTCATGACGTTCCCGTTCGTGTGGCAGTTCTTCACGGCGTTCAAGACCTACGACGTGTCGGTCAAGGTGCCGCCGGTGCTGTTCCCCGACCCGTGGACGCTCGAGAACTTCGTGGAGGTCTTCGACACGCTGCCGTTCGCCCAGATGTTCGCGAACTCGGTGGCGATGACGGCAGGGCGCACAGTCGGCCAGGTGGTGCTGTGCACCATGGCTGGCTACGCGTTCGCGAGGATCGCCTTCCCCGGGCGCCAGGTCGTCTTCGTCCTGTTCCTGTCGGTCCTCATGGTCCCGTCGCAGTTGTTCATCCTGCCGCAGTTCGAGATCATGCAGGCGCTGGGCTGGGTCAACACTCTGCAGGCCCTCATCGTCCCCGGCATCTTCTCCGCCTTCGGCACCTTCCTCATGCGGCAGTTCTTCATGTCGCTGCCCAAGGAACTCGAGGAGGCGGCGAGGCTCGACGGCGCGAGCGTGTGGATGACCTTCTGGAAGGTGATGGTGCCGCTGGCCAAGCCCGGCATCGTCGCCCTCTCGGTCTTCACCGTGCTGTGGTCGTGGAACGACCTGCTGTGGCCGCTGGTCATCAACAGCGACCCCGACAAGATGCCGCTCTCCGTGGGCCTGGCGACGCTCGTGTCCGTGCACGCGGTCGACTACCCGCTGCTCATGGCCGGATCGCTGATGGCCACCATCCCGATGCTCGTGACGTTCATGATCCTGCAGCGTCAGTTCATCCAGGGCATCGCCTTCTCAGGACTGAAGGGCTGACATGAAGATCCCGTCGGCGTCCTCCCGCGACCTCAACGTGGGAATCGTCGGGTTCGGCGCGCGCGCCGCTCTCCACGAGGAAGTCCACCGTCCCGGACGCGGATCACGCGTCTCGGCGGTGTGCGACCTCTCGGAGGCGGCGCGCGTCGCCGCGCAGCAGCAGTTCCCCGACGCGCTCGTCACCGAGTCGCTCGACAGCATGCTGGCGAGCGGCGTCGATGCCGTCATGGTCATCACCCCCGATGACACCCACGCCGCCATCGCGATCCGCGTCCTCGAGGCGGGCGTCGCGGTCTTCCTCGAGAAGCCGCTGGCGATCACCATCGAGGACGCCGACGCGATCCTCACCACCGCACGGCGCACCGGGTCCCGCCTCTACATCGGCCACAACATGCGCCACATGCCCGTCATCGGGCTGATGCGCAAGCTCATCCGCGAGGGCCGCATCGGCGAGGTGAAGGCGATCTGGTGCCGTCACTTCGTGGGCCACGGCGGCGACTACTACTTCAAGGACTGGCACGCGGAGCGGTCCAGGACCACCGGGCTGCTCCTCCAGAAGGGCGCCCACGACATCGACGTGATCCACTGGCTCGCCGGCGCGTACACCGACCGCGTGTCCGCGATGGGGAGCCTCAGCGTCTACGGAGACATCGAGGACCGCAGGGACCGCTCAGGCGAGCGCCTGGGCGACTGGTTCAGCCTCGACAACTACCCGCCCACGTCGATGACGGGACTCAACCCGGTGATCGACGTCGAGGACATCTCGATGATGCACATGCACCTGACCACCGGGGTGCTCGCGTCGTACGAGCAGTGCCACTTCACGCCGGACTACTGGCGCAACTACACGATCATCGGCACCGAGGGGCGCATCGAGAACCTTGGCGACACCTCGGGCTCGACGGTCGCGCTGTGGAACCGCAGGCACCAGGGCTCCGCTGATCCCGACGAGACCTTCGTGGTCCCGTCCGTGGCGGAGTCGGGCCACGACGGGGCCGATGCGCTGCTCATCGCCGAGTTCCTCCACTTCGTGCGCGAGGGCGGTGCGACGCAGACGTCGCCCGTCGCCGCCCGCGAGGCGGTCGTCGCCGGCATCGCCGCCACCGAGTCCCTGCGGACCGACGGCGGCGCCCGCCGCATCCCCCCGCTCGACCCCGATCTCGTCGCGTACTTCGAGCGCGGCCAGGTCGAGGGGACGAGCTCCCGCTGACCCCCACACCTGGAGACCCCGCACCATGACAGACCACGACATCCACGCCCTCGGAGGCGCCCACATGGAGGCCGAGCTCACGAGCCAGCCCGAGACCTGGGCGCGCGCCGCGGCGATGACCACCGAGCAGGCGCTGATGCCCGCGCCCGGCCAGCGCGTCGCCGTCGTCGGCTGCGGCACTTCCTGGTTCATGGCGCAGAGCTACGCCGCCATGCGCGAGGGGACGGGCCTGGGTGAGACCGACGCCTTCACCGCGACGGCGCTGCCCCTGGACAGGCGCTACGACGCCGTCGTCCTGCTCACGCGGTCGGGGACGACCACCGAGGTGCTCGACGTCGCCCGCAGGATCCGCGGCAGGGCGCCGGTGATCGGCATCGTGGGCGACGAGTCCTCGCCGTTCGTCGACGTCGTCGACCGCGTCATCGCGCTGCCGTTCGCGGACGAGCAGTCGGTGGTGCAGACCCGGTTCGCGACCACGGCCCTCGCGCTGATGCGCGCCTCGCTGGGCGACGACCTCGCCTCCGCGATCGACGGGGCGGCGGCCGCCGTGGCGGAGGAGCTCCCGGACGAGCTGATCGCCGCCGAGCAGGTCACCTACCTGGGCTCCGGCTGGACCGTGGGCCTGGCGCACGAGGCCGCGCTGAAGATGCGCGAGGCGGCACAGGCCTGGACCGAGTCCTACCCGGCAATGGAATACCGCCACGGGCCCATCTCGATCGCGGCCCCCGGCAGGGTGACCTGGTCGCTCGACGCGGCTCCAGGCGGACTCGCGGATCAGGTCGCCGCGACGGGCGCGCACTTCGAGGCCGGTGCCCTGGATCCGATGGCCGAGCTCGTCCGCGCGCACCGGGTGGCGCTCGAGCGCGCGCGCCGCGCGGGGCTCGACCCCGACCAGCCGCGGAACCTCACCCGATCGGTCGTGCTGACGCCGTGACCACCCTCCTCGGCCCCGGCGATGCCGTCCTCGCATTCGACGTGGGCGGCACGCACGTCAAGTCCGCGCTCGTCGACTCCGCCGGCCGCATCCTCGGCGTGCGCCGCGACGCGACCCGGCGCGACGCGGCGCACCCCGGCGAGGCCGTGGCGGCCCAGCTCGCCGAGATCGGCGAGGAGCTGCGCGCCAGCACCACCACTGTCTGTCCCGTCGCCGCCGGGGTCTCGGTGCCCGGCATCGTCGACGAGGCAGCGCGTCGCGCCATCCTGTCCTCCAACCTGGGATGGCGCGACGCACCCATCTACGAGCTGACCACCGCGGCGCTCGCCCTGCCGGTCGCTTTCGGACACGACGTGCGCGGCGCGGGCGCGGCAGAGCTCAGGCTGGGCGCCGCCCGCGGGCGCTCCGACGCGATCGTGGTGACCATCGGCACCGGCATCGCGGCGACGATCATCGTGGGCGGAAGTGTGCATGCCGGCGGCGGCTACGCGGGGGAGATCGGCCACATGGTCGTCGACTCCGCGGGCGTGCCGTGCGGCTGCGGCGGCCGCGGCTGCCTCGAGACCGTCAGCTCCGCCGCGGCGATTGCGAGGCGCTACACCGAGGCGACCGGCACGCCGGTGACGGGCGCGCACGAGGTCGTCGAGCGCATCGGCTCCGGCGACGCCGCCGCCTCGGCGGTGTGGGACGAGGCCGTGGCCGCCCTGGGCGATCAGCTGCAGCGCCTGTGCGCGGCGCTGTCCCCCGAGGTCGTCGTGATCGGCGGGGGACTCGCCACGGCAGGGGAGCTGCTGCTCGGACCGCTGCGGGACCGGCTCGCGGCCGATGCCTCCCTGCAGCGCAGGCCCGACGTCGTCCCGAGTGAGCTGGGCCCCGACGCAGGCCTGATCGGCGCGGCGCTCGCCGCGCGCGACCTCGCAGCCTCGTGGGCCGCGGAGGAGCGACTGTGATCGTCGCGCTCACCCTCAACCCCGCGCTCGACCAGACCTGGGCGGTCGACGGCCTCGCGCTGGGCGAGAGCCACCGCGTCCCGGCCGGGGCCTCGCGTGCGGGCGGCAAGGGCGTGAACGTCGCGCGCGTGCTCCACGCGACGGGCCGCGAGGTCCTCGCCGTCGCCCCCGTCGGAGGCGCGACCGGACACCTGTTCCAGTCGGACCTCGCGCGCAGCGGCGTGCCGTACCGCGTCGTCGCCGTGCGGCCGGACACGAGGCGGTCCATCGCCGCTGTCGATGCGGCGGCCGGGTCCGCCACACTCCTCAACGAGACCGGTGGCGAGCTGTCGCCCCAGGACACCGATGCCGTGGACGCCGCCGTGCTGGGCCTGCCCACACCCGACGCGGTCGCGATCAGCGGCTCGCTCCCTCCCGGCTACTCGCCGGCTCGGCTCGGGGCGCTCGTGCGCCTGCTGCGCGCCCGCGGTGCCCGCGTGGTCGTCGACACCAGCGGACCGGGGCTTCTCGAGGCCGCCGCCGCGGGGGCCGACCTGCTCAAGCCCAACCGCGAGGAGCTCGAGGCGGCCACCGGCATGGTGGGCCTCGACACGGGCATCGACGCGCTGCTGGCGCTCGGCGCCGGCGGGGTGGTCGCCTCCGACGGCGAGGCCGGCCTCGTCGTCGCCGCTGGCGGCGAGCGCGTGGCGGCCAGGCTCCCGCGGCCCGTCGAGGGCGGCAACCCGACCGGTGCGGGGGATGCGGCCGTCGCGTCGCTCGTCGCCCACCTCGCCCAGCCCGGCGACCTGGTCGACGCCGCGACCCTCGCGCGCCGCGCCGTGGCGTGGTCCGCATCGGCCGTGAGCATGCCGCTCGCTGGCGAGCTCGGACCCGACGCCGACGCGCGGCAGGCCGAGGTGCTCGTCACCCCGATACGAACGGAGATTCCATGCCCCTGACCCCGACCCTCGAGATCCTCGGCGCCGCGCGCGAGCACGGCGTCGGCGTCGGCGCCTTCAACGTCGTGCTGCTCGAGACAGCCGAGGCGCTGGTGCAGGCGGCGGACGCCACAGGGCTGCCGATCATCCTGCAGATCTCCGAGAACTGCGTGGCGTACCACGGCGGTCTCGAGCCGGTCGCCCGCGCCACCATGGCGCTGGCCGGCGCGTCGGCTGCGCCGGTCGCTGTCCACCTCGACCACGCGGAGTCCGTCGACCTGGCGTACCAGGCGATCGACCTGGGCTTCGGCTCGGTGATGTACGACGGCGCGACGCTCGAGATCGCCGACAACATCGCCGCGACGCGTGCCGTCGTGGCGCGGGCGCACGCGGCTGGCGTCTCCGTCGAGGCCGAGCTCGGCGAGATCGGCGGCAAGGACGGCGCCCACGCGCCAGGGGTCAGGACCGACCCCGAGGAGGCCGCGTACTTCGTCGACGCGACGGGCGTGGACTCGCTCGCCGTCGCGGTCGGGTCGTCCCATGCGATGACCGCGCGCACCGCGGCCCTCGACATCGAGCTCATCGCGCGTCTGCGCGACGCGGTCGACGTCCCGCTGGTGCTGCACGGCTCCTCAGGTGTGCCGGACCAGACCATCGTGGCTGGTATCGAGGCGGGTCTGACCAAGATCAACGTCTCCACGCACCTCAACAAGGCGTTCACCGCCGTGGTGCGCGACATGCTGGCCGACGACCAGGCGGGAGTCGACCCGCGCCGATACATTGGGCGGGGACGCGCGGCTGTCGCCGACGAGACGGCCCGCATGATGCGGGTGTTCAGGAGCGTCGACGCGACCGTGGAGGGAGTGGTGCAGGCATGAACCGCACCGAGCGACTCACCGCCGTGCTCGACCTCCTGGCCGAGTCGGGCCGCGTCGAGGTCGACGAGATCTGCGAGCGGCTGGGCGTCTCGCTCGCGACGGCCCGTCGCGATCTCGACGCCCTCGCCAAACAGCAGCTCCTCACGCGCACGCGCGGCGGCGCCGTCGCGCACTCGGTCGCGTACGACCTGCCGCTGCGCTACAAGAACCAGCAGCGCCCCGAGGAGAAGCTCGCGATCGCCCGGGCCGCCGCGGCGCTGATCCCCAGGGGTGCGGTGATCGGCCTGTGCGGCGGCACCACGACCACCGCGATCGCCGACGAGGTCGCGGGCCGCGCCGACATCATGGAGCCTTCCGCCGACCCGGGCCTGACGGTCGTCACGAACGCCATCAACATCGGCATGCTGCTGTCGCCGCGACCCCAGGTGAAGACGGTGCTGACCGGAGGCGTCGTCCACGCGCGGTCCTACGAGGTGATCGGGGGCTACGCCGAGGCCGTCATCGGCTCGGTCTCGCTCGACCTCGCCTTCATCGGCGTGAACGGCATCGATCCGGTCGCGGGGCCCACGTGCCACGACGAGGCGGAGGCCTCCGTCAACGCGGCGCTCGCGGCCCGGGCCAAGCGGGCGGTGATCGTCGCCGACTCGAGCAAGATCGACAAGCGCGCCTTCGCCACGATCGGCACGCCAGGCCTGTTCTCGACGATCGTGACCGATGCCGGGGTCACCGACGATCAGAGGTCCCGTCTGGAGGACGCCGGCTACGAGGTCATCGTCGCGCGATGACCGCTCCCTCGGTCCTCGACTCCGCCCTGAGCGCCACCGCCCACGTCCTCGTCGCCGACAGGCTCGTCGACGGCCTGGGTCACGACGGACCCGGCTGGATCGCGGTGGACGACCGCAGGGTCGTCGCCCGCGGCGACGGCGCGGATCCCGCACCCGACTACTCCTCGCTGCCCCGTCGCAGCGCGGGATGGATCGTGCCGGGGCTCGCCGACACTCACGTCCACGGCGCCCGCGGCGTCGACTTCGGTGAGGTGGGCGTCGATCCCGAGCCCGCGATCCGCCACCACCACATCGCAGGCTCCACCACGGTGGTCGCCTCCATCGCGACCGGGTCCCTCGACGCGATGGCGCGGAGGCTCCGCGAGCTGGCACCGCTGGTCGCGGGCGAGCGCCTCGCCGGCATCCACCTCGAGGGGCCGTGGCTGTCGCACGCCCGTCGGGGCGCCCACAGCCCCGACCTGCTGCGTGCGCCAGCGCCGGCCGAGGTCGAGACGCTGCTGGAGGCCGGTTCAGGTGCGGTGCGGATGGTGACGCTGGCCCCCGAGCTGCCCGGCGCGCTCGACTCGGTCGCACGCCTCGTCGAGGCAGGGGTGACCGTCGCGATCGGCCACACCGACGCGTCGGCCGACGAGGTGCGCCGTGCGATCGACGCGGGCGCCTCGGTCGTCACACACCTGTTCAACGGCATGCCGCCGCTGCACCACCGCCAGCCCGGCCCGGTCGGCGTCGCGCTCGCGGATCCCTCCCTGACCCTCGAGCTGATCGCCGACGCCCGCCACGTCGACGACATCGTGGTCGACGCCGTGATGCGCTGCGCGGGATCCCGCGTCTCGCTCGTGTCCGATGCGATGGCCGCCACCGGGCTGGGCGACGGCGCGTTCTCGCTCGCGGGATCGGCGATCGTGGTGGCCGAGGGCGTCGCGATGCTCGAGGACGGGTCCTCGCTGGCGGGCAGCACCACGCCGCTGCTGGGCGCCGCGGCGCGGCTGCTGTCGCGGTCCGCGCCGCTCGAGCAGATCGTCGCCGCGACGGTCGCGACGCCGTCGCGTGCACTCGGGCTCGACGTGCCGCAGCTGCGCATCGGCGACTGGGCCGACCTCATCGCCGTGGACGCGCCCACCACCCTGCGCGTGATGCGACGCGGCGAGTGGCTGACCGCCTGACACGGCCCCGCCTCCCGCCCGTCCGTGCCAGACTCGCCCACGTGACGACCACCATCCGAGAGTTCTGGGGCACCTACCCTCCCGCAGGGCTGGGCACGCCTCCCGGCCACGGCGAGGGCGTCTTCCTGCGCCGCGCCGGCCGCCGTCCCGTCAAGTCCGTGCCGCTCCCCGCGCCGTCGTTCCTCGCGATGCACCCGACGCTGCCGGTGCTCTACGCGGTGACCGAGACGGAGACCAGCGAGCTCGTCGCGTTCGACGTCTCGGACGACGTCGGCTCCGGCGGGTCCTTCGCATGCCACGTGACGATCGCGCCGGACGGGACCCAGGCCTATGTGGCGCACTACGGCACCGGCGAGGTGTCGAGCATCGGCCTCGACGGTGACGGCGCACCCGCGGCGCTGCTGTCCGCGCACGTCGACACCGAGTCCGCGCTGGGTCCGCGTGCGGACCGGCAGGACGGCCCGCACGCGCACTTCACGGCGATCGACCCGGTCACTGGCGTGCTGCTGGCCTGCGACCTCGGCACCGACACCGTGCGCCGGTATCTCCCCGGCCCCGACGGACTCGAGTTCGACGGGATCGCCGTGGCCCTTCCCGCCGGTTCGGGCCCCCGCCACCTGGTGTGCGCCGGGGACCTGATCTACGTGGCCTGCGAGCTCAGCAACGAGGTCGCGACCGTGCGCTGGGACCGGCTCACCGCTCAGGGCGAGGTCGTCGAGACGGCGCCGACGACCACGGTCGCGCCGCGCACCGAGGACACGTCGCAGCCGTCCCACATCGCGATCGTCGACGGCGTCCTCATCGTCGGGGTCCGCGGCGCCGATGTGCTGGCCGTCCACGACCTCTCGCCGGAGGGGGCGCTGCGGTACCGGGGCGCGCTGAACTCGGGACACTGGCCGCGTCACTTCGCGGCCGTGGGCGACGAGCTGGTGATCGCGGCCGAGCGGGGCCACGAGGTGCGCCGCCACGCGCTCGCTGACGTGCTCGGCCTGGAGCCCGAGCGTGGACTCGGTGAGCCGAGTGAACTCTCCGTGACCGCGGACCAGGTACCTAGCCCGGCGTGCATCCTGCGCGGCTAGGCTGGCCGCATGACGTACACACTCATCCTGCTCCGCCACGGCGAGAGCGACTGGAACTCGAAGAACCTGTTCACCGGCTGGGTGGACGTGCCGCTGAACGACAAGGGCTGGGGCGAGGCCGTCCGCGGCGGCGAGCTGCTCAAGGAGGAGGGCATCCTCCCCGACGTGGTGCACACCTCGCTGCTGCGCCGCGCGATCATGACCGCGAACCTCGCGCTCGACTCGGCGGACCGCCACTGGATCCCCGTGAAGCGCAACTGGCGTCTCAACGAGCGCCACTACGGCGACCTGCAGGGCAAGAACAAGGCCGAGACGCTCGAGCAGTTCGGCGAGGAGCAGTTCATGACCTGGCGCCGCTCGTACGACGTGCCGCCGCCGGAGATTTCCGAGGGCAACCAGTACACCCAGGAGGGCGACCCCCGCTACGCGGGCGAGCCCGTGCCGAAGACCGAGTGCCTCAAGGACGTCCTCGAGCGCGCCCTGCCGTACTGGGAGTCGGACGTGGTCCCTGACCTCAAGGCTGGCAAGACTGTGCTGGTCGCCGCGCACGGCAACTCGCTGCGCGCGATCGTCAAGCACCTCGACGACATCGCGGACGACGAGATCGTCGGCGTCAACATCCCGACCGGCATCCCGCTCGTCTACCACCTGGACGAGGAGACGCTGAAGCCCACCAACCCGCGCGGCACCTACCTGGACGCCGATGCGGCGGCAGCGGCTATTCAGGCCGTCGCCAACCAGGGCAAGAAGTAGCGCGAGCCCGCGCCAAGGCAAGCAGAAGGGGCCCCGCCGTCAGGCGGGGCCCCTTCTCGCGTCTGAGGGCCGGTGAATCGGCCGCACCGGCATCGGCTCCGGCTAGATCTTGCCGCCGTCGTGCGAGTGGTCGCCCGTCACCAGGTAGACCACGCGGCGCGAGACGGAGACCGCGTGGTCGCCGAAGCGCTCGTAGTAGCGGGCCATGAGCGCGACGTTGAGCGTCTCCTGGTGGGAGCCGTCGTAGCCGTCGGACACCAGCTCGCCGTAGATCTCGCTGTGCAGGCGGTCGAGGTTGTCGTCGTCCTCGACGATCTCGGCCGCGGTGTTGAGGTCGCGGGTCTTCGCCAGCTCGACGAGCGCGCCGGCTGCCTCGCTCGCCGCCTGGGCGAGGTCGGTGAACTTCTGCGTGAAGTGCTCGGGGACGGCGCTCTCGGGGTAGGAGCGGCGCGCGACCTCGGCGATGTGCTGGGCGAGGTCGCCCATGCGCTCGAGGCTGGCCGACATGCGCAGCGACGTGATGATCGTGCGCAGGTCGATGCTGACCGGCTGCTGCTGAGCGATGAGCATGACGCAGCGCTCGTCGACGGTCGCCTCGAGGCGGTCCAGCTCCGCATCCTCCGCGATCACGGCCTGGGCCAGCTCGACGTTGCGCGTGAGCAGCGCCTCGTTCGCGCGGTCGATCGCGACCTTCACGTGCTTGGCCATCGCCTCAAGGTCGTCTGCGAGCTCCGACATCTCTGCAGTGAAAATGGTGCGCATTACTCTCCTCGGTCATATGGCGTGCGTTCTTAGTCTGGCACCGCTCGCGGCGTCGGCAACCGAAGCGCACGGGCGATCGGGTGAACAGTCGGTGTCCGCTCTGAACATTCGGTGAACTCGGACGGTCCTGGATACTGTGGCGGCATGCAGCCAGAGGTGATCGCTGCGCTCGTCGGGGCGCTGGCGGTGGGAGTCGCGATCGGTGCGCTCCTGGGGCGCAGGAGGGTGCGCCAGCAGTCGCTGGCGCTCACCCTGGTCCCGCACCGCACCAGGCAGGTGCTCTCCGCACTGCAGTCCGCCGCGATCCTCGTGCGCAGGGACCGCCGCGCCGGCTTCTCGAACAACGCCGCCCACGCGATGGGCCTCGCGCGGCCTGACGGCGCGCTGAGCGGCGCGATCGCAGACGTCGCGGAGACGGCCTGGGAGGCGGGCGAGCCCGTCGAGCGCGAGATCGAGGTGCGCAGGGGAGTGCTCGGGGCGGTCTCGCAGGTCCACCTGAGGGTCACGCCAGTCTCGGACGACCTCGCGCTGGCGCTGGCCAACGACAACACCAGGGAGCGCGTGGCGGAGATGTCCCGCCGCGAGTTCGCGGCGAACGTGTCGCACGAGCTCAAGACGCCGATCGGGGCGATGTCCCTGCTGGCCGAGTCGATCCACGACGCCCCCGAGGACACCGAGATGGTGGGGGAGTTCAGCGCGAAGATCGTGAAGGAGGCGCGCCGCCTCACCAAGCTGATCCAGGAGATCATCCAGATCTCGCGGCTGCAGGCGGGCTCCGTGGTGACGGAGTACCAAGAGGTCGCGCTGGCCGATGTGATCGAGGAGGCGGTCGAGGCCGCGAGCCTGTCGGCGGAGAGCCGCGGCATCGAGATCGTCACGTCGATCGAGAGCTCGCCCATCGTGATGGGCGACGCCGACCTCCTGGTGATGGCAGTGCGCAACCTCGTCGACAACGCCGTCAACTACTCCCAGCCGCACGGCAAGGTCACCGTGACCCTGCAGAGCATCGGCCGCGTGGCGCACCTCGCGGTGCTGGACCGCGGCATCGGCATCGAGGTCGACGAGCAGGAGCGCATCTTCGAGCGCTTCTACCGGACCGACCCCGCGCGCTCGCGGGAGACGGGCGGCACCGGGCTGGGCCTCAGCATCGTGAAGCACGTGGCGCAGCAGCACGCCGGCGAGGTGGCGGTATGGTCGCGTCCCGGCGTGGGGTCTACCTTTACGCTCAGGCTGAGCATCCACCGGGAGGATTGATGAGCGAGGCACGCGTGCTGGTCGTGGAGGACGAGGAGTCCTACCGCGACTCCCTGCGCTTCCTGCTGGGCCGCGAGGGGTTCGACGTCGCGCTTGCGGCCACCGGCACGGACGGCGTCGCGTCATTCATCCGGGACGGAGCCGACGTCGTCCTGCTCGACCTCATGCTGCCCGGCATGTCCGGGACCGAGGTGTTCAGGGAGATCCGCGACCGCTCCGACGTGCCGATCATCATGGTCACCGCCAAGGACGACCAGGTCGACAAGATCATCGGCCTCGAGCTGGGTGCCGACGACTACGTCACCAAGCCGTACGTGGGCCGCGAGCTGATCGCGCGCATCCGCGCGGTGCTGCGCCGCGCGACGCCGATGGCGAGCATCCCCGACGAGCCTGACCGTCTCACCGTGGGCGA
>JAUIBG010000058.1 GCA_030428165.1 Actinomycetes bacterium
GCGGCAGCGGCGGACCTGGGCTATCACGGCCCGTCCCCGCAGGCGCGCGCGCTGCGCTCGGGACGCACCGGGGTCGTCGGGCTCATCGTCGGGACGGAGATGGCGCGGTACTTCAGGGACCCCCTTTCGCTCGCCGTCCTCGACGCGACGGTGGATGCGCTCGGCGCGGCAGGCAAGGGCGTCCTGCTCCTGCCCACGTCGCACGCAGGAGAGGGCGAGCTGGTCGAGACCGCGGCCATGGACGGCGCGATCGTGCTGCGCAACGCCACCGGCGGCGAGCCCTTCGTCGAGAGCCTCAGCCGGCGCGGGATCCCCGCGATCTTCACCGAGGCCCCCGAAGGCGTCACTCCTGCCGTGAACCTCGAGGACGCGGAGGCGACGGCATCGCTGATCCGCCAGCTCGCCGAGCTGGGCCACACCCGCATCGGCGCCGTGACGCTGCCGTGGCGACCCGAGACGCGCACCACCGTGGTCGACGGCGACTGGCACGACGTCGTCACGGCCTCGGTCGCACGCACGCGACTGACGGGCTTCGACCTTGCGGGCGTCGAGCCCTGCGTCGTCGTCGAGGCCAGGTCGTCGTTGGTCGAGGAGGGCATCGAGGCGGCGAGGATCGCGCTCGCTCACCCGTCCGCACCCACCGCGCTCGTATGCCAGTCCGATGTCCTCGCCGCCGGCGTGATCGTCGCGGCGCGCGAGCAGGGGCTGACGGTGCCGGGCGACCTCTCCGTGACGGGCATCGACGCGATCACGTTGCCCTGGCTGGCGCCCACGGAGATCACCACGGCGTTCCAGGACGCCGTCGCCAAGGGACAGGCGCTCGCCCGCGGGGTCGTCGCGATGATCGACGGTGAGGAGGTGGCCGACGTGCGGCTGCCGATGCCGGTCCGCGCGGGCACCACCACCGGTGCCGCTCCGCAGGTCTAGTGGCGGGACGCTCCTAGACGCACTCGACGATCGCCCTGGCGCGGCCGAGCGGCTTCACGTCCCCGGCGTTCGCCTCGATGTCCACGGTCGCGCGGCGCAGCTCCTCGTCGAGGGCAGCGACGGTCACCGTGAACTCGATGCCGGTGGACCCCAGCGCGGGGACCGGCAGCGGCTTGGTGAAGCGCGTGAAGAGCTCGTACACGTTGCCCGGTCCCGCCCACTCCTCGACGACCGAGGCCGCCTGGCCGAGCGTCAGCATTCCGTGCGCGATGACGCCGGGCAGGTCGACCGACTTCGCGAACTCGTCGTTGTAGTGGATCGGGTTGAAGTCTCCCGAGGCGCCGGCGTACCTGACGAGGGAGTCGCGCGTGAACCACGCGGTGCGCCTGGCCACGATGTGGCCGATCTCGAGCGAGTCGAACTCCGGGGCCGTCGAGGTGGTCATGCCGTCTCCCTCACTGCGAGCGTGGACATCACGGACACCACCTGATCGCCGTCGGCGTCGACGAGGTCGGCGCGCGTCGTGATGAGCGAGATGCCCGCGCGGGCCGAGACGTTGTCGATGTGCACCGTGGGCCTCAGCCGGTCCCCCGCGACGATCGGGCGCACGTACTCGAAGGACTCCGAGGCGTGCACCACCTTGGAGAAGTCCACGCCCACCTCGGGGGAGGTGACGACGTTGAACTCGTGGATCTGGGAGATCACGGCGGCGAAGGTGGTCGGGGCGACGACGTCGTCGTACCCCTCCGCCTTGGCGATCGCGGGATCGAAGTGCGCCCCCGATCGGGCGTCGACCGCGCGGGCGAACTCGGCGATCTTGAGCCGCGTCACCTCGTAGGCCTCGAAGGGCCCGAAGCTGCGTCCTGCTGCGTCTGCGTTGATGGCCACGTTTTCAGCGTAGCGGACCCGTCCAGAGGCGTCCGGGCGAGCGGCGGCCGGACCCAGCATCGGCCGCTGCGAACCGTGGCCAGGAACGACGAACGCCCGCCCTCCGCAGTGGAGGACGGGCGTCCGATCGAGATCTGGGTGCTAGCGCGTCTCGCGGTGCGCGGTGTGCTTGCCGCACTTCGCGCAGAACTTGGAGAGCTCGACGCGGTCGGGGTTGTTGCGACGGTTCTTGCGCGTGATGTAGTTGCGGTTCTTGCACTCGGTGCACGCGAGGGTGATCTTGGGCCGGACGTCGTTCTTCGCCACGGGGCTCTCCTAGCCTTGTAGGGACGCGTCGTACCACCGACGCTGTTGTCACGCGGAATTGCGTGTCAGTAGCGAGGGGGGGACTCGAACCCCCGACCTCACGATTATGAGTCGTGCGCTCTAACCAGCTGAGCTACCCCGCCACGAATGGCGGCCGCTACTACGACCGCCAACCGAGCCCCGACAGGGAATCGAACCCTGGACCTTTTCCTTACCATGGAAACGCTCTGCCGACTGAGCTATCGGGGCAAGCCGGACTAGCGTACACGCCCGATGCCCACTTCGTGAAATCGGATCGAGCCCGCGATGTCCGTCGCCCGCGCTAGCGTAGCGCCGTGCCGACACCGCCGTTCACCCCCACCGCGACGCTCTCCGCAGCGCAGTCCCGCCGGGTGTTCCTGGCGGCCCAGGGAATGGCCAGGAGACGCCAGCGGAAGCGCGCTTCGCGCGACGACTTCCGGGCCTATCTCGAGCGTCAGGGCGTGCTGCAGCTCGACACGGTCAACGTGCTCGCGCGTGCCCACTACATGCCGCTCTTCTCCCGCCTCGGCCCCTACGACACGGGTGCGCTCGACGGCTACCTCTGGGGCTCGGGCGAGACCATCGAGCAGTGGGGTCACGAGGCGGCCGTGATGCCGCGCGACCTGCTGCCGACGATGCACCGTCGCATGACCCGTCCCACCAAGTGGCGCAGGGACACCCTGGCCAAGCTCGAGGCCGAGCGGCCCGGACTGCTGGTCGACGTGCGCGCGTCCGTCGAGGAGTCGGGGCCGGTGGTGGCGGCCGACCTCGAGCACCTCTCCCCCGTCCAGCGTCCACGAGGCGACTGGTGGGACTCCACGCACGTGAAGCTCGCGCTCGAGCACCTGTTCATCACCGGGCTCGTCGCCGGCAGCAGGACGCCGCGCTTCGAGCGCACCTACGACTCCCCGATGCGGGAGTGGGGAGTGCCTGCCGCGGACAATGCGGAGTCCTGGGCGCTGGCGTCCGACGACGCGATCGCCGTGTTGGCGGATCGCGCGCTCACCGCCGTCGGAGTGGGCACCGCGGCCGATGTCGCCGACCACTTCAGGCTGCCCGTCGCCGAGACCAAGGCGGCGCTCGAGACGATGGTCGCCGAGGGTCGGGCGGAGCACGCGGCGGTCGAGGGCTGGAAGGACCGCGCGTACCTGGCCGCCACGGCCCAGGACCCTGGCAAGACGACCGGCGTCGCGCTGCTGAGCCCGTTCGATCCGGTCGCCTGGTTCCGGCCACGCCTGGAGCGGATGTTCGGCATGGAGTACCGCATCGAGATCTACACGCCGGAGGCCAAGCGCCAGTACGGCTACTACACGCTTCCGCTGCTGCTCGGCGACCAGGTCGTGGGGCGCTTCGACCTCAAGGCCGACCGCAAGGCCTCCGCACTGCTGGTGCGGTCGTCGTGGCGCGAGGAGATGCCGGTGAAGGGTGCCAGGCGCCGCACCGACGACGAGATCGCGGACGCGGCATGGGGCGAGTTCCGGCTGCTGCAGGAGTGGCTGGGGCTCGAGCGCGTCGAGGTCGAGGGGCGCGGGAATCTCGCGCCCCAGGTCGCCTCCCGACACGGGGCCTTCCAGGACTAATCTGAGGACGAAGGGGCGCCGATCGCGGTGCCCGGCGAGGAGGCCACAAGTGTCCACGTCATCCCGGCTGAGTGGCCGCGTCATCGCCATCAGCATCGGCGCCGCGCTTGGCGGCTTCCTGTTCGGCTTCGACTCCTCGGTCATCAACGGCGCGGTCGACGCGCTGAGCGGCGACTTCGGGCTCGGCACGGCGGTGACTGGCTTCGTCGTCGCCTCGGCGCTGCTGGGATCGGCGGTGGGCGCGTGGTTCGCAGGCCCGCTCGCCGACAGGCGCGGCCGCATCCCGGTCATGCTCTCGGCATCGGTGCTGTTCCTGGCGTCCGCACTGGGCTCGGCCTTCGCGGCCGACGAGATCCAGCTCACGCTGTGGCGCATCCTGGGCGGCATCGCGGTGGGCCTCGCCTCCGTCATCGCGCCGGCCTACATCGCCGAGGTCGCGCCCTCCTCGCACCGCGGACGGCTCGCGTCGCTGCAGCAGCTCGCGATCGTGCTGGGCATCTTCACCGCGCTGCTGAGCGACCAGGTCTTCGCGACCACCGCAGGTGGGGCGTCGCAGGAGCTGTGGTTCGGCATGAGCGCCTGGCGCTGGATGCTCCTGGCCGAGGCCGTGCCCGCGATCATCTACGGCGTCGCGGCGATGCGGCTGCCCGAGTCGCCTCGCTACCTGGTCTCCGTGGGCCGTCTCGACGAGGCGCAGCACGTGCTTGAGCACTACGTGGGCGTCGAGGACGCGAAGGGCGCCGTCGCGGCCATGGACGCGGCAGACGGCGAAGCGGAGCGCTCGCTGCGCGACCTGCGCGGCCCCGCCCTGGGACTGCAGCCCATCGTGTGGGTAGGCATCGTGCTGGCCGTCCTGCAGCAGTTCGTCGGCATCAACGTGATCTTCTACTACTCGACGACGCTGTGGCAGGCGGTGGGCTTCGACGAGTCGCAGGCCTTCACGACCTCGACGATCACCTCGGTGACCAACATCGCGGTGACGCTCGTGGCGATCTCGCTGGTGGACCGCATCGGCCGACGTGCTCTCCTGCTGATCGGCTCGGTGGGCATGTCCGTGTCGCTGCTGACGATGACCGTGGCGTTCGCGAACGCGACAGTGGGGACCGACGGCTCCGTCGGCCTCGAGGGCGGATGGGCCATGGTCGCGTTCCTCGCGGCCAACGGCTTCGTGGTGTTCTTCGGCGCCTCGTGGGGCCCTGTGGTCTGGGTGATGCTGTCCGAGATGTTCCCCGTGCGGATCCGCGCCACCGCGCTCGCCGTCGCGGCGGCGGCGCAGTGGCTCGCCAACTTCGCGGTGACGATGACCTTCCCGCCGCTGGCCGAGGTGTCGCTCACGCTCGCCTACGGCATCTACGCGGCGATGGCGATCGTCTCGTTCTTCTTCGTGCGGCACTGGGTCCAGGAGACCAAGGGCAAGTCGCTCGAGGAGATCTCGGGGGCGGTGTCCGCGGCGTCCTAGCGGCCGTCTCGCCGCGGGTCTGCTACGCCCCGGGCCCGGCGGTGTCGTGCGCGGGAGCGATCGTCCACACGTCGACCCAGCCCACGGCGTCGCGCACGTCCTCGAGCGTGACGTCCCCGGCATCGGCCACGAGATAGCCGTCGCTCATGCGCACGCCGTCGGGGAGCACCTGGCCGATCGTCACCAGCAGGTCCGACTCGATCCCCTCGAGGTCGTAGTCGTCCGCGGCGGTGCCCAGAGTGGTCTCGATGTACTCGTCGAGTGCGGTGTGCCGGTCGCCGAACAGCGCGGCGACCGGGCCCAGCGTGGTGCTCATGCTCGTCAGGCTAGCGCTGTGGCGCTATGACCGAAGGCGGCCGTTCTCCGAGGCTTCGCACACGCGCCCGACGATCTCGCGCGCCACCGCCGCTGACTCGAGTCGACGCACCACCCTGGCGTTGGGCAACTCCTCCCGGGAGCTCACGCACCGACCCGCGTGTGGTCCCCGCGGCTCGACGGCGATGTGGACGGCATCCACGGTGAACAGACCGGGCTGCAGCATGGCGAGGGCGACGACGGCGTCATGCGGCACTTCGAAGTCCTCGCCCCAGCGCACCATCCATCGGCGAGTATCGCGCTCGAGCGCGGCGCCGAAGGGGCCACTCGCACCGATGGCCGACAGGTGGGAGCTCACGAGGTGAACGCTCCTCGTCATCTCGACGCCGGCGACGGTGATCGGGATGCCTGAGGCGAACACTTCATGGGCGGCGACGGCGTCCGAGCGGAAGTTGTGCTCGACCTCCGTCGCCTGGTCGAACCGGCCACCCATGATCCACACGCGCCGGACACGTGACACGATCTCCGGATCGGCGGCGATCGCGCGGGCGAGGTTCGTCAGCGGCCCGATCGCCACGATCTCGATCTCACCCGGGAATCTGCGAGTCTCCTCAATCAGGAAGCTGAGGGCGTCGCCTTCTTGTTCATACTGCTCGTCGTCCAGGTCGTCGTAGCCTGCACCCTCCTCCCCGGTCATCCAGGGCTCGGCGCCCGACAGCGTGTCACTCGAGCCCGGGATGACACGGGTGGACGTGCCCAGGAGGCGGAGCAGCCGTGAGGCGAGGCGCGCACGAAGCCGTGGGTCCCCGTAGACCGTCGTGACCCCGCGGAGTTCGACGTCTGCCGCGTCTGCGAGCACCGCGAGGGCATAGGCATCGTCGACGTCCGTGCCCAGGTCGGTGTCGAGGATCAACCGGTGGACGTGTCCAACCGGAGCGGGGCTCTGCGCCTCGACAGGCTCATGACTGACGGCTGCCACTAGTCGCCCTCGCCCTTGCGGTACACGACGCCGTCCGCCTTGGGCGGCCGGAACCTGGTCCCAGCCACGCTCAGGACCACGAGCGTCGTGACGTACGGGGCGACGAAGGTCACCTGCGGCGGCATTGACGTGGTCGTCATGAACCACCAGAACATGGCAATCGACAAGACGATCGTGACCATCCACGAGATCTTGCGGCGCTTCCACAGCAGATAGACCGCCGCGGCGAGCAGCAGGAACGCGACGAACAGGATCAGTGCGCGAGCACCCGCGTCGGACCGCAGTTGCAGCGAGTCGACGTAGCCGAAGAGCGTCGCGCCCATCGCCATGCCGCCTGGCTTCCAGTTGCCGAAGATCAGCGCAGCGAGTCCGACGAATCCACGCCCTCCGGTCTGACCTTCACGGTAGATGTTGGCTGCGACGACCGCGAGGAAGGCGCCACCGAAACCTGCGAGCGCACCGGACATCAGGACACCCACGTACTTGTACAGACGGACCTTGATGCCGAGCGACTCCGCGGCGTACGGATCCTCGCCGCAGAACCGCAGGCGCAACCCGAATCGGGTCCTCCACAGGATGATGTACGTCGCGACGACGAGGACGACGGCGAGCACGGTGAGCCATGACACCGAGGTGAGCGCGCCGCGGACGATTCCGGCGAGGTCGGAGACGAGGAACCAGCCCCGGGCCTCGACTGGCGCGAGGAGGGCGTCCACGCCGGGCACGGACACGTCACCCACCGAGGAGATGGGCGGCGACTGGGTGCTGCCGCCACCGGGGACTCCTGCCAGGAAGGCGCTTGCCAGGTACTGAGTCGCTCCAAGGGCGAGGATGTTGATCGCGACACCGGAGATGATCTGATCGACGCCGAAGGTGACCGACGCGATGGCGTGCAGTAGCCCGCCGATGAGGCCGAACGTCACGCCGGCTGCGACACCGGCCCACCCGCCGTACTGCCAGCCGATGAGGCCCGCTCCGAACGATCCGAGGATCATGCCGCCTTCGAGGCCGATGTTCACGATGCCGGATCGCTCCGACCACAGGCCGCCCAGCCCCGCCATTGCGATGGGCACCGCTGCCGCGATGGCCGCGGAAACCGTGCCTGCGGCAGTGAGATACGAAGCGCCCGAGATGGTGCGCGCAGCCGCGAGCAGGACGAGGCCCAGCGCCACGAGCAACAGGATGTTGCGGCGACGGCTGAGGAACGCGCGCACCTTGGACACCTCGGCGGCCTGGGTCGTTTCGGTTGTGGTGGTCATGACTGTGCTCCAACCGGTGTTGAGGCGGCGCTGCCTTCGAGACGTTGGCTGACTGACTTGCGTTCGCGGACGAGCTCTCGACGGCGCGCGAGCTCGTAGGCGATGACGACGGAGAGGACGATCACGCCCTGGGTGATGTTGGCAACTTCCTTGGGCACGTCGTTGAGCTCGAGGACCTGGGACGCTGATGTGAGGAACGCGAACAGGAATGCGCTGAACGCGATTCCGACGGGGTGGTTGCGGCCGAGGATGGCGATCGCGATCGCCGTGAAGGCCACACCCGACGGGAAGTCGAGCGAGTAGGTGTACGACGCCCCGAGCAACTGCGGCAGCCCACTGAAGCCGGCGATCGCGCCGGAGATCACCATCACGATGATCGCCATCCGCCTGACGTTGACACCGCTGACGACGGCGGCCGGCTCCGAGGCTCCAGTTGCCCTGAGTTCGAATCCGAACACGGTGCGGTTGACGGCGAACCAGTACCCGACGCCGAGCACGACCGCGACGATCGCCAGACCGAAGATGGTGCCGTTCGTCCCCGGGAACGGAATGCCGGGGACCTGCCCTGACTCGCCGATGGGCGGCGTGCCGATGTTGTTCGATCCCTGGATCACCTCGGCGAGCCGTCCGGGCTGGAGGAAGTACGCGACGACGCCGATGGCGATGTAGTTGAGCATGATCGTCGAGATGATCTCGCTGACGCCCCTGAACACCTTGAGCAGCACGGCGATTCCCGCCCAGATCGCGCCGACCACCATGGAGGTGGCGACGATCGCTAGCACGTGCCAGGGAGCCGGGATGTCGATGGCTCCGCCCACGACGGCTCCGGCCATCGCCCCCATGCGGTACTGGCCCTCGACGCCGATGTTGAAGAGGTTCATACGGAACCCGACGGCGACCGCGATGGCGACGATGTAGTAGATCGCCGTCTGGTTGAGCATCAGCACGAACGTATTCGGCTGTGCGGCGTAGTCGACCATCTGGCCGATGGCCTGGAGCGGCTGATGACCGCTGGCCAGCAGGATGATCGAAGTGATCAGGAGGGAGAAGGCGAGCGCGAGGACAGGTGCCGCAAAGGTTCCTGTCGCCTTGCGGAGGATGTGCATCATGCTGCCTCTCCGTTCGCGCCGGTCATCGCAGCGCCGAGCGACTGCGGTGTGGCGTCAATGGACTTCATCTCTGCGACGATTGCGCCGCGGTACATCACGAGAATCCGGTCTGACAAACCGACGAGCTCGTCAAGGTCGGCCGACAGCAGGAGCACGCCAAGGCCCTCGTCGCGCGCGGCGCGCAGCTCGGTCCAGATGGCGTTCTGGGCGCCGATGTCGACGCCTCGAGTGGGATGCGAGGCGATGAGGAACGGTGGTTTCCCGCTCATCTCCCGTCCGACGATCAGCTTCTGCTGGTTGCCGCCCGACAGCGACGACATGT
This sequence comes from Actinomycetes bacterium, assembly GCA_030428165.1. Taxonomy (GTDB): domain Bacteria; phylum Actinomycetota; class Actinomycetes; order Actinomycetales; family Demequinaceae; genus Demequina. The sequence continues at coordinate 9,166 of JAUIBG010000058.1, forward strand.
TGACGTCGACTGACGGGGTGCGAACGTCGAAGTCGTGCACGATGCGCTCCGTGTCGGCTCGCGCACCCGCACGGTCGATCAGGGGTCCGCGCGCGTTGGGCGCCTTGGTCTGATGGCCGAGCATGCGGTTCTCCCACAGGGGTGCGCTTCCCAGTGATCCGTGGCGGGTCCGGTCTTCGGGGATGTACGCGATGCCGGCTTCCCGCCGCTTGCGGGTGTTGAGGCGTGACACGTCGACGCCGTCGAGTCTCACGATCCCGCCGGCGCGTGCTTCGCGCACCCCGATGACGGCCTCGACGAGCTCGGTCTGTCCGTTGCCCTCGACGCCCGCGATGCCGACGATCTCGCCAGCGTGGACGGTGAGTGACACGTCGCGCACGGCGGCACGGCCGTCCTCTCCATCAACGGACAGGTTGACAAGCTCTGCGACGGCGCGGCCCGTGATCTCTCGGTCCTGCGGCTCGAGGTGTCCCAGGTCGGTGCCGACCATGAGCTCGGCGAGCTTTCTCGAGGTCACTTCGTTGGGGTCGACGGAGGCGACGGTCCTGCCGCGGCGCAGCACCGTGATGTCGTCCGCAATGGCGAGAACCTCGTCGAGCTTGTGGGAGATGAAGACGATGCTGATGCCTTCGGCCTTCATCTCCTGGAGGGAGCTGAAGAGCTCGGTGACCTCCTGCGGGACGAGAACGGCGGTGGGCTCGTCGAGGATGAGAGTCCTGACGCCGCGGAAGAGGACCTTGAGGATCTCGACACGCTGGCGGTCTCCGACGCCGAGGTTCTCGACCAGCGCGTCGGTGTCGACGCCCAGGCCATGACGCTCGCCGATGGCCCGAATGCGGGCGCGAGCCTGCTCGGTGTCGAGCATGCCGTTCCTAGTCGGCTCGGCGCCAAGGACGACGTTCTCCCACACGGTGAGGTTGTCGGCGAGCTTGAAGTGCTGGTGGACCATGCCGACTCCGAGCCCGATCGCATCGCTCGGGCTGCCGAGGTCGACGGTCTGGCCATCGATCGCAATGGTGCCCTCGTCGGGGGTGATGAGCCCGTAGAGAATCTTCATGAGCGTGGACTTGCCCGCTCCGTTCTCGCCGACGATCGCGTGAATGGTGCCCGCGCGGACTGTGAGTGCGACGTCTTGGTTGGCGACGACGCCGGGGAATCGCTTGGTGATGCCGTGGAGTTCTACGGCGGGTGCGTTCACGTCCATCTCTCCTTTGAGTGGGGTGTCGCCGGGGGTCGCGCGTGGACCGCGACCCCCGGCGAGAGGCTAGTTCGAGCCCGGCACAGTCACGGTGCCGTCAATGATCTGCTGCTCGAAGTCGTCGGCGAGAGCCGTGTACGGCTCAACTGCCGAGTTCGAGGTGGTGTATCCGACGCCGTCGTTGGACAGGTCGAAGAGCTGGACCCCGCTGGGCGCGTTGCCATCGTTCACTGCGGTGATGAAGTCGTACACCGCAGTGTCGACTCGCTTGATCGCGGAGGTGAGGATGACGTCCTTCACAGCCTCGTCGGCGCTGAGGTACTGGTCGGAGTCGACACCGATGACCCACACGCCATCGGCAGCCGAGGCGGCCTCGAAGACACCGGAGCCGGAGCCTCCCGCGGCCGCGTAGATGACGTCGACGCCCGAGTCGATCATGCCCGCGGCGACGGTGCTGCCCTTGGCGGGGTCGTTGAAGCCGCTGAAGTCCGGCGGCTCGGTGAGGTACTTCTCCTCGATCACGATCGAGTCGTCCACCGCTGCGACGCCCGCCGCGAACCCGGTGTAGAACTTCTGGATGCCCGGCAGGTTCACGCCGCCGATGAATCCCACGTGCCCGGTCTCGGACGCCTGAGCCGCAATGACGCCGGCGAGGTAGGACGACTCCGCCTCGGAGAAGACCAGGTTGGCGACGTTGTCGGCCTCGAATGAGGAGTCGTCGACGATTGCGAAGTGCGTGTCGGGGAACTCGGCAGACACCTCCTGAAGTGGCCCTGCGTAGCCGAAGCCGATTGCGATGACGGCGTCGTATCCGGCCGATGCGAGCAGTCGCAGTCGCTCGGTCTTCTGGGCGTCGGTCTCGCCGACTGTCGCCTCGAGCTCCTTGACCTCAATGCCGAGCTCGGCGATGGCGGCGTCGATGCCTGCCGCGGCGGCATCGTTGTAGGACTTGTCTCCACGGCCGCCGATGTCATAGGCGAGCGCGACCTGGAGGTCGGACGTGGGTGCGGTTGCCGACGACGACTCGTCGGTCGTGGTCTCCCCGGTGGTCGAGCATCCGACCAGGGCGAGAGCGAGGCCAGCGCTGGCCGCGACGGCCGCTGTGAGTCGCTTCATTTCTGTCTCCCTTGACTTCCATACTTCACTGTTGTGGCTGTCGAGTGCCATCGCCCTCGTCGGGCTCCGCGTCGTCTCACCCGAGATCTTCGTCAGAATCTGATTTGAATCTAACCGTGTAGACGAAACGGTTAGATGTAGAGTAGACCTAGGTAGGGATGAACGCAACACCCAATCGAACGAAGGAGTTTCGATGGCAACGGCACGAGACGTGGCAGAACTCGCGGGGACCTCGACAGCAGTGGTCTCGTACGTGTTCAACAACGGCCCCCGGAATGTCGCGGCAGCGACGCGGGAGCGCGTACTCAAGGCCGCTACCGAGCTCAACTATCGCCCCAACGTCTTCGCACGTGGACTCAAGGCGGGCCAGACGCGATCGACCGGGTTGATCGTTCCTGACATCACGAACCCGTTCTTCGCCGAACTTGCACGGCACGTCGAGGAGGCCGCGGCGGAGCGCGGCAACATTCTCCTGATCGCCGACTCGGCGCAGTCGAGAGACCAGGAGGCGCGGCACCGCCGCGCGCTGTTCGAGCGGCGTGTCGACTCTGTCGTGATGGTGTCGGTGAGCGACGCGCCGGACATCAGCGACTTTGTGACAGCCGGCATTCCAGTGCTCTCCCTCCAACCGGTCGACGACGGTGTCGTCGCCTCGACGGTCACGATCAACTTCGAAGCCGCTGCTGCAACCGCGACGCGGCATCTTGTCGATCACGGGTACCGAGACCTGCGCATCATGCTCGGACCGTCCGACGGCGTCGGCCTCGTGCGACACCGGCGCGGATTCGAGAAGGTCGTCTCCGAGGCCGGCGCCACCGGCGGTGAGTGGCGGTCGGAGATCTCACGCTTCGAGGCCTCGCGAGTCGCGCAGGAGCTCCTGCGGGCTGGCGACCGGCCCCGCGCGATCTACGCCACGACCGACGAGCAGGCGATCGGGGTTCTCCACGCCGCATACGCCCTCGGCCTGAGGGTCCCGGACGATCTGGCCGTGATCGGCCTCGACGGAACCAAGCAGGGCGAGGTGACGATCCCGCCGCTCACCACCGTCAGGCAACCGCTTCGGGCCATGGCAGAAGAGGCGATGGATCTGCTCGCGGACGCTCACGGCGAGCAGCACCGTGTCCAATCGTTCACGTTCGAGATCCGCCAGTCCTGCGGACACCACTAGCTCCCTCACAACCTGACAAGGAAGTCAGCAATGCCAACTGTCTGGGTCGTCGGATCCATCAACGAAGACGTCGTCGCGCAGGCCCCACGTGCACCCGGACCCGGCGAGACGGTGCTAGGCACCTCAATCAAGTATGGCTGTGGCGGCAAGGGAGCCAACCAAGCCGTCGCCGCCGCGCGCGCAGGAGCACATACGATCTTGGTCTCCGCGACTGGAGACGACGACGCTGGGTCTCGACAGCGCGCCGCCCTCGATGCGACCGGTGTCGACACTACTGGGATCACCATCAGCGACCAACCCACGGGCACGGCAGTCATCACGGTCGACGACGAGGGCGAGAACAGCATCGTCGTCATCCCAGGGGCGAACGCCACCATCACCGGCACAGCGGTGGAGGTGGCACTCACCGCAGTGAAGGCCGACGATGTCGTCCTCGCCCAGGGCGAGATCCCTCGCCGCGCGATCGAGGCCGCCGCGGTCGCGGCACGTCGCGCCGGCGCCTCGTTCGCTCTCAATCTGGCACCGGTCATCCCCCTCGAACTCGCGCAGCTTTCGGTCGACGTCCTCATCGTCAACGAGCACGAGGCGTCGTTGCTGGTCCGGAGGGATCAGACCATCGAGGATCGCGCGACCACGCTCCGATCGCTCGCACACGCTGTGGTCGTCACCATGGGAGCACGCGGCGCGCTCGTCGCTTCGTCGGCCGGTCTGACTCACCTACCGGCCATTGCGGCACAGCGAGTCGTCGACACCACAGGCGCGGGGGACGCGTTCTGCGGTGCGCTGGCGGCACGGTTCGCCAAGGATCGCGACATACTTGCGGCCGCGAACTGGGGCCTCGCCGCCGGAGCGCTAGCCGTCGCCGCACACGGCGCCCAGGGCGCCGACACCTCAGCACCCGCAATCGAGAATGCCCTCGCGGCAGCCTCGGCCCACTAGACACCAGGGAGAGATCAGGATGGCAACAGCTCATATCAACGCGAAGCCCGGCGAGATAGCGGATCGGGTGATCATGCCAGGCGATCCCCGGCGGGCCGAGCGCATGGCTAACGAGCACCTCGACAACGCGACACTCGTGACCGACGTGCGAGGGATCCTCGGCTTCACGGGCGCCTACGAGGGACGTCGCACGACAGTCATGGCCTCGGGCATGGGCATGCCGTCACTCACCATCTACG
>JAUIBG010000217.1 GCA_030428165.1 Actinomycetes bacterium
GGGCGACGTCGCGCTCGAGGTCGCCGGACGCGCCGGGGCCGATGCGGATGCCTGGGGTCTCGGGGTCGCCGCGTCGTCGGGGGCATGGGGGATCGACCTCACTGAGCTGGACGCCGAGGACACCGCGCGCCTCTCCGTGTGGCTCGAGGGAGGCGCGGCACGCTTCGTGCTGCACGACGCGAAGGCCGCTGCTCATGCGCTGGCGTCGCGCGGCATCGCGCTGGCGGAGCCTGCCGGAGACACGCAGATCGGCGCCTTCCTCACCAACCCTGCGGGGCGCAGCTTCGACCTCGAGTCCGTCGCAGAGCGCGTGCTCGGACGCTCGATCGGCTCGGGAGCGGCCACGGGCGAGCTCGACCTTGGCCTCGGAGAGGACTCCAGGGTCGACGCTGCGCGCCGGGCCCTTGCGGTGCGGGATCTCGACGCGGCGATCGAGCACCTGCTCGAGGAGCGGCGGATGTCGGACCTCTACACGGAGATGGAGGTGCCGCTGATCGCAGTGCTCACTCGGATGGAGGCCACTGGGGTCGCCGTGGACCGGGCCAGGCTCGAGGAGCTCGAGGCGGCGGCGCTCGGCAGGGCGGAGGACGCCGCAGGGCGGGCGTACGAGTCGCTCGACGGCGATCGGGTGAACCTCGCGTCGCCCAAGCAGCTCCAGGAGGTGCTGTTCGACCGCCTCGGCCTGCCCAAGACGCGCAAGATCAAGACGGGGTACTCGACCGACGCCGCGTCGTTGACGGAGCTGTTCGCCAAGCAGCCGCACCCGTTCCTCGAGGCGCTGCTGGCGCACCGAGACGCCACCAAGCTCGCGCAGATCATCCGCACGCTGATCGACGCGATCGCCGACGATGGCCGTATCCACACCACCTTCAGCCAGGTGGTGGCCTCCACGGGGCGCCTGTCGTCGCGAGATCCCAATCTCCAGAACATCCCGATCCGCACGGACGAGGGCCACAGGATCCGCGAGGCCTTCGTCGTCGGCGAGGGGTTCGAGACGCTGCTCACCGCCGACTACAGCCAGATCGAGATGCGGATCATGGCGCACCTGTCGGGCGACGAGGCGCTGATCGCCGCCTTCAGGGCGGGGGAGGATCTGCACAGCTACGTGGGCTCGAGGGTGTTCGGGGTCGAGCCGTCCGAGGTGACTACCGCGATGCGGTCCAAGGTCAAGGCCATGTCCTACGGGCTGGCGTACGGGCTGTCGCCGTTCGGCCTGTCACGCCAGCTCAGCATCGACGTCACTGAGGCGCAGGAGTTGATGGACGGCTACTTCTCGAGGTTCGGCGCGGTGCGGCGCTATCTCAAGGAGGTCGTCGAGGAGGCCAGGAGCACCGGCTACACGGAGACGATGTTCGGTCGCCGTCGCTACCTCCCCGACCTGACCTCGTCGAACCGGCAGCGGCGTGAGATCGCGGAGCGCGCCGCCCTCAACGCGCCCATCCAGGGATCCGCAGCGGACCTCATCAAGCGCGCGATGCTCGACCTGGAGGAGCGCCTCCGAGACGCCGGGCTGAGCTCGCGACAGGTCCTGCAGATCCACGATGAGGTCGTGGTAGAGGTGGCCACTGGTGAAGCTGCGGAAGTTGAGACTTTGGTCCGGACAGCCATGTCTGAGGCAGGTGAACTTTCGGTTCCGCTGGACGTCAATGTGGGAACAGGACCGAATTGGCGGGTGGCCGGCCACTAGGGTGGCGTCTATGCGCATTGGCATCCTGACAGGTGGTGGCGACTGCCCCGGACTGAACGCGGCGATCCGAGCCGTGGTGAAGCGGGGCACGGCGGAGCACGGCTGCTCGATGGTGGGCTTCCGGAATGGCTGGGAGGGCGTCATCAACGGCGACGCCGTCCCGCTCACCCGTGACGACGTCTCCGGGATCCTGGTCCACGGCGGCACCATGCTCGGGACAGCACGCTGCCACCCTCACAAGGTCGAGGGTGGACTCGAGGCCGTCGCCGAGACCGCGGCGAACGAGAAGCTCGACGGCTTCATCTGCATCGGCGGCGACGGCACGCTGAAGGCGGCCGGCAAGGTCGCCAAGGCGACGGGCATCCCCGTGGTGGGAATCCCCAAGACGATCGACAACGACGTGGTCGGCACCGACGCGGCCATCGGCTTCGACACCGCCGTCACCATTGCGACCGAGGCGATCGACCGTCTGCACTCCACGGCCGAGTCCCACAACCGCGTCATGGTCGTCGAGCTGATGGGTCGCCACAGCGGCTGGATCGCGGTGACGGCAGGCATCGCCGGTGGCGCCGACATCATCCTCGCGCCCGAGGACCCGTTCGACATCGACGTGATCACCAAGAAGATCAAGCACCGTCACCGCTACAAGAACTTCTCCATCGTCGCGGTCGCCGAGGGCGCGATCCCCAAGGAGGGGACCACCTGGGAGGGCGGCGAGACGCTCGACGCGAAGGGCAACCCGATCGCCGGCAGCATCGGCCACGAGGTCACGAAGGCGATCGAGGCCCGTACCGGCTTCGCGACGCGACTCACCACGCTGGGCTATGTCCAGCGCGGCGGCACGCCGACCGCATCCGACCGCCTGCTCGCGACCAGGTTCGGCGTCGCGGCGATCGATGCGATCGTGGCCGGCGAGGACCGCAAGTTCACCGCGCTGGAGGCGGGCAGCATCGTGCTCAAGGACTTCGACGTGATGAGCGGCAAGACCAAGTGGGTGCCGCAGGAGCTGCTCCAGACGGCGTGGG
>JAUIBG010000059.1 GCA_030428165.1 Actinomycetes bacterium
CGGCAGCGCACCGGGGCAGTCGACTCCACGTTCGGACAGGGGGTCGCGGCGCTCGCCGAGGAGGAGCAGAGCGGGCGACGCGGCCGGTTCGGAGAATCCCGTGCTCATGCCCGTCAGTCTCTCACGCAACGGGGGCCGGCTCGCGCGTGGGTCCGCCGGGCGGACGTGCGCGACCCGCGGGCACGGCAGGATGGGAGGCATGCGCATCGTCATCGCCGCCCACCCCTGGCCAGCCGAGGCAGGCGACGCGTGGGCGGCCGCCGGGCTCGTGCAGCATCTCTGGTGGCAGGCGACCGACGAGCACCGCATCGACGCGGTGGGAGTCGCCGACGGCACCCCGTCGTCGGCGCTCACCTACGCCCCGCTCGAGCCGGTCGACGGCGCTGAGGGAGTCGGTGCCGTCCGCGTGGGCGGTGCGGCTCTGCTCGGCACCGAGGCGGAGCGGTTCGACCCCGAGCAGCTCCGGCGGGCGCTCGTGTCGCTGGCCCAGGCAGGGGAGAAGAGGATCGTCGTTCCCGCCGGCGGCCTCGACACGTCCTCGCCTGGCATGGAGAGGCTGGCAGCGGACCCCGTGGCCGCGGTGGCGGTGTGGGGAGGCGACGAGCGAGGGCTACGCGATGCGCTCGGGGCCGTCGACCTCGAGGTCCTGGTGACCACCGACGTCCCGCTGCTGGGTTGGTCCGGCATGGCGGGGGTGCTCGCGGGCGACTACCGCATGGACCCGGAGGCCGCGCAGCGCGTCGAGGCTGCCTGGTACGGGGTCACGGCGGACCGCGGCGACTCGCCGATGCTGCTCGGGCCCGCGCCCCACGAGGCGCCAGGCTCTGCGGCCGGCGACGGTCTGGCCTACTGCCTCGCCGCGGTCGGCGGACGCTTGGTGCCTGCGTCCTCCGTGCTCATCCCCATGTCCGAGGCAGTCGCGGGAGGCGCCGACTACGACACGGCGGACCTCTTCGTCGCCGTCGTCCCGGCGCTTGACTTCGCGCAGGCCGACCGCGGGCTGGTGCGTGCGATCAGCGACAGGGCCGCCGCGGCCGGAGTGCCGGCGATCGCGATCGCGGGCCAGAGCGCGTTGGGCAGGCGCGATGTGATGGCCGCAGGGCTCGCGTCCGTGCACACGCTGCGGGAGCCCGGCACCCTCGAGGCCACCGTCCGCGCCGTGGCGCAGACGTGGACGCCCGTGCGTTAGACGACTCGGTGGCGCCTTTTCGGGAATGCGACGGGAGCCGCGTACGCTATACAGAACGTCAGATACGCCTGAAGGAGGAGTCATGACCGACACCGCAACCGCGACGCACGGCGTCACCATCTCGGAGGCCGCCGCATCCAAGGTCAAGAGCCTCCTCGAGCAGGAGGGCCGCGACGACCTGCGTCTGCGCCTCGCGGTGCAGCCCGGCGGCTGCTCCGGCCTGATCTACCAGCTCTACTTCGACGAGCGCACGCTCGACGGCGACGCGATCCGTGACTTCGACGGTGTCGAGGTCGTCGTCGACCGCATGTCGGTGCCCTACCTCGACGGCGCGTCGATCGACTTCTCCGACACGATCGAGAAGCAGGGCTTCACGATCGACAACCCGAACGCGCAGAGCTCCTGCGCCTGCGGCGACTCGTTCGCCTAGAGCGCGATGGGCGGCATCTGCCGCTGAATCGCGCGACTACGCGAGCCTGACGACCAGGGCATCGCCCTCGCCGTCGTCGGGCGACTCGACACCCACGAACGCGTTGCCCGTCATGCGTGCCCAGGCGGGCACGTCGAGGCGGGCCGCTGGATCGTCCGAGAGCACGGCGACCTCGGCGCCGGGGCTCAGGCCCCTGACGGCCTTCGCCAGCTCGATCACCGGACGCGGGCACGGCATGCCGCGGGCGTCCACGATGGCACGCTCGGTCATCCGAGAGCCGGCCAGGTGATGGACGGCGCCTCGCCGTCGTCGCTCGGGCTGGCGTCGCTCGGCCTGGCCTCGACCTGAGCCGGATGTGACGCGACGTCCTCCTGCGCGACGCCGGCCGCGGCATCGGCCACGGGCGATGCCGCGGGAAGGTCTGCGCTGACGCCGGCCTCGGAGCGCAGCGCGTCCACGACCTCGCGCAGTGCGGCGAGGAAGCCGTCGACGTGAGCCTCAGTGACTCCGGGATGCAGGGCGATGCGGACGTTTCCATGCGTGAGCGCGCCGATCGCTGCGAGCACCCTGCTGGGCTCGAGCACGTCGGACGTGCAGGCCGAGCCCGATCCCACGGCGTAGCCGGCGGCGTCGAGCCGCGTCACGAGCGCCTCGCCGTCCGCGTACAGGCACGAGAACGTCACAACATGCGGCAGCCTCACCAGAGGATCGCCCACGACGTCGACGCCCGGTATCGCCGCGGCCTCGGTGCGCACGCGGTCGACGAGCCCGTACAGCCGCCTGGCGGTGTCTTCGAGGCTCTCGGCGCGCTCCTGGAGCGCCACGGCGGACGCGAGCGCGAAGGGCACCGGCGCGCCTCCGGCGTCGAGTCCCTGACCGTCGGGCCATGCCGGCAGGACTCGGGCGCGCGGACTGAGCGCGACGAGGCCGATGCCGGCTGGCGCTCCCCAGTCCGCAGGGTTGGCGATCAACGCGTCCCAATGCTCGGGTGCGGGCACGTGGCCGATGGACGCGGTGGCGTCGACGACGAGAGGAACCCTGGCGACAGTGCAGATGTCCGCCACGGCCGCCAGATCCTGCACCGTCCCGATCTCCTGATTGGCGTGCTGCACGCACACCAGGGAGACGTCGGGGACGTCGAGCGCCGCGGCGAGGGCGTCGAGGTCGAGGTGACCCTCAGCGTCGACGGGGATCACCGTGACGTTCTCCTCGCCTGCGGCGAAGCGCGCCGCATGGGTGAGCGCGTCGCGCTCGACCGCGCTGACGACGATGCGGTCGCGGCCTCGCCTCGCGCGGTGCATGCCGCCGATCACGCGATCGAATGCGACGGTCAGCGACGGGACGAAAGTGAGCTGCTCGGCATGGCATCCGAGGATCTCGCCGATGGCGCTCCGCGAGCTCTCCAGGACCTGCCGGGAGCGCCTCGACTCGGCGTGCAGGCGCTCGGGATCGGCCCAGCCCTCCGCCAGACCCGCGCGGACGGCCTCCGAGGTGCGTCGAGACGGGGGCGCGGAGCCGCCGGAATCCAGGTAAACGCGTGAAACGCCCATGGATGAACGGTAGCGCGCGCTATGCTGGCCGCGTGCGTGGAACCAATGACCTTAGTCCTACGTTGGTGCGTGGCGTCGTAGCCGCCGCGGCGATCTCCGTCGCCCTCACTGGCTGCGCCTCCGTCGGCATCGACAATCAGCTTCCGAGCTCTCCGGAGACCACTGACCAGACAGGGCGCATCATCGCGCTCTGGGACGGCTCGTGGGCCGCGGCGTGGGCCGTCGGCATCATCACCTGGGGCCTCATCCTCTGGGCGATCATCGCCTTCCGCAAGCGCAAGGGCGACGAGAAGCTGCCCACCCAGTTCAGGGTGAACCTTCCGCTCGAGGTGATGTACACGATCGTGCCGATCGTCATGGTGCTCGTGCTCTTCAAGTTCACGGCCGAGGACATCGCCGCGATCACCGAGGAGAACCACAACGACGACGAGGTCCTGAACATCCAGGTCATCGGCAAGCAGTGGAGCTGGGACTTCAACTACCTGGACGACGACGTCTACGACCCCGGCGTCCAGGCGCAGCTCACCGGCGAGGAGGGCGTCGAGGACTCGCTCCCGACCCTGTACCTGCCGGTCGGCGAGACCGTCACCTTCCAGCTGGACTCCCGTGACGTCATCCACTCGTTCTGGATCCCGGCGTTCCTCTACAAGGAGGACACGATCCCGGGCCGCACCAACTACTGGACGGTGACCCCGCAGGAGCTGGGCACCTACCAGGGCAAGTGCGCCGAGCTCTGCGGTGAGTACCACGCCTCCATGCTGTTCAACGTCAAGGTCGTGACCCGCGAGGAGTACGACGCCCACATGCAGGAGCTCGCTGACGAGGGCTACGTCGGCTCGATCGGACTCGAGTACTCGAGGGACCAGGTCGTGCGGATCACCGAGGACCACGAGGAGGAGCAGGGCTGATGGCCACCACCGCTGCATTCGAGACCGGCGACGCCGTCGACACCACGCTCTCCCCGTCGCGCGGCAGGGTCGAGACCGGCTCGCTGTTCGTGCGCTGGATCACCTCCACCGACCACAAGACGATCGGCTACATGTACCTGATCGTCTCGTTCCTCTGGTTCGCGATCGGCGGCGTGCTCGCGCTGCTCATCCGCGCCGAGCTGTTCGAGCCTGGCATCCAGGTGGTGCAGTCGGCGGAGCAGTACAACCAGCTGTTCACCATGCACGGCACGATCATGCTGCTGCTGTTCGCGACACCGCTGTTCGCGGGCTTCGCGAACATCATCACGCCGTTGCAGATCGGCGCGGCCGACGTGGCGTTCCCGCGCCTCAACATGTTCGCGTTCTGGCTGTACTTCTTCGGCGGCCTGATCGCCATCGGCGGCTTCCTCACCCCGCAGGGCGCCGCCTCGTTCGGATGGTTCGCCTACGCGCCGCTGAGCAACGCGGTCTACTCGCCGGGCCTCGGCGGAGACCTCTGGGTGTTCGGCCTGGCTCTCGGTGGATTCGGCACGATCCTCGGCGCGGTCAACTTCATCACGACGATCGTGACGATGCGCGCGCCCGGCATGACGATGTTCCGCATGCCGATCTTCTCGTGGAACACGCTCGTGACCTCGATGCTGATCCTCATCGCGTTCCCGCCGTTCGCCTCGGCGCTGTTCGCGCTGGGCTCGGACCGCGTGCTCGGCTCGCAGGTGTTCAACCCCGACAACGGCGGCGCCATCCTGTGGCAGCACCTGTTCTGGTTCTTCGGCCACCCCGAGGTCTACATCATCGCGCTGCCGTTCTTCGGCATCGTGTCGGAGATCTTCCCGGTGTTCTCCCGCAAGCCGCTGTTCGGCTACTCGGGCCTCGTCTACGCGACGATCGCGATCGCCGCGCTGTCGGTGACCGTCTGGGCGCACCACATGTACGTGACCGGTGCGGTCCTGCTGCCGTTCTTCTCGTTGATGACGATGCTGATCGCAGTGCCGACAGGCGTGAAGTTCTTCAACTGGATCGGCACCATGTGGGGCGGCAAGATCACGTTCGAGACACCCATGCTGTGGGCGATCGGCTTCATCGTGACCTTCCTCTTCGGAGGCCTCACCGGCGTCATCCTCTCGATCGCGCCGCTCGACTTCCCGCTGTCCGACTCGTACTTCGTGGTCGCGCACTTCCACTACACGGTCTTCGGCACCGTGGTGTTCGCGATGTTCGCGGGCTTCTACTTCTGGTGGCCCAAGTTCACCGGCAAGATGCTGAACGAGACGCTGGGCAAGATCCACTTCTGGCTGCTGTTCATCGGCTTCCACACGACGTTCCTCATCCAGCACGTGCTGGGCGTCTACGGCATGCCGCGCCGCTATGTCGACTACCTGCCCGAGGACGGGTTCACGCTGATGAACCAGATCTCGACGGTCGGTTCGCTGATCCTCGCGACATCGACGCTGTTCTTCATCTGGAACGTCTACGTGACGGCCAAGAAGGCGCCCAAGGTCGAGGTCGACGACCCGTGGGGCTTCGGCAACTCGCTCGAGTGGGCCACCAGCTGCCCGCCGCCGCGCCACAACTTCACCTCGATCCCGCGCATCCGCTCCGAGCGCCCCGCGTTCGACCTGCACCACCCCGAGGCGGCGAAGATCGCCAACGCCTCGGAGAAGGAGCTCTAGCCGTGAAGTCCCTGTCACTCGTCTTCAACCTGCCGTCGATCTTCTTCTTCATCGCCGGCACCATCTACGGCATCCTCACCGGCTTCCAGGAGCTGGTGGGCTTCCTCGCGATCCTGCTGACCGGTGCGATGTTCGTGTGGATCGGCTACTACTTCCGCATGCTCGACAAGCGCCACGCTGGCCTGCCGGAGGACGACCACTCCGGCGAGGTCGCGGACCACTCAGGCGAGTACGGAAAGTACGCGCCCTGGAGCTGGTGGCCGCTGGTGCTCGGCCTGGGCTGCGCGCTCATGTTCCTCGCACTCGCCGTCGGCTGGTGGTTCCTCGTCCCCGCGACCGTCGTGGCCGTCATCGGCCTCGTCGGCTGGGTCATGGAGTACTCCACCGGTCTCCACGCGCACTAGAAGCCTCTCAGCGGGCGTCATGCCCGCGGAGCCGCGAAGGGCCGCTCCCCAGACGGGGGAGCGGCCCTTCTGCGTTCCTGGCGCGTACCGCGCCTGTTCTGACCGCACGCCATGCCCTACCCCGCGCGCCAGCCCTGTGCCGGAGGCGACGCCCTCATCTGCGCCGCGGTGGTACCTCAGTGCGGACATTTCGGATCCGCGTGCGTCCCACTGGTACTGCAGTGCCTGCACGCGACGTAGGAGCGTCTCCCGCAGGGGAGTGCCGATTCCACTCCGGCAATGCGCGTCGGCTGGAGCCAGGTGTCTCGCGGAGCCGAGCATCGTTTGCAGCCCTGCACTGGGGTACCAGCGGCGCGCTTGCGGGTCTGGATTGTCCGCACTCACGTCCCACTGGCGGGAGAGGCGCAGGATCGAGGCGACGGCGTCGTGGAGCCCGCCGCCGCGGACGCACGAAGGCCCGGGCGCTCTGACGAGCGGCCCGGGCCCCGGTGAGGAGTCCTGGAGGGACTACAGGTTCACGATGTTGAGCGACTGTGCGGCGGCGAAGCGCTCCTGCACGTTGGCCCAGTCCACGACGTTCCACCATGCCTTGACGTAGTCCGCCTTGACGTTCTTGTACTGGAGGTAGAAGGCGTGCTCCCACATGTCCAGCATGAGCAGCGGCACCAGCGCGACAGGGACGTTGCCCTGCTGGTCGTAGAGCTGCACGATGACGAGCTTCTTGGCGATGGTGTCCCAGGCGAGGATCGACCAGCCCGAGCCCATGATCGTCATGGCGTTGTTGGTGAAGTGGGCCATGAAGCCGTCGAACGAGCCGAAGTCGTTGTCGATGGCCGCTGCCAGCTCGCCGACGGGCTTGTCGCCGCCATCGGGGGACATGTTGGTCCAGAAGATCGAGTGGTTGGTGTGACCGCCCAGGTTGAAGGCCAGTGCCTTCTCCAGCCCGGCGATCGGACCGAAGTCGCCGCTCTCACGGGCGCCGGCCATCTTCTCGAGCGCCGTGTTCGCGCCTGCCACGTAGGCGGCGTGGTGCTTGCTGTGGTGCAGCTCCATGATCGCGCCGGCGATGTGCGGGTCGAGGGCGCCGTAGTCGTAGCTGAGCTCGGGCAGGGTGTAGTCGGCCATTCTTCCTCCTTGGAGTGATGCGCGACCTCGGTGTGCCGCGCTGGGTGGATCCGAGTCTTGAGTTGTCGTCGAGGACGTCGGTCCCTACTAGGGCCAACTCCCCGGGTGCTGGCGGAATTCCCGCCCGCTCCCCTGGAAATGACTGAGCCCCGCGCCATCGCGCGGGGCTCAGTTCATCACTACTTGTCGTGGCTGTCGGCTGACGCGGAGACAGTGTCCGCATCGGCCTCGATGGCCTCGTGCTCGCTGGCGCCGTGGCCGTGGTGCTGAGCCTCGAGGTACTCGAGGGGCGTGACGGGCTCGACCCGCTCCTCGTAGTAGAACTTCGACAGCGACAGCTTGAAGCGGTCCCAGCCGTAGCCCTTGCGGCGCACGCCGTCCTCGTTGTACTGAGGCACGATGTCGAGCGGCTTGTGGTTGGGGTAGTTGACCCGCAGCCAGATCTCCTGCTCGTCGAGCGGGCGGTGGACCTCCATGTACTCGCCGGCCTCGGTACGGACCACGTTTCCGGTCTCGTGACCGTGCAGCACGAGTTCCCTGTCCTTGCGCTGCAGGCCGAACGCGATGCGCTTGGTCACCAGGAAGGCGATGACCGGCGCCACGAAGAGCGCCACCCGCAGGAAGTAGGTGAGGTCGTTGAGCGACAGGTGGAAGAGGTTCGCGATGATGTCGTTCGAGCCCTCGAGGACCGTCACGATGTAGAACGTGATGATCGCGACGCCCAGCGCGGTGCGCGTCGGCACGTTGCGCGGGCGGTCGAGCACGTGCTTCTCGCCCTTGTCGCCGGTCGCCCAGGCCTCGATCCACGGGTAGAGCGCCAGGAATCCGAAGAAGATTCCGGGCAGGATCAGCGCGGGGATCAGGATGTTGAGCGACAGGGTGAACCCGAAGAACTCCCACTCGAACGGGAAGTTCCCGATCCAGCCCGGCATCAGGCGCAGGGCGCCGTCGACGATCAGGATGTACCAGTCGGGCTGGGTTCCAGCGGACACCGGCGACGGGTCGTACGGGCCGTAGTTCCAGACGGGGTTGATCGAGAACACGGCGGCGATCAGCGCGACGACGCCGAAGACGACGAAGAAGAAGCCGCCGGCCTTCGCGGTGTACACCGGGAAGAGCGGCAGGCCCACGACGTTGCGGTCGGTCTTGCCGCCGCCCGGGTACTGCGTGTGCTTGTGCAGGAACACCAGGAAGAGGTGCAGGGCGACCATGACGAGGATCAGGGCCGGCACCAGGAGCACGTGCGCAGTGAACAGGCGGGGGATGAGCACCTCGCCGGGGAACTCTCCGCCGAACAGCCAGTAGCTGACGTAGCTGCCGAGGATCGGCACCGACTTCAGCACGCCGTCGATGATGCGCAGGCCGTTGCCGGAGAGCACGTCGTCGGGGAGCGAGTAGCCGGTGAAGCCGGCCGCGAGGGCCAGGATCATCAGCGTGAAGCCCACGAGCCAGTTGATCTCACGCGGCTTGCGGAACGCGCCGGTGAAGAAGATGCGCGACATGTGCACGAGGATCGCGGCGTTGAACAGTAGCGCGGCCCAGTGGTGCATCTGACGCATCAGGATGCCGCCGGGGATGTCGAAGGACATGTTCACGGTCGAGGCGAAGGCCTCCGACATGATCACGCCGTGCATCGTCTCGAGCGAGCCCTCGTACACGATGAGGTTCATCGACGGCACGAAGAACGCGGTGAGGAACACGCCTGTGAGGAGCAGGATGACGAACGAGTACAGCGCGACCTCGCCCAGCATGAACGACCAGTGGTCGGGAAAGAGCTTGCGCGCGAAGAACTTGACGAAGCCGCCGATGGAGGTGCGGTCGTCGACGTAGGAGACGGTGCCGTTGACGGCCTTGTTCACGACAGTGGACATCGGCTACGCCTCCTCGTTCTCGATGTGCGTCAGGCGCTCCCAGTAGCTGGGTCCGACCGGCTCGGCGAAGTCGTCCTGGGCGACGATGTAGCCCTCGTCGTCCACGGCGATCGGCAGCTGCGGCAGCGGGCGCTTGGCGGGGCCGAACACGACGCGCGCGCCGTTCGCGACGTCGAACGTCGACTGGTGGCACGGGCACAGCAGGTGGTGCGTCTGCTGCTCGTACAGCGCCACGGGGCAGCCGACGTGCGTGCAGATCTTCGAATAGGCGATGATGCCGTCGAACGACCAGTCCTCGCGGCCCGGCTGGATGTTGAGGTCTTCGGGCTTGAGGCGGAGCAGCAGCACGACCGCCTTGGCCTTCTCCTCGATCCAGTGCTCCGACTCGTAGAGGTTCTCGGGGATCACGTGGAAGACGGAGCCGATGGTGACATCCGACGCCTTGATCGGGGTGCCCTCGGGGTCGCGCGCCAGACGCGTTCCGCGGGTCCACAGCGTGTGCGCGAACTTGCTGATGTCCCAGTCGCCGCCCATGTTGGCGATCTGCGGCACCAGGAGCGACAGGGGAGCGATCGCGAGCGCGGTGATCAGCGAGCCCTTCAGCAGACCGCGGCGGCGCACGCCGCCGAACTTCTCGACGCCCAGGCCGGAGTCGGCCGCGCCGTCCTTGAGGTTCTGGATCGCCGCGGCGCGCGTCTCGTCGGACGACCGGAGCTCGTGGCGCTCCTCGACCATCTCGTGGTCGCGCATCATCGTGCGCGCCCAGTGGATGGCGCCGAAGCCGATGCCGGCCATCGCCAGCGCGATGCCCAGGCCGATCCACAGGTTGGCGCTGCGCACGGAGGCGACGGAGCCGTCGAGGTCGGAGGTGAAGTAGCCCACCAGGGCGATGACCGTGCCGATGATCGAGATGCCGAACATCGCGGCGACCTGCCACTCGGCGCGGCGGTCGGCCTTGGGGTCGACGTCCGCCTGACGCGGCTCGTGGTCTGCGACGCCCGGGTCGGTGAAGCCGGCGGGGACGTCGGTGTCCTCGACCTCGGTCGTGAGCGAGGTGTCGTCGTGGTGCGTCATCGTGCGCGCGCTCCAATCCACACAGTCGCGGCGATGATCAGGCCGATGCCGACCAGCCACGCCCAGAAGCCCTCGGAGATCGGGCCGATGGCGCCGAGCGCGGCACCGCCGGCGGAGCCGGCCTCCTGGAAGGTGAGGTACGCGATGATGTCGCGCTTGCCCTCGGGGGAGATGTTCGCCTCGTTGAACACCGGCATCGACTGGGGGCCGGTGAGCATGGCCTCGTAGATGTGGCGGGGCTCGGTCTCGAGCAGGCTCGGGGCGTACTTGCCCTGGGTCAGGGCGCCTCCGCCGCCGATCGAGCCGTGGCACATGGCGCAGTTGGTGCGGAACAGCTCCATGCCGACGGCGGCGTCGCCCAGCTCGGGGTCGACCATCTCGTCAGTCGGGATCGCCGGTCCGGCGCCCAGGGAGGCGACGTAGGCCGCGAGCTGCGAGATCTCCTCGTCGGTGAACTGCACCGGCTTGACCGGCGCCTGCGGGCCCGAGGCCTGCATCGGCATGCGGCCGGTGCCCACCTGGAAGTCCACAGCTGCGGCGCCCACGCCGACGAGCGACGGGGCGACCCCGTCCTGTCCCTGAGCGTCGAGGCCGTGGCATGAGGCGCAGTTGGCGGCGAACAGCTTCTCGCCGGACATGACGTCGTCAGCCGAGACGTCGGAGGCGGCGGTGGCCTCGCGGGCCGTCGTGGCGAAGTAGGCGATCGCGGTCAGGACGATCAGCAGGCCGAACAGCAGCACGTAGGGTGCGGCGCGGTGGAATCGAAGTCGAGCAATCATCGCGGTCCCCCTATTGCACCAGGTAGATCACGGCGAACAGCGCGATCCACACGACGTCGACGAAGTGCCAGTAGTAGGACACGACGATGGTGGTGGTCGCCTCGTGCAGACCGAACTTCTTCGCGGCGAACGCGCGCAGCAGCACGAAGAGCATGGCGATCAGGCCGCCGATCACGTGCAGGCCGTGGAAGCCGGTGGTGAGGTAGAACACCGAGCCGTAGGGGCTGGACGAGATCGTCACGCCCTCGGACACGAGCACCGCGTACTCGTAGACCTGGCCGGCGATGAACAGTGCGCCGAGCACGTAGGTCACGGTGAACCACTCGATCATGCCCCAGCCGCGGAAGTTCCAGAAACCGCCGGTGCGGCGGGGCTGATACCGCTCGGCCGCCCACACGCCCGCCTGCGCGGTGAAGGACGACGAGACCAGGATGATCGTGTTCACGGTGGCGAACGGGACGTTGAGGAGCTCGGTCTGCTCCGCCCAGACGTCGGGCAGCAACGCGCGGATCGTGAAGTACATCGCGAACAGGCCGGCGAAGAACATGAGTTCCGAGCTGAGCCAGACGATCGTACCGACGGCGACCTGATTGGGGCGCGTGGCGTGCAACGGCGAGGGCGCGCTCATTGCTTGGGACATAGGTCCCATCATGCCGTAAGAGCAGGGCTCATGGCGCATCTTCGAGCCATTTCGGCCCTGGAATGTCGCAGTTTCGTAACGTGCGGCCCCGTAGGGCGGTTCCCGAACCGTGCCAGAATGGCCGCATGACGGATCTGACCACCACCGCAGACGCCCCGCTGGCGACCTCCACCGTGAAGGTCCTGCTCTACAGCGACGACCGCAATGTGCGAGAGACGGTGCGCATGGCGGTCGGCTCGACCGTGTCCGGCGCGACCATCGAGTGGACGGAGACCGCGACCCACGACGGCACCATCATCGCCGTCGACGCGAACCGCTACGACCTCCTGATCCTCGACGGCGAGGCGGCCAAGTCCGGCGGCATGGGCCTGTGCCGACAGATCAAGCATGAGATCTACGACGCGCCCAAGATGCTGCTGCTCGTCGGCCGCCCCGGTGACGCCTGGCTCGCGACGTGGTCAGAGGCCGATGCCGCGGTGAGCCACCCGCTCGACCCCGAGGCGGTCCGCGAGGCCGTCGCCGAGACGCTCGCCGCGTAGGGCTGCGCCCGATGCCGACGCTGCAGGGCCTGCTGTCACGCCTCGTCGAGCACGAGGACCTCACCGCTGACGAGACCGCCTGGGTCATGGACCAGGTGCTCTCCGACAATGCCTCACCGGTCTCGGTCGCCGCGTTCCTCGCGGCACTGCGAGTGAAGCGCGAGACTGCGGCAGAGGTCGCAGGACTCGCGTCCGCGATGCTCGAGCACGCCGTGCGCATCGACGTCCCCGGCCGCACCGTCGACATCGTCGGCACCGGAGGCGACGGCGCCCACACGGTCAACATCTCGACCATGGCGTCGATCGTCATCGCCGGAGCCGGGCTCACCGTGGTGAAGCACGGCAACAGGGCCGCGACGTCGAAGTCCGGTAGCGCCGATGTGCTCGCCGCGCTGGGCGTCAACCTCGACCTCCCGGCCGCGCGGGTGGCCGAGCTGGCGACCGAGGTGGGCATCACGTTCTGCTTCGCGCAGGTGTTCCACCCCTCGATGCGCTTCGCGATGCCCATCCGCAAGGAGCTGGGCGTCCCCACGACCTTCAACATCCTCGGCCCGCTCACCAACCCGGCGCAGCCGGCGGCGACGGCGATCGGCTCGTCGTCGATGCGCGTCTCGCCGGTGATGGCTGGCGTCATCGCGAGTCAGGGTCGCGAGGCGCTGGTGTTCCACGGGGACGACGGGCTCGACGAGCTCGCGCCCACCGGCGGGGCCACGGTGTGGGAGGTGCGCGGCGGCGAGGTCTCCGAGATGCGGCTCGACCCGATCGCCGACCTGGGGCTCGCCCCGATCACCGTGGACGACCTGCGCGGAGGCGAGGCGGATGAGAACGCAGCGGTCGCACGCGCATTCCTCGCCGGCGAGACCGGCGCAGTGCGCGACACGGTGCTGCTCAACGCGGCCGCAGGACTCGTGGCCGACGCCACGCTGCCTGGCACGGCATCGGGCACCCTCGTCGAGCGCATGACCGCGGCGACCACGCTTGCGGCGCAGGCGGTCGACTCCGGTGCGGCCTCTGCGGTGCTCGACCGCTGGGTCGCCGCCACGGCCTAGCGCCGCACCTCCAGCGCCCGTCCGGCCCCCTCCTGACGCGCGGCTAGTTGTAGTCCCCGCGGGGCAGGGCGCCCTCCCTGGCCCGCCTCCGAGCGTCGATCCAGCGGCGGTGCGCGCCTGGTCCGCCGAGCGGACTCGACCACGGTCCCTCGACGTGGAGCAGCCGCACGCCCTCGGACTCGAGCCACGCGAGGATGAGCTCGATCTCCTCGACGATGGGTCCCTCGCCCGACTCCGTGTCGACCTCGGGAGTGAGCCAGGCGTCGCGCAGCCTGTCAGCGGCGGCCCAGACGCCGCTGCGGACGCGCTCCGTCCCGACGAGCGCACCGCGGTGGATGGAGACGACGTCCCAGGCGTTGTCGATGCGCCTCACCGCCACGAGGGAGCAGGCGAGCAGCGACGCGTGGCGCTGGCGCCTGAAGGCGGCGTCCACGACCGATGCCGCGGCGTCGCGCACGGAGGCCGCCTCCTCGTACTTGCTCGCCTCGGCGAGGTCGCCGATGCGCCGCTCTGCAGCGCGCAGCACGGCGTCGACG
>JAUIBG010000218.1 GCA_030428165.1 Actinomycetes bacterium
TGGTGAGCGAGGTGATGCTCCAGCAGACGCCGGTGGTGCGCGTCGAGCCCGTGTGGCGCGAGTGGATGGCCAGATGGCCGTCGCCGGCGGACCTCGCGGCCGCGACGCAGGCAGACGCGATCCGTGCCTGGGGCCGGCTGGGCTACCCCCGGCGCGCGGCGCGGCTGCGCGAGTGCGCCGTCGCCCTGGTGCGCGATCACGATGGCCAGGTGCCCGTCGACTACGACGCCCTGGTGGCACTGCCTGGCATCGGCGACTACACGGCATCGGCCGTGCGCGCCTTCGCGTTCGCCGAGCGTTCCGTGGTGCTCGACACGAACGTCCGCCGCGTCATCGGCCGCGCGTGGACGGGAATCCCGCTGCCGGCAGCGCATCTGACCAAGCCCGAGCGAGAGCTGGCCGCGCGGCTCGTGCCCGACAGCGACGAGGGTGCCGCGCGGTGGAACGCGGCGGTGATGGAGCTGGGCGCACTGGTGTGCACGGCCAGGGCGCCGCGGTGCGAGGAGTGCCCGCTCGCTGGCTCGTGCGAGTGGCTCGCCGCAGGAGCGACGGGGCTCGACGAGGCGCCGCGCAGGACCCAGGCATGGCACGGCACCGATCGCCAGGTGCGCGGCCGCATCATGGCGCTGCTGCGCGAGACGGATGGCGGGGTCGTGGTCCTGGGACACCCCTCGCTCGCCGACGTGGAGGGTGCGCAGCTCGCGCGGGCTCTCGCCTCGCTGCAGGCGGACGGGCTGGTCGCGCGCGCTGAGGACTCCGGCACCTATGCACTCCATCCCGGCTAACCCCGGTCCCCATTGGCGGAAGTGGTGACTTGTTGACGCCATCTTCGGCGTGTCGGGTCCGAAGTGGTGAGTTCTCGACGGTCGGGAGGGTGCCAGGATCGAACTCCCGGCGTAGCCTCACGAGCATGGCAGAGCAGGCATGGAGCGTGAGCACGACCGTCGACATTGCGGCGCCCGTCGAGGTGGTCTGGGACATCATCACGGACCTCGACGGCTCGCAGGACGTGATCTCCGGGATCCTGGGGATCGAGCGGCTGGGCGGCCCTGATGGCTACGCGGTCGGCACCCGCTGGCGCGAGACGCGCAAGATGTTCGGCAAGGAGGCGACCGAGGACATGGAGGTCGCTACCGTCGAGCCGATGAGCGCGACGACCATCACCGCGTCCAGCCATGGGTCCGACTACCTGAGCGGCTTCACACTCGAGTCCTCCGCTGCGGGAACGACGCTGACGATGGACTTCACCGGGATGATGAATGCGGAGGCATCGGGCTCCTCGAAGCTGATGGCGAGGCTGATGGGTCCGCTGGGCGCGTCGGCCACCCGCAAGGCGATGCAGACAGACCTCGAGGAGATCAAGGCCGAGGCCGAGCGCCGCGCGCTGGCGACCTCCTAGCTCGACCCGGCGGGGGCATCGGCCGCCCCTTGCGGAGCGTCTCGACCCAGAACCTGTCTGGTTTGTCCGCTTGCAGGATCTCGAACCGCCCAATCCGGACGCAATCTGGGTCCGGACGCTCCGGGGCGAAACCGTTAGGGAGCGTCTCGACCCAGACGGTCCCTGACTGTCGAGAAGTCACCACTTCGACCGCGACACGCCGAAGGAAGCGTCAAGAACTCACCACTTCCCGGCCTGGTGGGGTGGGGCGGGTGGCAGACGCGACTGAGCGCCGACCCCCACTGAGGGGATCGGGGCTCAGCGCTTCGTCGGGTGGACCCGACTACTTCTCGTCGGCCTCCGCGGCGCTCGCCTTGGCGGCGACCTCGGGATCCTCCGCGACGGGAGCATCGGTCACGTCGTCCTTGTCGATTCCCTCGAACGTGAACTCGCCGAGGATGCCCTCGCCGGTGGCGTCCACGCGGACGATCTGTCCGGCGGTCACCTCGCCGAAGAGCACCTTCTCGCTCAGCGGGTCCTCGATCTCGCGCTGCAGGGCGCGGCGCAGGGGTCGAGCACCGAGGACCGGGTCGTAGCCGCGCTCGGCGAGCAGCTTCTTGGCCGCCTCGGTGAGCTCGATGCCCATGTCCTTGTCCCTCATGCGCTCGTCGAGGCGGGCGACCATGAGGTCCACGATCGTGATGATCTCGTCCTGCGTGAGCTGCGGGAAGACCACGACGTTGTCGACACGGTTGAGGAACTCGGGCTTGAAGTGCTCCTTCAGCTTCGAGTTCACCAGCTTGGTCATCTCGTCGTAGGTCTGGCCGCCCTCGGTCTGGACCGAGAATCCGGTGGCCTGGCGACGGCTGATCGCGTCGGCTCCCAGGTTGGTGGTCATGATGATGATGGTGTTCTTGAAGTTCACCTCACGACCCTGGGCATCCGTCAGCTTGCCGTCCTCCAGGATCTGGAGCAGCGAGTTGAAGATATCGGGGTGGGCCTTCTCGACCTCGTCGAACAGCACCACGGAGAACGGCTTGCGGCGCACCTTCTCGGTGAGCTGGCCGCCCTCCTCGAAGCCCACGTAGCCGGGAGGCGCACCGAACAGTCGGGCGACGGTGTGCTTCTCGCCGTACTCGGACATGTCGAGCGAGATCAGCGAGTCCTCGTCGCCGAACAGGAACTCGGCGAGCGCCTTGGCGAGCTCGGTCTTTCCGACGCCGGTCGGGCCGGCGAAGATGAACGAGCCTCCGGGACGCTTGGGGTCCTTCAGGCCGGCGCGGGTGCGTCGGATGGCCTGCGAGAGGACCTTGATCGCCTG
>JAUIBG010000060.1 GCA_030428165.1 Actinomycetes bacterium
CTGCTCGAGATCCATGAACTTCGGGATCGCCGCAGCGAACAGGATGCCCGCCATGCTCAGCCTCACGACCAGCGACAGCCAGGGCTGAATCCTCGTCCAGTTCACGCGTCTCCGCCTCTCATCGGTTTCACCTGCAAGTAAATCAGGCGCGCAACGATCGCCCAACTCCGAGCGCCAGGCTGACCAGCCAACGCGCCACGTCCTCCGAGCGCTCCCGCCGCTACGCGCCGGCCAGCAGCGCCGCCATCTCGCCCTCGTTCTGCCAGTTCACGCCCAGGTCGTAGACGACATCGGCGCCGTCGAGGCGAATGGTGGGAGTGCCGCGGAAGCCCGCGTCCGAGGCGACCGACTCCCGAAGCGCGATCGCCCAGTCCACGTAGGTCTCGTCGGCGAACGACGCGGCCACCGCATCGGACACCCCCATCTCGACCGCGAGCGCCGCGAGGTCCTCGTACGCCGGGTCGAGCTCCGCCAGCTCGTAGGCGTGCTCGAACAGCATGTCGTGGAAGGGCACGAAGTGCTCGGGCGACTCGGCCGCGAGCGTGGCGAGGGTGTTGGAGACCCGCAGCGAGTAGCCGGTGCCCATCCACGGCATCACCCGGTACGACACGACGGCGGCGCCGGACTCGCGGGCCGCGTTGATGTCGGCGGCGTTGAGCTGCTCGAAGTCCACGCAGTGGCCGCACAGCACGTCGGAGTAGACGGCCAGCACCGGAGCGCCGACGGCGGCGGGGTCCGCGACGGGAAGGCCGTCGGAGCCGATGACGATGCCGCCCTCCGCATCCATGCCGGGTGGCACGGCGTACTCGGTGTCGACCACGTCCTCGGCGTCGCCGGAGACGACGATGTAGGCCACGAGGGCCCCGAACACGGCGATGAGGCCCAGCGCGCCCACGATAGCCAGGGCCACGGTGCGGCGGCGGTCGGTCTGCGTCGACGACGACATGTTCACACTCCTCGCGAATCTCTCACGACCCTAGGTCGGGGATTCGGCACAGGAAGAGGAAGAACGTCCCGACACCGGGGGTTCCTGGCAGCGGCACGAGGCCGGCTGCGTCAGGCCGCGTTCACCAGTCCACGGTCACCAGGGCAGCGGCCACCACAACGCGCCGTCCAGCAGGTACACCGTCAGCACGCACACGCCCGTGACGACCAGCGCCACGAGCACCCACGCGGCGCCCACTCCCCTGGTGGGCGCGAGCGTCGCCGCAATGCGGCGCGCACCGTCGCGCGTCTCGAAGCTCAGCGGCCCCCACCACATCAGCGCGGAGTAGGCGAGGCCGGCCGCGGCGAGCACCGCAGACTCGGGCCACACCCCGTAGGCGGAGACGTCCACCCAGTCGCTGCGGAGGATCGACACGCCGGCGGCCGCGATGACGGCCGCGACCGAGACCGCCAGCAGGAACGCGGGGAGCAGCTCGACGAACGCGCGCAGGAAGTGCCACGGCACCGAGACCGTCTGCAGCGCGGCGTCTCCGCGCCGCTTGCCCTTGCGCGCCCTGCTGAGCGCGAGCGCGAGGGCGCGTCGGTGCTCCGTCCTGGCCACGGCACTGGCCAGCAGCAGGACCACTGCGCCGATGACGGGCGTGAGCACCACGATCGCGACGCCGGCGAGGTGGGCGGACACGAGGACGAACGGGTGGCGGGGCACCGTGCTGCGGCGCCGGACCGCCGACGTCCCCGAGATGGGCGTGCCCATGCCGGGCTCGGGCGCCGTCTCCCACTCGTCCGTGCCCTCGGCGCCGTCGTCGTAGGACCCGTCCCCGGCATCGGCCCCGTCGTCCATTCCGCTGCCCGAGACGAAGACCGTCGTGGGCGCGACGTCGGACGATCCCATCACCCGGGTGGCGGCGATCGCGGTGACCGGGACGTCGACGTCCTGGCGCAGCGCCTCGACGACGCGCCGGGGGCCAGGCCGGGCGCCGATGTCCTCGCCGAGCGCCTGCGCGAGGGCCGATGCGCCGGGCAGGCCGGGCAGGGACAGCTCGCCCTCGAGGGTGCGGCCGATGGCGGCGGAGCCGGTGCCGAACGGCGCCTCCCCCGTCATGGCGTAGACGATCGTGGCGGCCCAGGCCCAGCGGTCGGCCTCGACGCCGGGCTCGGCGCCGTTGATGACTTCGGGGGCCACGTAGCCGGCCGTGCCGCTCACGAGCCCGTCGCGCGTGAGACGCGAGTCCTGGTGCTCGTGGGCCAGGCCGAAGTCGATCAGGTAGGCGCCGTCGGGACCCATCATCACGTTCGCCGGGGTGACGTCGCGGTGGATCACACCGGCGTCGTGGACGGACTGCAGCGCCGAGGCGATGCGCTCCGCCATGCGCGCGAGCTCCTCGCCGCGCAGCGGGCCGTGGTCCTGAACGTGGTGGTAGAGGCTGACGCCGGGGATGTACTCGAAGACGACGAAGGCCTCCTCGTCGCTGAACTCCGCGTCGAACACCCGCGGGACGGCGTCGTGCCGGAGCGCCTGGAGCGCGGCAACCTCGCGCCGGAGCCGCTCGGCCGCCAGCTGGTCCGACATCGCGTCGACGAGCTTGAGGGCGCGGATGTCGCCGCCGTCGTCCCTCACCTTGTAGACCGCTCCGCTGCCGCCGCGGCCCAGCGTCTCGACGACGGTGTAGACGCCGATGCGCTCTCCGGGCTCACGCAGGGCAGCTGACATGGGGACAACGCTACCGGGCAGGATGCCCGCCGGGGAGGGTGGTCCCGGTTGCCTGCTCAGGAAGGTGTGCCACAATGGCCGCAGTCTCCGGCACCTGCCGGGGGCTGTGTCAGCGTTGACACGCAACGACACTCTTCACCACGGATCGTCTGGCACGTACCTGCCAGTGAAGGGATAGCTCACCATGGCTACCGTTACCTATGACAAGGCGTCTCGTATCTACCCGGGTACCGAGCGCCCCGCCGTCGACCAGCTCGACATCGCGATCGAGGACGGCGAGTTCCTCGTCCTCGTCGGCCCCTCCGGCTGCGGAAAGTCCACGTCCCTGCGCATGCTCGCGGGCCTCGAGGACATCGACGCCGGCAAGATCTGGGTGGGCGACCGCGACGTCACCCACGTCCAGCCCAAGGACCGCGACATCGCGATGGTGTTCCAGTCCTACGCGCTCTACCCGCACATGACGGTGGCCGACAACATGGGCTTCGCGCTCAAGATCGCCAAGGTCGACAAGTCGGAGATCCGCAAGCGCGTCGAGGAGGCTGCGAAGATCCTCGACCTGACCCAGTACCTCGACCGCAAGCCCAAGGCCCTCTCGGGTGGTCAGCGCCAGCGCGTCGCCATGGGCCGTGCGATCGTCCGCCAGCCGCAGGTGTTCCTCATGGACGAGCCGCTGTCGAACCTCGACGCCAAGCTCCGCGTGCAGACCCGTACCCAGATCGCCGCTCTCCAGCGCCGCCTGGGCACCACCACGGTCTACGTCACGCACGACCAGACCGAGGCGCTCACCATGGGCGACCGCATCGCGGTCCTCAAGGACGGCGTGCTCCAGCAGATCGGCACCCCGCGCGAGATGTACGACACCCCGGCGAACGTGTTCGTCGCGGGCTTCATCGGCTCGCCGGCCATGAACCTCTCGACCTTCAAGGTGGAGGACGGCCACGCGCTCATCGGTGACGGCAAGCTGGCGATCCCGCGCGAGGTCCTGTCCGGCCTCTCGTCGGAGGACGGCGACAAGATCGTCGTGGGCTTCCGCCCCGAGTCGCTCGACCGCGTCGCGCCCGGCACCGAGAACGCCATCGACGTCGAGGTGCTCGTCGTCGAGGAGCTCGGCTCCGACGCCTTCGTCTACGGTCGCATCCCGACGCCGCTGGCCGACGCCAGCGAGGTCGTGATCGGCGGCACTGGCGACGTGATCGTCCGCGTCGACCCCCGCGAGGTCCCCGCCAAGGGCGAGAAGATCTGGGTGGGCATCAAGCCGACCGAGCAGCACTTCTTCTCCCCGACCACCCAGCAGCGCCTGGGCTAGTCGCATCGCTCGCGAAGGGCGGCTCCTCACTCGGGGAGCCGCCCTTCGTCGCGTCTGGGCACTCTCGGCGCTCGCTGCACCGCCTCGCTTCACTCCCCCTGCTCGCGCTGCCTCGCTTCACTCCCCCTGCTCGCCCGATTTGCCCGCTTCTGCGTCCTGTTGGCACGTGAGTGCGGACATAAGGGACCCTCGAGCCTCCCCGTGGTACTTCTGTGCCGCGGCCGCCGGCCGCCGGGCACCGGAGCGCGCCGCGAATCCTCACACGCCGTGGCCGGAGCCTCCGTGCCCGATCAGCACGCACGTACCAGCAGCACGCACGAGGGTCCCGTTTGTCCGCACTCACGTACCAGCCGCGCGCAGCCGCACCCGCTGGAACGCCAGGCGTCCCCCCGGCCACGGCATCGGCCGCCCACTGACCTCATGCGACCTCGCAATACGCGAGCTCGCCCGCGACGGGTGTCGGTACACTGGCGCCGCGTCGCCGGCCCTCCTCGAGTTGCCGTGGAGCATCCCGCTCGAGAACTGGCCCAAGGACACGCTCGCCGCACTCCCCCGAGGAATCTCCCGCCACGTCGTCCGGTTCGTCCGCTACGAGGGCCGGGTCCTTGCGGTCAAGGAGACCGTCGACGCAATGGCCGCGCGCGAGTTCAGCCTGCTGCGCGACCTGCAGCGCCGCGGCGCACCCTGCGTGGTACCGTTCGCGGTCGTCGGCGGCCGGACCGACGAGGACGGTGAGCCGCTGCCCGCCGCGCTCGTCACCGAGCACCTGCAGTTCTCGCTGCCCTACCGCGCGCTCTTCAGCCAGGGCGTTCGCGAGGACACCCTCACCCGCCTCATCGACGCGCTCGCCGTCCTGCTCGTGCGGCTCCACCTGCTGGGCTTCTACTGGGGCGACGTCTCGCTGTCGAACGCGCTTTTCCGGCGCGACGCCTCGTCCTTCAGCGCGTATCTGGTCGATGCCGAGACGGGCGACATCCACCCCGTTCTCACCGACGGCCAGCGGGCCTATGACATCGAGCTGGCGCGCACCAACATCATCGGCGAGATCTTCGACCTCCAGGCGGGCGAGTGGGTCGACAGCGAGCTCGACGCGATCGACGTGGGCGAGCGCATCGCGGAGCGCTACGAGAAGCTGTGGGAGACCCTCACCCAGACCGAGGTGATTCGCGACCACATCAGGTACCACGTCGAGGAGCGGATCCACGAGCTCAACAAGCTGGGCTTCGACGTCGCCGAGATCGACATGACCTCGACCGAGGACGGCAACGAGGTGCGGATCCGACCCAAGGTCGTCGACGCCGGCTTCCATTCGCGCCGCCTGATGCGCCTCACCGGCCTGGACGTCCAGGAGAACCAAGCGCGCCGCATGCTCAACGACCTCGACGAGTACCGCGCCACCGTCGCCAACAAGGACGACGACGAGGTCATGGTGGCCCACGAGTGGCTGGTGGACGTCTTCGAGCCCGCGGTGCGCGCCGTGCCTCGCGAGTTCCGCCGCAAGCTCGAGCCCGCGCAGGTGTTCCACGAGATCCTCGACCACCGCTGGTTCCTGACCGAGGAGCGCGAGAGCTACGTGCCGCTGACCGAGGCGGTCGCGTCCTACGTCAAGAACGTGCTCCCGACTCGCCCGGACGAGCAGGCCGTCCTCGGCACGCCCATCTCCGAGCTCACGACCGGCGATGACGTCGACGACACGACGGGTCCTGGAGTCGACACCCATGCGATCTCGTTGAGCGAGATCGCGAACGCCCACCTCCAGCGCATCCTCGAGTCCGAGGACGACGACGACCTGCAGAGGTAGTTACGCGCGGTACGACTCGTACAGGGCGATCGACGCGGCGACCGACGCGTTGAGGCTCTCGGCCGCGTCGCTCATCGGGATGCGCACGAGCTCGTCGCACGCCTCCCCGACCAGGCGGCCGATGCCGGCGCCCTCGGCGCCCACGACGATCAGCAGCTTGCCGTCGAGCAGGTTCGACTCGGCCAGGTCCGTGGTCGCCTCGCCGTCCAGGCCGATGGCGAAGTAGCCCGAGGACTTGAGCGTCTCCATCGCGCGCACCAGATTCGTGACGCGGGCGACCGGCACGTGGGCGGCGGCACCCACGGAAACCTTCCAGGCGGCAGTCGTGACCGATGCGGCACGGCGCTCGGGGATGACGACGGCGGCGCCGAACGCGGCCGCCGAGCGGATCATCGCGCCCAGATTCCTCGGGTCGGTGATGCTGTCGAGGATCAGGACGCGGCGCGTCGCGGAGGCGACGATGTCCTCGAGGTCGGCGTACTCGAACGGCTTCGTGGTGAGCGCGACTCCCTGGTGGGGGCTGCCGCCCGCCAGCGCGTCGAGCGCGCCGGAGCGCACCTCGCGGACGGTGACCCCGGCATCGGTCGCGAGGGCGACCATCTCGGTGACGCGCTCATCCGCATCGATGCGGTCGTAGACGGCCAGCTCGGTCGCCGGCATGCCCATGCGCAGCGCCTCGAGGACGGCGTTGCGGCCCACGACCGTGGTGTCGGAGCCGCCGGTGCGGTCCGTGGGACGGGAGGGTCGACGCGACGTGGACGCCTTCTTCTCCTCGGCCTTCTTGCGCTTGTGCGCGACGTGACCGGGACGGTCCTCCGCCTTGGGGGTCGGGCCCTTGCCCTCGAGCGCCTTGCGGCCGTGGCCGCCGGTGCCGACCTGCGCGCCCTTCTTGGTGCCCGCCTTGCGGGTCGCGCCGCGGCGCTGAGAGTTTCCAGCCATGCGGACAAGGGTACTTGCCCGCCGCCCTCCGACCGGAAGTGGTGGGTTGTTGACGCCTTTCCGGCGTGGTGGGGCGCGAAGTGGTGAGTTCTGTACGGGAGCGGTGGCGGCGCCGATGCGGCGCCCGCGGCGTCGATGCGGCTGCCGCGGCGTCGACAAGTCACCACTTCAGCCCGCGACACGCCGCCCGAGCGTCAACAACTCACCACTTCCGCCGGGCCGGGTGGGTTGGCGGGGGCGGGTCAGCCCAGGTGCCACCTGGCGCCCTCGGCGCCATCTTCGACGACAACGCCGGCGGCGCTGAGCCGATCACGAATCGCATCGGCCGTGCCCCAGTCCTTCGCGGCGCGCGCCGCGCCCCTGGCCTCGATCTCCGCCTTCACGAGCACGTCCAGCGCGTCGAGCGCCGGGGACTCGTCCGTCCCCGCCGACGCCCACGGCTCCGCGAGGGGGTCGAGCCCGAACACGTCGAGCATCGCGCGAACCGCGAGCACGCCGGCCGCCGCAGCGGTCGCATCGCCCGCGCTCATCGCGGTGTTCGCCGCGCGCACCGTCTCGTGGATCACCGCCATGGCCCTCGGCACGCCGAGGTCGTCGTCCATGGCCTCAGTGAACGCCGCCGGGAGCATCACCGCCCGGAGGTCGGCCCCGGCATCGGCCCCGGACGTCTCCCCCGTGCGGCGCACGAAGCTGTCGAGGCGCTGCCAGGTCGCGGCGGCATCCTCCATCGTCGCGTCCGAGAACTCGAGCATCGAGCGGTAGTGGACCTGCGCGAGCGCGAGGCGCAGCGCCGGGGCCCCGAAGCGCGCCAGCACCTCGTCGACACCCAGCCCATTGCCCAGCGACTTCGACATCTTCTCGCCCGCCTGCGTGACCCACGCCGAGTGCATCCAGCGCGCGGCGAAGGCGTGGCCCGCCGCCTGCGACTGGGCCTGCTCGTTCTCGTGGTGTGGGAAGCGCAGGTCGAGGCCGCCGCCGTGGATGTCGAACGCGCCGCCCAGGTAGCGCGCTGCCATCGCCGAGCACTCGATGTGCCAGCCGGGACGCCCGCGCCCCCAGGGCGAGGGCCAGGACGCGGTCTCGGGCTCGCCGGCGCGGGACGCCTTCCACAGCGCGAAGTCGCGGGGGTCCTTCTTGACCGATGCCGCCGCATCGTCGGTGTCCGCGGCCGCCTCGAGGTCGTCGAGCGCCTGACGCGTGAGCGATCCGTACGAGGGCCACGAGCGGACGTCGAAGTACACGGAGCCGTGCGCCTCGTAGGCGTGGCCGCGCTCGATGAGCTCGCCGATCATCGACACCATGTCGGTGATGTGGCCGGTGGCCCGCGGCTCCGCGGTCGGTCGCAGCACGCCGAGGGCGTCGTACGCCTCGGTGAACGCGCGCTCGTAGATGAACGCACGCTCCCACCAGCGCTGGCCGGCGTCGGCGGCCTTGGCGAGGATCTTGTCGTCGATGTCCGTGACGTTGCGGACCATGGTGACCCGGTAGCCCGAACGCTCGAGCCAGCGCTGCAGGACGTCGAAGGCGACGGCCGCGCGCATGTGTCCCACGTGCGGCGCCGACTGCACCGTCGCGCCGCAGACGTAGATGCCGACCTCGCCGTCGATCAGGGGCGTGAACGCGCTCGTCGCGCGCGAGGCGGTGTCGTACAGGCTGAGGCTCACGCGGTTCAGGCTACCGGGGCCGATGCCGGGGAGGGTGCCGCTCGGCGGCACGTCAGGTCAGTCGCGGGTGAGCAGCGCGGTGGCGATCGCGGCGATGCCCTCGCCGCGGCCGGTGAGACCGAGCCCGTCGGACGTGGTGCCGGCGATCGACACATCGGCGCCAGCGGCCTGGGACAGCGCAGCCTGCGCCTCGTCGCGGCGGGAGCCGATCTTGGGGCGGTTGCCGATCACCTGGATCGCGATGTTCTCGATCGTCCAGCCGGCCTCGCGGACCACGCCCGCGCAGTGCGCGAGGATCGCGACACCGCTGGCTCCCGTCCACTCGGGACGGCCCACGCCGACGACGGCGCCCAGGTCTCCGAGCCCGGCGGCACTGACGATCGCATCGGCCGCGGCGTGCGCCGCGACGTCGCCGTCGGAGTGGCCCGACAGCGCCTGCTCGCCCGGCCAGGTGAGGCCGGCGAGCGCGAGGTCGCCCTCGCCGCCGAACGCATGCACGTCGACTCCGATTCCCGTCCGGATCATTCGTCGTCCTCCCCGAGGATCATCGCGAGCCGCTCGGCGAGCATGAGGTCGAGCGGGGTGGTCACCTTGAAGCCATAGGGGTCGCCATCGACGTCGACGACGGTGAGACCGAGCGCCCTCGCGAGCTGGGCGTCGTCCGTCGCCGCGCCATCGGCAGCCGATGCGTGGGCCGCCCTGATGGCGTCGACCGTGAAGACCTGCGGGGTCTGGACGGCACGCACGCGTGAGCGGTCGACGACGTCGCCGAGGGGGCGAGGCGTGGTGGTGCCGTCGGTCAGCGACGTGAGCGTGTCGGTGACGGGGACGGTCGGGACGGCGCCGTCGGCGCCCGCACGGACCGCGTCGAGCACGCGGGCCATCGCCTCACGCGGCTGAAAGGCGCGCGCGGCGTCGTGGATGAGGACGATGTCCGTCCCGGCGGGCAAGGCGTCGAGCCCGGCGGACACCGATGACTGACGGGTGTCACCGCCGGCGACGACGATGGCGTCGGGTACAGCCGAGCGCATCGTGTCTATATGTCCTGCGGGGGCGGTCACGACCACCGTGTCCACAAGAGGGGCGATGCCGTCGACGGCCCACCGCACGAGCGGACGACCGGCCACGAGCACCAGGCCCTTGGGAATCTGGGCGCCGAGCCTGACGCCCAGCCCAGCGGCGGTCACGACCGCCGCCGTGGTCACGAGGCGAGGACCTCGTCGAGGCGACCCTCGGCCGCGGTCTCGTCGCACTTCTCTGCGAGCGCGAGCTCGCTCACGAGGATCTGGCGAGCCTTCGCCAGCATGCGCTTCTCACCGGCGCTGAGGCCCTTGTCGGCATCGCGGCGGCTCAGGTCGCGGACGACCTCGGCCACGCGGATCACGTCGCCCGAGGCGAGCTTCTCGACGTTGGCCTTGTAGCGGCGCGACCAGTTGGTCGGCTCCTCGATGTAGGGCTCGCGCAGGACGGAGAAGACCTTCTCGAGGCCCTCCTGGTCCACCACGTCGCGAACGCCGACCAGGTCGACGTTGTCGGCAGGCACCTCGATGGTCAGATCGCCCTGAGCCACCTTCAGCTTCAGATACGTCTTCTCCTCGCCACGAATTGTTCGCTGCTTGATTGCCTGAATCTCAGCAGCACCGTGGTGCGGATATACAACAGTCTCGCCGACCGCAAAGTTCATAGTGGAGTTGTCCCCTTATCGCGTGCGCTTGCCAATTCTACCATCGTTGCCTCCGGCCATTCCCGTGCCCGGTGCCCGCTCACGCTAGAATCGGCCCCGTCCCCAAGAGTGAAGGAATCCGTGGTGAAGCTCAGCCTCGCGCCGCTCGCAATCATCCCCGTCGTCGCACTGACGCTCGCGGGGTGCTCGTACGTGAACCCGATCACCACGAAGCAGGACTACGCGCCCTCTGACGGCTTCCAGGCAGAGCTTGGCGATGTGACCGGCCTCAACCTCATCGTGGTGACCGAGGGCGACGGCGAGCCGGCCGTCCTGATCGGCACCCTGGTGAACGAGGGCGGCGACGACGCCACCGTCGCGCTGACCTTCGACGCCGGCGCCACCTTCACCGACGTCGAGGTCGCCGCGGGCACGAGCGTGCCGCTCGGCCCCGACGGTGAGCTCGTCGAGGGCACCGCTCTCGCGGCTCCCGGCCTGCTCACCACCCTGCAGCTCGCGACCGAGGGCGGCGGCGCCGTCCAGGTCGACGTGCCCGTGGTCGACGGCACGCTCGAGGAGTACGCCACGATCCTCGACGAGGCCGGGCTCTAGGCTCGAGCCCCTCTCCCCGGCGGCGCCTCGCGCCGCCGTTGCGCGGCTTCGCGCGCTCCCGCGCTCCCGACCGCCCGCATCCCGGCGCTCCGGCACCCCCGCAGTCCCGCATTCCCGACCGGATTTGCGGGTCCCCAGCGCGACGCGCGGCGTGAAGCGGACAGAACCGGCATCGGCTCCGGTGTGCCCGGCGCGGACCCGCACGTTGGGCGGGGAGATGGGCGGGGAGACGAGCGGGGAGACGGGCGGGGGGATCGGCGCGGTTCGGGGCGGGAAACCCGGGCATGAAAAAGGGCCCAGTCGTCGCCGACCGGGCCCTTTCCTGAAACTGCCTGAGCGGTTCATCCGAACTTTCCGGAGATGTACTGCTCGGTCGCCTCCTCGGAGGGGTTCGAGAACATCGTCGCCGTGTCGTCCATCTCGATCAGCTTGCCCGGCTTGCCGGTGCCCGCGATGTTGAAGAACGCCGTCCTGTCCGAGACGCGCGCCGCCTGCTGCATGTTGTGCGTGACGATGACGATCGTGTACTCGTCCTTGAGCTCGTGGATCAGGTCCTCGATGGCCAGGGTCGAGATCGGGTCGAGCGCGGAGCAGGGCTCGTCCATGAGCAGCACGTCGGGCTTCATCGCGATCGCGCGGGCGATGCACAGACGCTGCTGCTGACCGCCGGAGAGCGAGGAGCCCGGCTTGTTCAGGCGGTCCTTGACCTCCTCCCACAGGTTCGCGCCCTGCAGCGAGGACTCGACCAGGTCGTCCTGCTCGGACTTCGACACGCGCTTGTTGTTGAGCTTGAAGCCTGCCAGCACGTTCTCCGCGATCGACATCGTGGGGAACGGGTTGGGGCGCTGGAACACCATGCCGACGTGGCGGCGGACCGTCACGGGGTCGACGCTGCTGTCGTAGAGGTTGAGGCCGTCGATCAGCACCTCGCCCTCGACGTGCGCGCCGGGAATGACCTCGTGCATGCGGTTGAGCGTGCGGAGGAAGGTGGACTTGCCGCAACCGGACGGGCCGATGAACGCGGTGACGGACTTGGCGTCAATCCCCAGCGACACGTCCTCCACAGCCAGGAAGTTGCCGTAGTAGACGTTCAGGTTGTTGACATCGATGCGCTTGGACACGAAAAGCTCCTGATTCTTGTGTCTTATCGACCGGTCTTGGGGGAGAAGTACTTGGCGATCATGCGCGCCAGGAGGTTCAGCAGCATGACGATGACGATCAGCACGAGCGCGGCGCCCCAGGATCGCATCGAGGCGATCTCGGCGACGCAGGTCTCCGTGTTGCACGGCAGGATGCCCAGCTCGTACTGCTGGTTGATGTACACCGGCAGTGACATCATGCGACCGTCGAAGGGGTTGAAGTTCATCGAGTCGGAGACGCCCACCGCCACGAGCAGCGGGGCCGTCTCGCCGATGACGCGCGCGACGGCGAGCATCACACCCGTGGTGACGCCGGCGATCGACGTGCGCAGCACGACCTTGATGATCGTGAGCCACTTGGGCACGCCCAGCGCGTACGAGGCCTCGCGCAACTCATTTGGCACGAGGCGCAGCATCTCCTCGGCAGAGCGCACGACGACCGGGATCATCAGCACCGACAGGGCGATCGCGCCGACGATGCCCATCTTGGTGCCGGGCGCGACGAGGATCGCGAACAGTGCGTACGCGAAGAGACCAGCGACGATCGAGGGGATGCCCGTCATGACGTCGACGAAGAACGTGATCGCGCGCTTCAGCCAGCCCGAGCCGTACTCAACCAGGTAGATCGCGGTGAGCAGGCCGACCGGCACCGAGATGAGCGCGGCGATGCCCGTCATGATCAACGAGCCGACGATCGCGTGCAGGATGCCGCCGAACGGCGCGTTCGCGCCGAAGATGCCGCGCATCGTCTCGGTCAGGAACGAGAAGTTGACGCTCGAGTCTGGATAGTTCTCGTCGAGGCCGAAGATCTGCACGCCGTTGGCGATGGTGGTGTACGTGAGCCACACCAGCGGGATCACGGCCAGGATGAACGCGCCGTAGATGATGACGGTCATCGCGCCGTTGGTGGCGCGGCGTCCCGCGCTGATGGAGCCCAGCGCGGCCTCGGACGACTTGCGGACGGTGGTGGTGGCCATTAGTTCGCTCCCGAGAACTCGCTGCGGCGGCTCGCGACCCAGCGGGCGAGCATGTTGACCAGCAGGGTGATGACGAAGAGGGCGAGGCCTAGGGCGATCAGCGTGTTGACGCCGAGCGCATTGGCCTCGGGGAACTGGAGCGCGATGTAGCCCGCGATCGTGTTCTGCTGCAGCGGCTGCAGGATGTACGGCGAGTACGTGAGGCCGGGGCTGAGGATCATCAGCACGGCCATCGTCTCGCCAAGGGCGCGGCCGAGTCCCAGCATCGAGGCGCCGATCATGCCGGAGCGGGCGAACGGGAAGACCGCCATCTTGATGAGCTCCCAGCGGGTGGCGCCCATCGCGAGGGCCGCCTCCTCGTGGAGCACCGGGGTCTGCAGGAAGACCTCGCGGGTCACCGCGGTGATGATCGGGATGATCATGATCGCCAGCACGATGCCGGCGGACAGCGCGACACGGGCTGTGAAGATGTCACCAGACTCGGGCGCCGCGAACAGCGGGATCCAGCCCAGGTAGTCGGCGAGCAGCTGGTAGAAGGGCTGCAGCACCGGCACGAGGGCGAGCACGCCCCAGAGGCCGAACACCACGGACGGCACGGCGGCGAGCAGGTCGATGAGGTATCCCAGGCCCGCGGCCAGGCGGCGCGGCGCGTAGTGGGAGATGAAGAGCGCGATGCCGA
>JAUIBG010000219.1 GCA_030428165.1 Actinomycetes bacterium
CGCCGGCGAGACCGGCGCAGTGCGCGACACGGTGCTACTCAACGCGGCCGCAGGACTCGTGGCCGACGCCACGCTTCCTGGCACGGCATCGGGCACCCTCGTGGAGCGCATGACCGCGGCGACCACGCTTGCGGCGCAGGCGGTCGACTCCGGTGCGGCCTCCGCGGTGCTCGACCGCTGGGTCGCCGCCACGGCCTAGCGCCGCACCTCCAGCGCCTGTCCGGCCCGCTCCCGACGCGCGGCTAGTCCCCGCGGGGCAGTGCGCCCTCCCTGGCCCGCCTCCGAGCGTCGATCCAGCGGCGGTGCGCGCCCGGTCCTCCGAGCGGACTCGACCACGGTCCTTCGACGTGGAGCAGCCGGACGCCGTCGGACTCGAGCCACGCGAGGATGAGCTCGATCTCCTCGACGATGGGTCCCTCGCCCGACGACGTGTCGACCTCGGGAGTGAGCCAGGCGTCGCGCAGCCTGTCAGCGGCGGCCCAGACGCCACTGCGGACGCGCTCCGTCGCGACGAGCGCACCGCGATGGATGGAGACGACGTCCCAGGCGGAGTCGATGCGCCTCACCGCGACGAGGGAGCAGCCGCGCAGCGACGCGTGGCGCTGGCGCCTGAAGGCGGCGTCCACGACCGATGCCGCGGCGTCGCGCACGGAGGCCGCCTCCTCGTACTTGCTCGCCTCGGCGAGGTCGCCGATGCGCCGCTCGGCAGCGCGCAGCACGGCGTCGACGGAACCGTCGAGCACCGTGCGCGCCGACGTGATCGCCTCGTCGTACTCCTGGGTCGCGCCGCGCACGCACGGCGCCGCGCAGGTGCCGAGGTCCTTCGCGAGGCACGCGTTGGCGCCGGGCCGCGGCGCGATGGGGAGCCGTGTCGTGCAGGTCCGTAGGCGGGCCGCCTCGGACAGCAGCTCCTGCGCCGCGCGCGCCTGCGTGAGGGACGAGAACGGTCCCAGCGCGTCCGGCAGCGTGGTGGCGGACCGTGTCATAGCCCAGCGCGGGTGCCGCTCGTCCGTGAGCCGCAGCCACGGCGTCGCCTCCGGCCGGGTCGAGCGGCGGTTGTAGCGCGGTCGCCAGCGGGCGATCGCTCGCACCTCCCGCACTCTCGCCTCCAGATCGGTGGGGCACACGATCGACTCGACGCTGGACGCCACCTCGAGCATGGGACGGATCAGTCTGCGCTGCTCGCCCTTCGTGAAGTACGACTTGACCCTGGAGTGCATGTTCCGGGAGACGCCCACGTACAGCCGCTCGCCGTCGCCTGCGCGGAAGACGTACACGCCGGGCCTGCTCGGCACCGCATCGGCCAGTGTCGACTTGGCCCTGATCGCGTCGGGAACCGTGTTGCCCAGGTCCACCAGGTCCGGGACGTGGGTGACGCCGAAGCCTGCGAGCCGTCCGAGCATGGCATGGAAGATCTCCGCAGTGGCCCTGGCGTCCTCGAGAGCTCGGTGGTTAGGCGTGACCTCCGTGCCGAACACACGGGCGAGCGTCCCGAGCTTGCGGTTGGGCGCCTCGTCCTTCGTGACGCAGCGCCGCGCCATCGTCACAGTGTCGAACACGCGCGGTCGAGGCCAGTCGTACTCGTGGCGCGCGCAGGCCGCCTTGAGGAAGGACACGTCGAACTTCGCGTTGTGGGCGATCAGCGCGGCGTCGCCGAGGAACTCGAGGAAGCTGGGCAGCACCTGCTCGATCCGGGGCGCCTGGGCGACCATCGCATCGGTGATGCCCGTCAGGGCGACGATCATGGGCGGGATGGCGGATCCCGGGTTCACGAGCGTCGCGAACTCCCCGATCGTCTCGCCCCCACGGATCTTGACCGCGCCGATCTCAGTGATCGAGTCGCGTCCGTGGCTGCCCCCGGTCGTCTCCAGGTCGACGACGACGAACGTCGCGGCGCTCAGGGGAGTGCCGGCCTCGTCGAGGGTGGCCTGCAGGGTCATGGCTCCGACGGTAGCCCGAAGGGCTGACACGCTGTCGGGCGCAGTCCCCGGCACGATGTCAGACCCTGTCCGTAGCGTGGCAGGCATGTGGATCGAATGCAGTGCATGCGAGGAGCGGGGCGAGCCCTGCGGCGAGTGCTTCCTGTCCGAGTACATGGCGGCGGTCCCCGAGGCGCCAGCGATGGACCCCGATCAGGAGCGGGCGGTGAGCCTGCTCGTGGCCGGTGGACTGACGCCTCCGGGGCTCAGGCTGGTGCACGACGCCGGGCCGGCGCCTCGGACGCCCAGGAGACGGCGCAGCGCCTGACGGCACCGCGGCGAGGGGAGCGACTACGCCGAGTAGATCGAGTCGATCTCGCCCGAGTACTCGTCGAGCACGCGCTGGCGCTTGACCTTGAGCGACGGCGTCATCATGCCGTTGTCGACGGTGAAGTCCGAGTCGAGCACCCTGAACGTGCGGATCGACTCCGCGCGGGAGACGAAGGAGTTCGCGCGGTCGACTGCGAACTGCACGCGCTCGAGCACCGCCGGGTGCTGCGCCGCCTCCGCCGGAGTCAGCTCGGGCAGGTCCTTCGAGCGCAGCCACCCTGGCAGCGCCTCGGGGTCGAGCGTGATCAGCGCCGCGATGAACGGCTTGGCGTCGCCGACGACGACGCA
>JAUIBG010000061.1 GCA_030428165.1 Actinomycetes bacterium
GCCGGCTAGCCCGCAGGCGGCGCACGCGTCGGCGGTGGCGCGGGTCTGCATCGACAGCCCGCTGCCGCACCTCGACCGCCCGTTCGACTACGCGGTCCCGGAGAAGCTCGCCGATCGCATCGCGGTGGGCTCCCGCGTGCGGGTGCGCTTCGCCGGACGCCTGGTGAGCGCCGTCGTCACCGAGCTGACGGGCTCGAGCGACTTCGACGGCGCGCTGACGCCGGTTCACCACTGCAGCGAGATTCCCTCGTACACGCCCGAGGCGATCGCGCTGGGGCGTGCCGTGGCCGAGCGCTGTGCCGGGAGTCTCTGGGACGTGCTGCGGCTCATGGCGCCGCCGCGTGTCGCCGCTGTCGAGAAGCGAGCGGACTCGCTCGCTGGCGCGGCGGACGGCGCCTACGCGTCCGCGCTCGCGCGGGCCGTCGACCGTTGGGGCGCCGAGCTGACGACTGCTGAAGTCGGCAGACGGGTCGTGCAGTCCGCCCCCGATACGTCCGGCGTCGATGCGCCGTCGGTCCTGGCAGGTGTGCTCCAGGCGGCGGCCAGGGGCGAGAGCGGCATCGTGGTCGTTCCCGCGGTCGTGAGCCACGACGACGGGCCCCAGCGCAGGTTCGGCGCGTATGTCGCGGCAATGCGCGGCCTCGCGCGGATCATCGTGGGGCTGAGGCCCACGGTGATGCAGCCGGTGCCGTCGCTCGGAGCGATCGCGCTGTGGGACGACGGCAGCGGCGTGTACGAGGAGCCGCACGCGCCCTACGCCCATGCGCGCACGATCGCGGCCATGCGGGCAGGGGAGGGGGTGGACGTCTGCCTCGCCGGGTGGACCCCCAGCGTCGACGCCTTCGCGCTCGTGCGGCACGGATGGGCCTCGCTCGTCGAGCCGTCGCGCACGGCGGTGCGCGAGGCCGCGCCGGCCGTCGACGTGCTCACCAGCGAGCGCCGGGAGAGCGCCGGGGGAGCGGGACGGCACTGGATGCCGCCCGAGGCCTGGAGAGCCGTGACGCGCGGGCTCGACGCCGGTCCCGTCGCCGTCGTGGTGCCGCGGGCGGGCTTCGCCACGGCCGTGCTGTGCGCGCGGTGCCGCGAGCGGGCGCTGTGCGAGGTGTGCGAGGCACCGCTGGGCCAGCCCACCGCGCGGGCACTCCCGACCTGCATCGCGTGCGGCAGGGAGCACCGTGACTGGCACTGCCCGCACTGCCACGGCAGCGCGGTCGCCCGTGCCGGGCTGGGAGTCGAGGCGATCGCCGAGCAGATCGGCGCGATGACGCGCGAGCCGGTGGCCGTGTCGTCGGCGGCGTCCGGCGTGCTCGAGGACGGCAGCGTGGGCGCCGGGATCGTGGTCGCCACCCCAGGCGCGGTGCCAGCGGTGGACGGCGGGTACGCCGCAGCCGTTGTGGTCGATGCCGCCGCCATCGCGTCCGGCGAGCTGGGCGCCGAGCTCGAGGCGATGCGCCGCTGGCTGGCGGTCGGCGCCCTGGTCCGCGCGCGCGCGAGCGGAGGCAGGCTGGTGCTGATCGGGGACATGCCCGAGCGCGTGCGCATGGCGCTCACCACCTGGTCCCCGATCCGCGCGGTCGAGGAGGAGTACGACGAGCGCGCCTCGCTCAGTCTCCCTCCCGTCACCCGGGCCGCGACGGTGCTCGCTGACGACCCGCGGCAGGCAAGATCAGCGGCTCAGGGCGCGGTCGACGACGCTCCCGGCGCGGTCCTCGCAGAGATCGAGGGTGGCGCGCTGATCCTCGCGTCGCGCGGGGCCATGGGGGCGATCGCATTGCGACTGCGCGCAGCGGCCGTCTCCGCCTCCGCAGAGGGAGCGGGGGCGCTGCGCGTGCGCATCGACGCGCCGCTCGGCCGCCTGCTCGGCCTCTAGCATGGAGGGCATGCGAGTTCTCTTCGCCGGCACGCCGGACATCGCCGTCCCGTCGCTCGAGGCGCTGGTCGCCGCGGGACACGAGGTGGTGGGAGTGCTCACCCGTCCCGACGCCCCCGGCAAGCGCGGCAAGACCCTGCACCCGTCGCCCGTGAAGGTGGCCGCAGAGCGTCTTGGGCTGCCCGTGCTGGACCCTCCACGGGCATCGGCTCCCGAGGCGATCGAGGAGGTCGCCGCGCTCGGGGCCGATGTGGCAGCAGTGGTCGCGTACGGCCAGATCCTGCGTCCCGACATGCTCGCGGCCACCCGGCACGGCTGGGTCAACCTTCACTTCTCCCTGCTGCCCGCGTGGCGCGGGGCCGCGCCCGTGCAGCGCTCGATCATGGCCGGAGACGACGTCACCGGTGCGACCACCTTCCTGATCGAGCAGGGCGTCGACACCGGCCCCGTGATCGGGCGGCTCACCGAGACCGTGCGCCCTACCGACACGGCGGGAGACCTGCTGGAGCGGCTGGCAGTCGCAGGAGCACCGTTGCTGGAGCAGTCGTGCGCGGCGCTCGTCGCCGGACGCGCCGTCCCTGAGCCGCAGTCGGGCGACGACGTGTCCCACGCCGACAAGATCACCCGTGAGGACGCGCGGGTGCGCTGGGATCTGCCGGCCCACGTCGTCGACCGCACAATCCGCGGCTGCACCCCCAATCCCGGGGCGTGGACGACGCTGCCGGACGGTTCCGTCGCGAAGCTCGGCCCCGTCACGCCCGTCGAGGGTCCAGGACCCGCGGTGCCGGGCCAGGTG
The DNA here is from genome assembly GCA_030428165.1 of Actinomycetes bacterium. Taxonomy (GTDB): domain Bacteria; phylum Actinomycetota; class Actinomycetes; order Actinomycetales; family Demequinaceae; genus Demequina. The sequence continues at coordinate 2,667 of JAUIBG010000061.1, forward strand.
GCGCTCGTCGACGGCCGCGTGCTCGTCGGCACCGGGACTGGGCCTGTGGCGCTCGGCACCATCGCGCCCTCGGGCAAGAAGCCGATGGACGCCGCGGCGTGGTGGCGCGGCGCTCGCCTGGGCGAGTCGGCCCAGCTGGGGGAGGCGTGAGCGAGTCGGAGCGCCGCTCGGCCCCCGCAGGGCCGCGGGACGTCGCGCTCGAGTGCCTGCTCGCCGTCGAGCGCGACGGCGCGTACGCCAACCTCGTCATGCCGCGCCTGCTGCGCGAGGCGAGGCTTGACGGTCGCGACGCCGGACTCGCGACGGAGCTCGCGTACGGCACCACCCGCATGCACGGGCTGTATGACGCGATCCTCCGCGAGGCGACGGGGCGCCCGGTCGCCGACCTCGACGACGTGACCCGAGCGGCGCTGCGGCTCGGCGTGCACCAGCACATGGTCCTCGGGACACCGCCCCACGCGGTCGTGAACGAGACGGTGGAGCTCGTGCGCCGTCACCGGGGTGCGGGCGCGTCGAGGCTGGCCAACGCCGCCATGCGCCGCGTCACGGAGCGCAGCGCTGACGAGTGGAAGGACGCGGTGGGCGCCGATCTCGCGACCCGTGCCTCGCATCCGGGCTGGATCGTGCGGCAACTGCGGCGCGCGCTGCGAGCCGAGGGCCGCGAGGAGCAGATCGAGGACCTCCTCGACGCCCACAACACGCCGGCTCCGCTGACCCTCGCGGTGAGGCCGGGCCTCGCCGACCGCGATGCGGTGGCGGAGGCGACGGGAGGCACGCCGACCGCGCTGTCGCCCTACGGGGTGGTGCTTCCCGGCGGAGACCCGTCCGGCATCGGCGCCGTCAGGGACGGCACGGCCGGCGTGCAGGACGAGGGCAGCCAGCTCGCGGCGGCTGCGCTGGCGGCCGCGCGGGACGTGGTCGCGGGGGAGCGCTGGCTCGACGTGTGCGCCGGCCCAGGCGGGAAGACCGCGCTGCTGGGAGCGCTCGCCGCGCAGGGCGGCGCCACTGTGGTCGCCACCGAGCTCCACCCGCACCGGGCAGAGCTGGTCCGCGACAACGTCAGGGCGCTGCCCGAGGGCACGGTGTCGGTGCACGCCACCGATGCGCTCCAGTGGCGGGGCACCTACGACCGCATCCTCCTCGACGCGCCGTGCACGGGGCTGGGTGCGCTGCGACGCCGCCCCGAGTCCCGCTGGCGCAGGTCGCCGGGCGATCTCGCAGACCTCACCAGGCTGCAGCGCGACCTGCTCGGCCACGCAGCCTCGGAGCTCGCGCCCGGAGGGATCCTCGCCTACGTCACGTGCTCGCCGGTGCTCGCCGAGACCGTCGCCGTCCTCGACGCTGCGGGCCTCGAGCTGCTCGACACGCCCGCTGTGCTGGCGTCCGTGACAGGCGTGCCGGCTGAGACCTTCGGGCAGGCGCTGCACGCCCAGCTGTGGCCTCACGTGCACGGCACCGACGCGATGTTCATCCAGCTCATGAAGGCGCCGGGACGCGCCCCGGCGGTGAAGTAGTGTGCCAGGCATGACCATGCAGATCGCTCCGTCGATCCTGTCCGCCGACTTCGTGAACTTCCAGCGCGACATCGAGCGCGTGGCGAATGCCGACCTGCTCCACGTGGACGTCATGGATGCGCACTTCGTCCCCAACCTCACGTGGGGACTTCCCGTGACGGAGCGGATCTGCGAGATCTCGCCCATCCCCGTCGACGCGCACCTCATGATCGACGACCCGGACGCCTGGGCGGTGCGCTACGCGGAGGCGGGCTGCGCCTCCGTGACCTTCCACGCGGAGGCCTCGAGCGACCCCGCGGGGCTGGCAGGGCGCATCCGCGCGGCAGGAGCCCGCTCCGCCGTCGCCGTGAAGCCGGGGACGGCGCCCGACGAGGTGATCGCCCACCTCGACGCCTACGACATGGTGCTCGTGATGACGGTCGAGCCGGGGTTCGGCGGTCAGTCCTTCATGCCGGACATGACGGACAAGGTCCGTCGCGTCCGCGAGGCGGCGCTTGCTCGAGGCATCGACCTCGACATCCAGGTCGACGGCGGGATCGCACGTGACACGATCCCAGCGGCCGCGAGCGCGGGGGCGAACGTGTTCGTCGCCGGCAGCGCCGTGTACGGAGCGCCCGACCCCGCCGCGGAGATCGATGCGCTGCGAGAGCTCGCTCGGGAGGCTGGGCGTGCCTGACCGGGCAACGCCCATGGACCGCGCCGTCGAGCTGGCCGCGCTGGGCCCGGCGTGGGGAGGCAACCCCAGGGTGGGCGCCGTCATCGTCGGGAACAACGGCGCCGTGCTCGGCGAGGGGTACCACCACGGCGCGGGCACCCCGCATGCCGAGGTCGACGCACTGCGCGATGCGGCAGCCCGCGGCAACGATGTCGCCGGCGCGCATGCGTACGTCACTCTCGAGCCGTGCAATCACACGGGCCGCACGGGACCGTGCTCGGTCGCGCTGGCCGACGCCGGCATCGGCCGCGTCACGTACGCCGTCGCGGATCCGAACGCGGAGGCCGCTGGAGGTGCTCAGTTCCTCGCCGGGCGCGGCATTCCCGCCGTGCTCGACTGCCATGCGGGCGCCGCGGAGCTGAACCGCAGGTGGCTCGCCTCGGTGCGGCTCGGCCGCCCCTACGTCATCGTCAAGTGGGGCGCGACGCTGGACGGCCGCATCGCCGCACCCGACGGAACGTCCCAGTGGATCACGGGGCCCCAGGCCCGCGGCCACGCGCACACGGTGCGCGCCGAGGTCGACGCCATCGCTGTGGGCACCGGCACTGTGGTTGAAGATGACCCCGAGCTGTCGGCCAGGCCCGCTGGCGTGGAGGCGCCGCATCAGCCGTTGCGGGTGATCGTGGGCCGCCGCGAGACCCGTGGCGCGCGGGTGTGGCGCGACGACAATGCCGTCAGGGTCGGCTCCCACGACCCCGCCGACGCGCTGGCTGCCGTCGAGCTGGCGGGAGGTCGCACGCTGCTCGTCGAGGGCGGCGGTACGCTGATCGGCGCGTTCCTCGACGCAGGGCTCGTGGACGAGGTCCACGCGTACCTCGCACCCGCCGTGCTGGGGGCGGGCACCCCCGCGGTGGTGTCGAGCGGAACAACGACGCTCACTCAGATGTTGAGAGGGCAGATCGTCAACCTGGAGCGGCTCGGCGAGGACGTCCTCGTCGCAGTCGCCCGTACTGAGAAGGACTAACGGTGTTCACCGGAATCATTCCCGCCGTGGGGATCGTCGCGGCCATCGAGCGCGACGGCTCCACCTCCGTCATCACCATCGACGCCACCGGACTGGCCGACGAGTTCACGCACGGCGAGTCCATCGCCGTGAACGGCACCTGCCTCACCGTGACCGAGTCGACCGGCTCGACGTGGAGCGGCGACGTGATGCGCATCACCAACGAGACGACCACGCTCGGGGGCCTCGCCGTGGGCGACCGCGTGAACCTGGAGCGCGCCGCGACTGCGGGCACGTTCCTCGGCGGCCACATCGTGCAGGGTCACGTGGACGGCGTCGCGACGCTGGCGTCCCGCGATGAGGGCGCCGAGTGGACCGACCTGACCTTCGAGATCCCCGCGTCGATCGAGCGCTACGTCGCCGTGAAGGGCTCGATCGCTCTCAACGGCGTCTCGCTGACCGCCGCGGCGGTCGAGGGGCCGCGCGTCACGGTGTCGCTGATCGACACCACGCTCGAGGAGACCAACCTCGGCGCCCTCGCCGTGGGTGACAGGGTCAACGTCGAGGTGGACGTCATCGCCAAGTACGTCGAGAAGATGCTGGAGGCCAAGGCATGAGCGCCCGTGAACTCGTCGAGCGCGCGCTCGAGGACCTGCGCGCAGGCAAGCCCGTCCTGGTGGCGGACTCCCGCAACCGCGAGAACGAGACGGACTTCATCATGTCGGCGGAAACGGTGACGGTCGACTGGGTCGCCTGGGGCATCCGTCATTCGAGCGGCTACCTGTGCGCGCCGATGCCGGGGCCGCACGCGGACGCTCTCGATCTGCCGCTCATGGTCCCGTCCTCTCAGGACCCGCGTCGCACGGCGTACACCGTGTCAGTGGACGCCGCCGAGGGCGTGACGACCGGAATCTCCGCAGCCGACCGCCACACGACGCTTCAGGTGCTCGCGCGTCCCGACGCCAAGCCGACCGACGTCATCCGGCCCGGTCACGTGCTGCCGCTGCGCGCCGTCGCCGGGGGAGTGCTCCACCGCCCCGGCCACACGGAGGCTTCGGTCGATCTGTGCAGGCTGGCGGGTGTCGAGCCAGTCGGCGTCATCGCGGAGCTCGTGAACGACGACGGCACGATGATGCGCTTCGGCGATGCCGAGGACCTCGCTCAGCGGGAGGGTCTCGTCGCGCTCACCATCCAGGACATCATCGAGTACCGCCGTGAGATCGGTGACGAGGCTCCTGCGGTCGCGCCCAACCCGGCGCGCGTCGTGATGGAGGCCGAGGCGCGCCTGCCCACCGAGCACGGCGTCGTCACCGCACGGGGCTACCGCGACATGCGCACTGGGCACGCCCACGTCGCGCTCGTCGCGCCCACGCCCGAGGGCGAGGTGCCGACGGTGCGCGTGCATTCGGAGTGCCTCACGGGAGACGCGTTCGGGTCGCTCAAGTGCGATTGCGGACCCCAGCTCGACGCGGCTCTCGAGCTCGTCGTGCGCGACGGCGGAGCGGTCGTCTACATGATGGGTCACGAGGGCCGCGGCATCGGCATCCTCGCCAAGCTGCGCGCGTACCAGCTGCAGGACCAGGGCCGGGACACGGTCGACGCCAATACCGACCTTGGGCTCCCGGTCGACCGCCGCGAGTACGGCGCCGCCGCGGCGATCCTCGCGGACCTGGGCTACGACCGCATCAAGCTGCTCACCAACAACCCGGCGAAGATCACGGCGCTGACGGCGTCGGGCATCGAGGTCGTGGAGCGCATCGAGCATCACGTGGGCCTCAACGAGGAGAATGCGGCGTACATCCGCACCAAGATCGAGCGTATGGGCCACATTGGCAAGGAGGAGGGCTAGATGAGCGGGCACGGAGCTCCCGACCTGCGCCCGCAGGCGGCGGGGGACCTCACGGTCCACATCCTCGCGTCGAGCTGGCATCGCGAGGTCATGGCAGGTCTCGTCGCCGGCGCGGAGCGCGCGGTGCTGGACGCAGGCGCCGACGCGATCGTCACGCGGGTCCCCGGCACCTTCGAGCTGACCGTCGCGGCTGAGCACCTGGCGCGCTCCGGCGCGCGGGCGATCGTCGCTCTCGGCGTCGTGATCCGCGGCGGCACGCCGCACTTCGACTACGTGTGCGACTCCGTGACGCGCGGCCTGACCGATGTGTCGCGCACCCATGCGGTGCCCGTGGGCTTCGGCGTGCTCACCTGCGATGACGAGGCCCAGGCGCTCGACCGCTCCGGCCTGCCCGGCTCTCACGAGGACAAGGGCTACGAGGCGGCCTCGGCTGCGATCGCGATGACCGCGATCGTCGGCTCGGGTCGCTAGCTTCTCGCCAGACGCCGGCCCGGGACCCGTCCTCACCATCGCGCGGCACGGCCTGCCCTAGGCTGTTGCGGTGACCACATTCGAGGACCTGTACCAGCAGCTGCTGAGCCGCGCCGCCGAGCGCCCCGAGGGATCGGGCACGGTCGCCCTGCTCGACAAGGGCGTCCATGCGATCGGCAAGAAGCTCGTGGAGGAGGCGGCCGAGTCGTGGATCGCCGCCGAGTACGAGACCGATGAGGAGCTGGCCGAGGAGATCTCCCAGCTGATCTACCACGCCCAGGTCATGATGGTGGCCCGCGGCATCACCCTCGACGACGTCTACCGCTACCTGTAAGGACCCGCAGTGCTCCGTATCGCAGTACCCAACAAGGGCTCGCTCTCCGAGCCCGCCGTGACCCTCCTCAAGGAGGCCGGCTACCGCCAGCGCCGCGACACCCGCGAGCTGGTGATCGTCGACGAGGCCAACTCGATCGAGTTCTTCTACCTGCGCCCGCGCGACGTCGCGGTGTATGTCGGGGAGGGCACGGTGCATGCGGGCATCACCGGCCGTGACCTGCTGCTCGACTCGGGATCGTCCGCCACCGAGCACCTGCCGCTCGGGTTCGGCGGCTCCACCTTCCGCTTCGCCGCTCCTGACGGCAGCGGCATCACCGACATCTCCGGCCTCCACGGCCGCAGGGTCGCGACGAGCTACGCGACGCTCGTCGACGACTACCTGCGCGCCCGCGGCGTCGAGTCGCAGGTGATCCGCCTGGACGGCGCGGTCGAGTCGTCGGTGCGCCTGGGCGTGGCCGATGCCGTGGCGGACGTCGTCTCGACCGGGACCACGCTGCGCGCGGCCGGGCTGTCCGTGTTCGGCGAGCCGCTGCTGAGCTCCGAGGCGCTCCTGATCAAGGGCGCGGATGCGCCAGGCGATGCCCTGGCGGTGCTGGTGGGCCGTCTCAAGGGTGTGCTGACCGCACGGAAGTACGTGCTGGTCGACTACGACGTGCCCGCCGATCTGCTCGACGCCGCGATTGCCGTGACGCCTGGTCTTGAGGGCCCGACGGTGGCGCCGATCCACGGCACCGACTGGCAGGCAGTGCGCGCCATGGTGCCGCGCAAGGAGATCAACGACGTGATGGACCGCCTCTATGCGGTCGGAGCGCGCGCGATCCTCACCTCCGAGCTGCTGGCCGTCAGGATCTGACGTGTCCGTCGCCCCCGACGAGCGGCTGCTGAACCTCCTCGTGGCGCTGACGCACGCGCACGTGAGGATGACGCGCGGCGAGATCAGGCGCACCGTCACGGGCTACGAGCTCCCGCCTGAGGGCGCCAGCGCTCAGGAGATCTCGCGTGCCGACGCGGCCTTCGAGCGGATGTTCGAGCGCGACAAGGAGGCGCTGCGGACCCTGGGCGTCCACCTCATCACGGTGACGGACGCGACTCACGGCGACGACATCGGCTACCGCATCGAGACGGACGACGCGGCGATCCCCGAGCTGGACCTGACGCCGGCCGAGCGGGCCGTCATCGGCCTCGCCGCCGGCTACTGGCGCGAGGCGACCCTGGGCGCGACCGCGGCGCAGGCGGTCACCAAGGTGGCAGCCACCGGGCGCATCGACGAGCCGGCCGAGCTGCCCTTCGCCGGCGTCTCGCGCGTGCTGAGCGTCCACCTCGACACCCTCGTGGACGCGATCGATCAGCGCATGACGGTGCGCTTCACCTATGCCTCGGCGTCCTCGGGCACGACGACCCGCACCGTCGACCCGTACCGGGTGGTCCTCAGCGGCACGCGCCAGTACGTGGTGGGCTGGGACCACGACCGCGAGGCGATCCGCATGTTCAGGCTCGCGCGCATCGAGGGCAAGGTGGCGCGCGCGTCCGAGCCCGGCGCATTCGAGTCCCGTGAGCTGGGCGACGACCTCCAGCGCGACCTGTTCGAGCCCGTCGAGGTGGAGATCGCGGTCCTGCCGGAGACCTGCATGGACCTGCGCACCCGCGGCGCCTACCTCCGGTCGGTGGGCGACTGGGACGTCTACAGGGTCGCGTACGACGGCCCCGGCTCCGTGCGGGACGATGTGATGCGCCGGCGGGGCCGCGCGCGCGTGGTCGCGCCCCAGGAGATCGCGGACGAGGTCTCCAGGGAGGCCGGCGCGGTGCTGGAGGTGCTCGGTGGCTGAGACTGCGCACGCGAGGGTGACCCGGCTGCTGAGCATCGTCTCGTTCCTCGAGGCGAACGGCGCGACCGCGAACGCCGACCTCGCGCAGCACTTCGGCGTCAGCGTGGCGCAGATCGAGTCCGACCTGCTGCGGCTGTGGGTGATCGGCCTGCCAGGCGGCATGCCCGATGACCTCATCGACTTCGACGCCGATCTCTTCGAGCGGGGCATCGCCTCGATCACGCAGACCCAGGGTGTCACCCAGGTGCGACTGACCGCGCGCGAGGCGACCGCGCTGCTGGGCGCTCTCGGGGCGATGACGGCGACCGGCGCGGCGCCCGAGGCCGCGACGTCGGCCATGGTGAAGCTCTCCGAGGCCGTCGGTGCCGAGGCCCCGGTCCAGGTGAGCGCTTCCGAGGGCGTCCTGCCGGAGACCACCAGGGAGCTCAGCGACGCGATCGCCAGGCGCCGGCGCGCCAGGCTGGGCTACGTGGACGCGAACGACCGCGCGACCGTGCGCGAGGTGGACCCTCACCGCATCGTCGTGATCGACGGTCGCGGCTACCTCGAGTGCTACTGCCACCGTGCGGGTGGCTATCGCACGCTGCGGCTGGACCGCATCGACCCCGTCGAGGTCCTCGAGGCACCCGTGGAGGAGCCGCCGCGCGACGGCGAGTCCTTCAGCCTCGAGGCCGCGTACACCGCCAGGGTGCGGCTCGGGCGGACGCGTCGCTGGGTCGTCGACGACATCCCCGATGCCCGTGTGGCGAGCGATGGCGACTCCGTCGTGGCCGAGTTCCCGGTCGCCGATGCGACGTGGGCCGCGGCGACCCTGCTGGCGGCGGGCAGTGCGCTCGAATCGGTCGAGCCGGCCCAGCTGGCTGACGAGGTCAGGCGCCAGGCACGCGCGATCAGCGAGGCGCATGCCTGAGCGGTGTACGCCACACCGTAGGATGGGGCGATAGCGCGCGAACGGCGTGTCCGAACCGAAAGGAGACGCGATGGGACCCCGCGAGATCATCATCATCGCAGTCATCGTCCTGCTGCTCTTCGGAGCGCCCAAGCTCCCCGAGCTCGCGCGCAGCATCGGCAAGTCGCTGAAGATCCTGAAGGACGAGACCAAGGAGCTGACCTCCGACTCGTCCAAGGAGTCCGAGGAGAAGTCCTCGGGCACCGCCTCGAGCGAGTCGACGGTGATCGAGTCCGAGTCCACCATCGAGGACCCCGCCAAGAACAAGAGTGAGTCCTAGCCGGCGCAAGCGCTCCAAGGAGGACACCCGTCGTCCGCTCGCGGTACACCTCAGGGAGCTGCGCACTCGCGTCATCCTGATCGCGGGCGGACTCGCGCTGGGCGCGGTCGCCGGGTGGCTGTTGTTCGACCCCGTCTTCGAGACGCTCCAGGCACCTCTGCTCGAGGCCGCTGAGGCCTCAGGCGGCGTGGTGTCCGTCAACTTCGACGGGCTCGCGTCCGCCTTCGACGTCCGCATCAAGGTCTCGCTGTTCCTCGCCGTCCTGCTCACCGTGCCGTGGTGGCTCTACCAGCTGTGGGCGTTCATCGCCCCGGGCCTGACCGGGCGCGAGAAGAAGTGGACGCTGGGCTTCGTCGCCGTCGCGTCGCCGCTGTTCATGCTGGGCGTGCTCGCCGGCTGGTTCGTGATCCCGCGCGCCGTCGCGATCCTCACCGGCTTCGTGCCGGAGGACTCCACGAACCTGATCAACGCCCAGACCTACCTCACGTTCGTGATGCAGATGCTGCTCGCGTTCGGCCTGGCGTTCATGTTCCCCGTGATCATGGTGATGCTGAGCTGGATGGGCGTCGTGAAGTGGCGCACGTGGCTGCGCGGTTGGCGCTGGGCGCTCGTCATCATCGCGATCGCGGCGGCCGTGATGACTCCCACCCCCGACGCGACCACGATGATGCTGCTCGCGGTGCCGATGGTGATCCTCTACTTCGCCGGCGTCGGCGTCGCATCATTGAGACGCCCCAAGACGCTCGAGGAGATCGAGAGCGAGGAGCACGCGGCGTGACGACCGTCGGCATCGTCGGCAACGCCCACGCGGGCAACGGGCGCTCGCTCGGACTCGTCGACAGGCTCCGCGACAGGCTCAACGCCGCGGGTCACACGACCGAGATCGTCACGGCGCCGGACGCCGAGACGCTGATCGAGGCGGTGCTCGCCGCGGCTCCGTCGCTGGGCGCGATCGTCGCGGTGGGCGGCGACGGCACTATGCACATCGCGCTCCAGGCGGCCGTGCGCCACGGCATCCCGCTGGGAATCGTGCCCGCCGGATCGGGCAACGACACCGCCAGGGCGCTGCGCCTCACCGACGATGCGCACCAGGCGATCGACGACATCGTGGCGGGGCTCGGCCGCGAATGGGCGGCGGTGGATGCCGGACATGTGCGGGTCGCCGGCATCGAGCGCTACTTCCTCGGGATCCTGTCGTGCGGCATCGACGCCGCCGTGGCGGACCGGGTCGCGACGTCGAGGGTCCCGGGCAGCCTGACCAAGTACCTGTGGGGGGCGATCGCGGAGATCTCGCGGTTCCGGCCCTATCGCGTGCGCGTCGCATCGGGCGATCGGGAGTGGACGGAGCCGTCGACGCTGGTCGCCGTGGCCAATGGACCGCACTTCGGTGCAGGCATGACGCTGGCACCGCAGTCGTCGCTCACGGACGGCACTCTCGAGCTCGTGCTCGCCGAGTCGATGAGCCGGCGCGCCATCCTGCCGTTCCTGCCGCGACTGCTGCAGGGGACGGCCACGGAGGA
>JAUIBG010000220.1 GCA_030428165.1 Actinomycetes bacterium
CGCGGCCGTCAACGCGGCCTTCGACGCACTCGAGGCCGAGCACGGCCGCGTCGAGATCCTCGTCGCGAACGCCGGCATCACCAAGGACGGCCTCATGATGCGCATGTCGGACGAGGACTTCGCCGAGGTGCTCGACGTCAACCTCACGGGGACGTTCCGCGCGGTGCGCCGCGCCTCGCAGTCGATGATCAGGCAGCGCTTCGGCCGGATCATCCTGGTGGGCTCGGTCGTGGGCCTCATGGGCAACGCCGGCCAGGTCAACTACTCGTCCTCGAAGGCCGCCCTGGTGGGCATGGCCCGCTCGATCACCCGCGAGATCGGCGGCCGCGGCATCACGGCGAACGTCATCGCTCCGGGGTTCATCACGACGGACATGACCGACGAGCTGCCCGAGGACGTCCGCAAGGGGTACGAGTCCACCATCCCCGCTGGCAGGTTCGGCGCCGTGGCCGATGTGGCGGCTGCGGCCGTCTACCTCGCGTCGGACGACGCCGGCTACGTCACGGGCGCCGTCATCCCGGTCGACGGCGGCCTCGGGATGGGCCACTAGCTTTCACGTGTCGCGGGGTCCCGGCCCGCTAGGCTTCACTCGGAGGTTTTCAATGGGAATGCTTGATGGCAAGAACGTCCTCGTGACGGGAGTCCTGACCGAGAAGTCGATCGCCTTCTCCGTCGCGCGCCTGTGCCAGGAGGAGGGCGCCACGGTCGTGCTGACCGGCGTGCCGCGGTCGCTCAAGATCACCAAGGCGATCAGCCGCCGCCTGCCGCAGGAGGCTCCGGTCGTCGAGCTCGACGTCACCGACCCCGAGCAGCTGTCCGGCCTGGCCGATGCCGTGCGCGAGCACGTGCCGCACGTCGACGGCGTGGTGCACGCGATCGGCTTCGCTCCCCAGTCGGTGATGGGCGGCGAGTTCCTCAACGCGTCGTGGGAGGACGTCGCCACGGCGATGCAGATCTCCGCGTTCTCGTACCAGGCGCTGGCGGTGGCCGCCGCGCCGCTGATGTCCGAGGGCGGCTCGATCGTCGGCCTCACCTTCGACGGCTCGTTCGCATGGCCGGTCTACGACTGGATGGGCGTCGCGAAGGCAGCGCTCGAGGCGACCAGCCGCTATACGGCCCGCGACCTCGGCCCCAAGCAGATCCGCTCGAACATGGTCTCGGCCGGGCCGATCAAGACGACCGCGGCCACCCACATCCCCGGCTTCGACCAGATGGAGTCGCAGTGGGGCGAGCGTGCACCGCTCGGATGGGACTCGTCCGACCCCGAGCCCACCGCACGCACCGTGACGGCGCTGCTCAGCGACTGGTTCCCGGCGACGACGGGCGAGCTGATCCACGTCGACGGCGGCGTGCACATGATGGGACAGTGACGCGATGACCACGCTGATCCTCGCCCGCCACGCGAAGGCCGAGAAGCCGTCCCCCGAGGTGCCCGACCACGAGCGCCAGCTCACCGTCGAGGGCACGACCGCGGCGGGGATCCTCGCGGGCAAGCTGTCGTCGGCCGGCATCGGGATCGACCTGGCACTGGTGTCGTCCGCGACCCGGTCGCGCTCGACGTGGAAGGGCATGGCGTCGGCGTTCCCCGCCGCCCGCGTGCACATCGAGGACTCGCTGTACGAGACCACGGTCGGCAGCATCCACCGGATGCTGTCCGAGCTGCCCGACGGGACCGGGAACGTCATCGTCGTGGGCCACGCGCCCGTGCTGTCGGCGACGACGGCATGGCTGGCGGGCCCCGGCTCCGACACGCCCAGCCTCAAGCGCATCGCGCACGGCCTGCCCACCGGCTCCGCCGCGGTGCTGGAGTTCGAGGGCGAGTGGTCCTCGCTCGGCCAGTCCTCGGCCGTGCTGACGTCGATCGTCCACTCCGCCGCCCAGTACTAGCCGCGAGAGCGCGGGCGGCGGCCGGTCCTAGGAGACGTTGCCGACGCTGATGAGCGCGAGCGCCTCCGCGAGCGAGCCGTCGATCGCGTAATCCGCCGCCTCGCGCGTCACGGGCTTGGCGCGCCAGGCGATCGAGAGGTCGGCCGCGGCCATCATGTCGAGGTCGTTGGCGCCGTCGCCGATCGCGACCGTCCGCGGGGCGTCCACCTTCGCGGCGAACTCGCGCAGCGCTCTGGCCTTCGCGGCCCTGTCGATGATCGGGCCGTACGTCTCACCGGTGAGCGCGCCGTCCCGCACCTCGAGACCGTTGGCGCGCCACAGCGCGATTCCCAGCCGCGCGGCGAGGGACTCGACGATCTCGCCGAACCCGCCTGACACGAGCGCGGCATCCCAGCCCAGGTCCTGGAGCGTGCCGATCAGCTCCTCGGCGCCGGGGGAGAACTCGACCTCGGCGCGCACGTCGGCGAGGACCGACTCGGGAACGCCTGCCAGCGTCGCGACGCGCTGACGCAGCGACTCCTCGAAGTCGATCTCGCCGCGCATCGCGGACTCGGTGACGGCCGCCACCTCGGCGCGGGTGCCCGCGCGCTCGGCGATGAGCTCGATGACCTCGGAGGTGATGAGGGTGGAG
>JAUIBG010000221.1 GCA_030428165.1 Actinomycetes bacterium
GTGGGAGGGATAGATGCTGCGCCAGGTGTGGCCCATGTCTATGCCCTCGGTGAGCTCCGGCGCGAGCGGCGCCACGTCGTCATCAGCGAGGTTGACCTGGATGGCCGAGACCGGCATCGGCTCGCCCAGGTCCACCGCGACCCACTCGCCATCGCCTGGCCGCTCCGCCGCCCACCACGTGCGCGCGTCCTCGTCGACCGCGAGCGCGGGGTCGTGCCCCTCCGCGTGCGAAGACGCGGTCGCGGTCGCCCGCGACGACAGCAGCATCCAGTCCGGCTCGACGACGGCGCGCGGGTCTCGCGGCCCGTCGGGAACCGTGATCGGGTAGTCGGCGAAGCGCTGATCGCAATACAGGACGCCATCCTCGTCGAAGCCGGCGGGGAAGATGCCGACCCGGCGCTCGAACACGTCGTTGACGCTGATGCGCATGGTCGCGGCGTGCCACCAGTTGCCGTGCTCATCCTGGAAGGTGCTCCCGTGGCCGGCGCCGTTCATGAAGCCGCCGGGCTTGTAGGAGAACGGGCTGTGCTCGGAGTACTCGAAGGGCCCCAGCGGGGAGTCCGCGGTGAAGTACCCGTCGGCGTAGATGTTGAACTGCGTGCCCGGAGCCGAGTACTGCAGGTAGTACCGATCGCCCACCCGAGTCATCCACGCACCCTCGATGTAGGGGGCATCGGAGGTGAACGCCGCGATCTTCCGTTCCATCTCGGTGGTGGGCTCGGGCACCACGTGGTCGTCGCCGCGCCGCTCCCATCCACGGGTGGTGATGTCGGAGGAGATCAGAGGGGTCGGCTCCCCCACCGGCTCGAGACTGTCGTCGAGCTCCACGCCGTAGATGGGCGTCTCGTTGTCGCAGCCCCAGTACAGGTACACGCGGCCGTCGTCGTCCTGGAAGACGGCGGGGTCCCAGAACGCGAAGCTGCCAGGCGTGACCTCCTCGAAGTCGTCGGCGAGCGGGTCGACGCTGCGGAAGAACGGGCACGAGCGGTCCCGGCGCGACGCGCAGATCAGGAGAGCGTCGCCCACCACGCGCACGTCGGGCGCGTAGTCGTACATCGGCAGCAGCTCGCTGGCCTGGTAGGTCCACTCCACGAGGTCGACCGAGTGCCAGAAGCCGCGGGACATCGACGCGAACATGAAGTAGCGGTCCCGGTAGCGCACGACCGACGGGTCGGCCGCCTCGCGGTGCACGCTGCGACGAGGCGGGGCGAAGACGACGTCCCCGACCTTCCCGGAGAACCGGATCTCCTGGTACCGGTACTCGAGGTCAAGGGGGTTGCAGAACACCCGCGGGGTCGCGTGCTCGCTCATCGGTCTTCTCCATTCGCTGCGGCGACAATACGGTCCAAGGTGGTGGCGATGGCGACCGTCTGCTGCCTGCCATGCCAGCGATGCTCGGTCTCGCCCGAGGCGAGGCTCTCCTCGACGGCCTCGAGCATCGGCCCGTAGCCGTTGCCCACACGGGCGTGGGTGACGATCTCAGGCGACGCGAAGATCCGCTCCGCCGAGCCCGCGTGGACCTCGGCGGTCGACCCAGCCCAGAACATCGGCTGCAGCGTGATCCAGCCGCGCTCGCCCGCGACCGCGGCGGAGAGGTCGAGGAACTCGGTGCCGGACCACGCGATCTGAGCGAAGCCCGTCGCGCTGGCGAGTGTGGCGTTGCCGCCGGTGTCGACACCGGAGGTCACGGTGACCCGTGCGGTGATCGAGTCCGGCTCTCCGAGAGTCCACTGGGCGAGGGCGACGGCGTAGATGCCGCGGTCGCGCAGCGCGCTGCCCGCATCCTCGGGGCGCTTCACCCGCCCGCGGGGGAAGAATGGCGTGCCGAAGCTCGCCCTGACGGAGCCGACCGCGCCGATCTCACCGTCCGCGATGCGCTGAAGCACTTCGACGTGAAGCGGATTGAAGCGCATCCACATCGCCTCCATCGCGAACAGTCCGGCCCGTTCCGCCGCGTCGAAGATCTCAGCGGTCTCGGCGGCCGTGGAGGCCATCGGCTTCTCGACGAGCACGTGCTTGCCGGCCGCGAGCGCCTGAAGCGCGATGTCGCGGTGGGTGTGGGACGGCGTCGCGACGTAGACGACGTCGACGTCGGGGCGGCCGAGGAGGGCAGCGAGCGAGTCGGTCGCAACCGGCACGTCATGCGTCGCGGCGAATGCTCTCGCCCGGTCGAGCGCCCTTCCCCACACCGCGGTGACCTGGGCACCCTCCACGTGCGCAAGGTCGGACACCAGGCGATCGGAGATGTCGCCGGTGCCGATCACACCCCAGCGCGCCACGGTCCGCTACCGCTCGTCGGACGCGCCGGCACCGGGCTTGCGCCCCTCGAGCCCGGTCCACCGTGCACGCAGGTCGTGGGCCACGGACTTGGGCCGCCTGTCGCGCGTGAAGACGCCCTTCTTGTTGCCGCCCACGCGGTGCAGGGCGTTGGTCGTGGCGAAGTCCGCGAAGTTCCAGATCTGCTCGCCGACGAACTCGGGGAAGCGGTCGAACACGCGGTGATTCATCGCGAGGTAG
>JAUIBG010000222.1 GCA_030428165.1 Actinomycetes bacterium
CCTCATGGGCTTCAACAGGGACGTGATCCGGCGGCGCCGCGACGAGATGGCGAGCTGGGGCGTGAGGGTCAGGTGGGCCGGGAGGCGGCCCCGGCTGTGGAAGTCGGTGATCGATGAGCTCGAGCGGGCCGAGCGGATGACGGCCGACAACACGGTGCTCACGCTCACGATGTGCGTGAACTACGGGGGCAGGGCCGAGATCGCCGATGCGGCCAAGGCGCTCGCGGCCGATGCGGCGGCCGGCCGGATCGATCCAGGACGAGTCAACGAGAAGACGTTCGCGCGCTACCTCGACGAGCCCGACATGCCCGACGTCGACCTGTTCTGGCGCAGCAGCGGCGAGCAGCGCAGCAGCAACTTCCTGCTGTGGCAGGCGGCCTACGCCGAGTACGTGTTCTCCGATGTGCTGTGGCCCGATGTGGACCGCACCCACCTGTGGGCGGCTATCGAGACGTATGCGCGACGGAACCGGCGGTTTGGCGGCGCCTAGTCACGACGTAGGCGCCGTAGATCAGCACGATGACGCCGACGATGCCGAGAGCGAGCCAGGGCGACCGCGCCCACGCCTCGGCCAGTGAGAAGAACAGCAGCGTGTACCAGGACGCCCAGAGCACGCACCCCGGCAGCATTGCGATCGTGTAGAGGTCCCAGCGCATGCGCATGTAGCCGGCGCCGCCGTTGACCAGAGTCTGGAAGCCGACGGTGAGGAACGACAGCGGGATGCCGATGAATCCCCAGCGCTCGAGGAAGGACTCGACCCGGTCCAGCTTGGGGCCGGTCATCCTCGCGGCGATGCGCGAGGCGAGTCCAGGCGAGGTCACCGGGTCGTCGTCGTCCCTGGCCTCATCGCCCGAGGCGGCCACGGCATCGGCGCCGCGTCGCGCCCAGCGGAACAGCCAGTACGTGCCCTGCGCACGGAAGAAGACGACGAAGATCAGGAAGATCCAGACCGCCCACCACCCCAGCTCGGAGACGAAGTCGGGAACGCCGGCCATGCAGGTCCCTCCTCGTGCTCCGATGGTGTCGCGGCCGATGCCGCGCGTTAATGATACCGAGTTGTTGCGTTATTCGTGACCGATGGCCGTGCCGCTCAGCCGTCCGCCTGTGCGCGGCATGCCGCGCAGACGCCGGTGACCTCGAACGTGTGTCCGACGTCGGTGTAGCCGTGGCTCTCGGCCACACCGCGCGCCCAGCTCTCGAACTGGGGAAGCTCGATCTCGGTCGCGGCACCGCACACCCGGCAGCGCAGGTGGTGGTGATGGCTCTCCGGCGTCTCGCACCTGCGGTAGAGCGTCTCTCCCGCATCGGTCACGACCGTGTCGACGTCGCCCGAGTCGGCGAGCGTCTGCAGGGTCCGGTAGACCGTCGCGAGGCCGATGCTGGAGCCGTCGTGGCGCAGGTGGTCGTGCCAGTCCTGGGCGGAGCGGAAGCCGCCGCCGTCGAGGGCGTCGATCACCGCAGCCCGCTGCTTGGTCATGCGCGGTCGCGGCTGGGACTCGTCGGTCATCGTCGCATCCTCTCCACCAGGGTCGCCCCGATCGCCACGAGAGAGTACGCGATCACGCCCAGCACCACGATCAGTGCTCCCGGCTGCATGTCGCGGAAGATCGTGATCCAGATGCCGGTGATGGTGAGGGCCGCGCCGATGCCCATCGCCAGCGCCATCACGCGCGCGAACGAGCGCGTCAGCAGCTGGGCGATCGCGACGGGCACGATCATCAGCGCGCTGACCAGCAGCACGCCGACCACGCGCATCGCCACGGTGATCGTCACCGCAGCGAGCACGGCGATCACCATGTTCAGCACCTCGACGGGAAGGCCCGTGGACCTGGCGAACTCCTGGTCGTGAGTGACGGAGAACAGCGCGGTGCGCAGGCCGATGCCGACAATGAGGATCAGTGCGGCCAGGCCGACGCTCATCCAGACATCGGCCCAGGTCACAGTCGAGATGGACCCGAACAGATAGCCCATCAGGTTGGCGTTCGAGCCGCCTGCCAGGCCGATGAGCAGCACGCCGCTCGCGATGCCGCCGTAGAACAGGATCGCCATCACGACGTCGGCGCCCGTGCCGCGCGACCTCATCCTCTCGATGATCACGGCGCCCGCGATCGCGAAGACGACGGCCCCGGGGATGGCCCAGGCGTCCTGCTGCGCGAGATCGGCAGCCGAGCCGGCCAGCCAGCCGGCGGCCACACCGGCGAGCGCCACGTGGCCGATGCCGTCGCCGAGCAGCGCCATCCTGCGCTGCACGAGGTAGGTGCCCATGACGGGAGCTGCGAGGCCCACCAGGAGCCCTACGAGGAGCATGCGCTGCACGAGCGGCTCGGCCAGCAGCGTCATCACGGTCCCTCCCAGGCGATGGTCGGGTCGCCCTCGTCGCGGGGGCCCTCGTGGGCGTGCTCGTGGTCGTGACCAGGCAGCGCGTGCACGCCGAGGTCCGACGGCGGCGGTCCCTCGTAGGTCACGCAGCCCTGCTCGAGCACGACGGCCCTGTCGATGTGGCGCGCGAGCGCG
>JAUIBG010000062.1 GCA_030428165.1 Actinomycetes bacterium
GGGGCCCAGTGCCCGCCGACCGTCTCGGCCACGGAACGCGCATCCACCGGTACGTACACCCGCATGCCCTCAGTGTGTCACCGCGGACTCCGGGGCGTCAGAGGCGGCACGGCGGTTCGCGAGGTCGGCCAGCAGGGCGGCCGAGACGCGCTCGAGCGCACGCCTGATCCGGGATCGAGGGACCCGCTCGGCGAGCGTCCTGCCCGCCAGCAGCGCCGCGTCGCACGCGCGTGGATCCCACGGCAGCGGCCAGACCCGCTCGACGTGGGCGTACCGCGCGAGCGCGTCCGCGACCGCCTCCTCCGGTCGACTCCCCGCCACGTCGGAGCGCACCTTGTTCACCAGCACCATCGGTGCTGGAGCGTCAGGTCCGCGCACCGCCGCGAGCCGGTCGAGCCCATGGATCAGGCGCTGGACGCCCACGGGATCGGCGGAGCCGACGGCGACCACCGCATCGGCGGCCTGCAGCGCCCCGATCGTCGCTCCGTTGCGCTGGGGCGCCCTCGTGTCGTACGTCACGTACTCGTCCGACTCGAGCCCGAATCCAGCGTCGACCACGATGACGTCCACCGCATCTCTCAGCGCCTCCCACACCGGCTCGAGCACGCCCCCGGCGAGCTCCGGCCAGCGGTCGGGACGCGTGACGCCCGTCAGCACGCGCAGGTGCGGAGCGACCTCGAGCGCGTGGACCGCCACGGACTCGGCGCTGAGCGAGCCGTGCCGAGAGGCGCGGGCGAGGGCCGCTAGGCCGGCCGCCTCCTCGAGCAGCCCGAGCGTCTGCGCCACGGCGGCGCCGTAGGTGTCGGCATCCACGAGCAGCACCTCGCGGCCGGCGCGGGCGAGCTCCGCCGCGAGGCTCGTCGCGACCAACGTGCGTCCCGGCGCCCCCGTGGGACCCCAGACCGCGACCATCGCGGCCCGCGGCTCCCCAGGCCCCTCGTCGACCGCGGCGGCCGGGATCGACGCGCGAGCGCCCTCAGTCTGCACCGGCGCTGTCGATGCGAGCGTCGCGACGGTCTCCGTCAGCCCTCCGGGGACATCTGGCACCTGGACGGCGACTCCGATCGAGCGGAGGCGCTCGGACGACCCCTCGCCGTCCGGAACCCCGACGACCCTGACGCCCAGCGCGGCGAAGTCGTTGACGGTCGCCCTGGTGAGGTGCGCCTGCTCGCCCACCACCACGACGGAGCCCACGCCTGCCTCGGCGGCCGCCAGCGCCTCGGCGAGGTCGACGCAGCGACGCGCCACCACCATGCGCCGGTCGGATCCGAGCGTCTCCACGATCGCCGCCTCCCGCACATCGGCGACCGCGACGATCACACCGATCGCGACCATCACGGACCCGCGATGCCGACGACGGAGAGCTCGCCGTCGCTGGCGGCGGCGTCCAGCATCGTCTCGACGAGCGCGCCGGGCACCACCACCTGAACCGTCTGCGCGCCGCCGATGCCGAACGCGGCGTCGTCGGAGTCCACCGCCTGCACCACGAGCCCCTCGCCGATGCGCGTCGACTGCGGAGCACCCTCCTCCCCCTCGGTCGTGAGCCAGACATCGACGATCGCACCAGGCTCGACGGCCGCCGACAGCGGTGAGGAGGTGACGATCGCGATGGGCCTGCCGTCGAAGTCGTCCGCGTCGACGACCGCGGAGGCGGGCACGAGCTCGCCGGCGCCGACCGTGCGTGCGACGACCTGGCCGAGCAGCGCATCGGCGTCCTGCACGTAGAGATCAGGGTCGACGCGGGCGCTGGTGACGGCGAGATGCTCGCTCGACAGCACTGTGCCTGCCGGAAGGGTGCCGACCGCCTGGTACACCTGGTGGGATTCGTCGGCCTGCCGCAGCAGCACCACGACTCCGGCCACCGAGACCGCGATCAGCACGATGCCGATCAGCAGCCGGGGATCGCTCCATGAGGGCCTCTTGAGCCGTCCTGCCACCGCTGTCGTCATGCGTCCTCCCGCGCCTCCACGAGACCCTGGCGGGTCCCGTGGACGACCATCTTGCCTGCGTCGCACGGCATTCGCGCGGCGTGTGGAAAAGCCGCTGGATACGGCTGGGCATGGAACAATCGGGGCCATGGAGTCCCGGTTCATCACGCTCGCCGACGTGCAGGAGATCCTCGCGATCTCCTCCCAGCAGGCGTACTCCCTGGTGCGCTCGGGCGAGCTGCCCGCCATCCAGGTGGGAGGTCGCGGCGCATGGCGCGTCGAGCGCTCCGAGCTCGAGGACTACATCCAGCGCCAGTACGCGGCGACCAGGGAGCGTGTCGCCGACCACGTCGCTAGCGAGGACTAGGCGACCGCACCTGCGCGATGGCCGCGAGCGGCACCGTGAGCGAGGAGCCGGCGCGGAGGTCGAGATGGTCGGCTCCGACCGAGTCGATCACCCCCGTCACGCTGGCCGCTGCTGTCTCGACCACGACCTCCACGCGGTCGCGCGACAGTGCGCGCAGGGCCGAGCCGAGCGTCAGCCTGGCGTCCACCGTGCCCAGACGCGCCGACGTAGGCGGCACACCCTCTGCCGTCGCGACCGCCCACAAGGGCACCAGGTGCTGCGACGGCCCGGCGACGACGAGGCACCATTCGCCTGCCGACTCGACGATGAGCCCGCGCACGTGCGTGCCGGTCGTCAGACGGAGCGCCACCTCGACGCCCCGTGCCGCCGCGAGCCTGTCAGGCAGGCCGACGGTTGCACGCTCCGCCCTGGCGCGCTCGGCGATCTCGATGCGCCACTCCTCGGCCTCAGCGGCCGATGCCTGTGCGTCCAGGTCGGCGAAAAGTCGGTCCCATCGCATGCCGCCACGCTAGATCCCCACAGCGATCTCCGCCCGGCAAGCCTCGGCATGCCTGTGGACAACAAGACACATCAAAAGACATCATCTAGCATCGAATGACACTCTGAGGGGAGATGTCATGGGGCATTCGACGGTGCAGCTGCGTGGAGGCAGGGCGCATCCAGCGAGGCGCTGGGCCGCCGCGAGCGCAATCGCGGCGCTGCCGCTCGCCACGGCGGGCTTGGCGGGGGTAGCCGCCGGGCTCGCCGACGATGTCCTCCACGGCGCCTGGACCGTGTCCGACGGCGTGGCGCTGGCCGTGGTCGGGGTCGGGGCGCTCGTCTCCGCCTATCTCTCCATCGCCACGGTGGCAGCGCTCGCCGCACGAGGCTCTCGGGCGGCCATGGCGGCGCTCCCGCACTGGTGGAGGCCGGTCGTCACGGCTGCGCTCGGCAGCGCCGTCGCCGTGGGCGCAGTTCTTCCCGCGCATGCCGTCGAGGCGGACGTCTCCCCTGGATGGATCTCTCAGGAGGCACAGCCGCAGGACGGCGACACCGCAGCAGGACCCTCGGGATCGCAGACATCGGTGGTGGTCACCACCGAGGAGGAGGCCGATGGCGGGGCCGGAATCGTGGAGGTCGACGCCGAGCGCGCCGACGGCGAGACCGCCGACGAGGCTGCCGGCGAGCCCGACCCGCACGCGGCTCCCACGTCTTACACCGTCGCCGTCGGCGACTCGCTGTGGGCGATCAGCGAGAGGTTGCTCGACCACCCTGGCGACGCCGCGGTCGCCGCGGCCTGGCCAGCGCTGTACCAGGCGAACCGCGCGGTGATCGGCGCCGATCCCGACCTCCTCCTGCCTGGCCAGGAGCTGACGATTCCTGAGGAGTGGTCGCGATGACTATGCCCGCCTACTGTCCAGGGGGACGGCCGCCGCGCCGGCCCGGCAACCCCGCGCAGCTCGCCTGCACCGTGGCGCAGACCGCCGTCGACGTGGTCCTGGGCGCGGACAGGCTCGATCAGCTCAACCGCTGGGTGAGCCCCGTCGTGCGCGATTCCCTGGCCCAGCAGCACTCCCTCGCGCGCCGCGCTGGACGCACGGGAGCGCCGGACGCCAAGGTCGAGCGGGCACGGGTGTTCCGCGTCTCCGAGGTCGCGGCCGAGGTCTCGGTGGTCGTGAGCGACGGCACCCGCTCGAGAGCCGTCGCGATGCGGCTGGAGGCGCTCGCGACGCGGTGGGTCGTCACGACGCTGCTGATCGGCTAGCGTCGCGGGCATCGGTCCGTGGAGGGCGGTGAGCCGTGGAGAAGGTCGATCACAAGCGGGAGATCGCGTCGTACTCGGCGCGCCAGGGGCGCTTCGACATCATCACCGTGCCGTCGCTGACGTACGTGATGATCGACGGCCACGGCGACCCGAACGCCTCGGAGTCCTATCGGGCGGCTCTCGAGACGCTGTTCCCCGTGTCCTACAAGCTGAAGTTCCTCAGCAAGCGCGAGCTCGGTCGGGACTACACCGTGATGCCGCTCGAGGCGCTGTGGTGGGCCGACGACATGGAGTCGTTCACCTCGGCCCGCGACAAGTCGCAGTGGTCCTGGACCACCATGATCATGGTGCCCGCATGGCTGGGGCAGGAACACGTGGATGCCGCCGTCGAGGCGGCTGGCGACAACCCGTCAGCGGACCTGCCGAGGCTGGAGGAGCTCGACGAGGGGCTGTGCGTGCAGACGCTCCACGTGGGCCCCTACGACGACGAGGCGCCCACGCTCGCGATGATGCACGACGAGTTCATCCCTGCGCAGGGCTTGGTCATGACCGGGCGCCACCACGAGATCTACCTCAGCGACGCGCGTCGCACTGCGCCCGAGAGGCTCAGGACGATCCTGCGTCAGCCGGTGAAGGCCGCGTAGGCCGCGCGGTCACCGGGGCTCCGCGCTCGGGCGACACTTCGGTTTCCCGGTCGCGCGACCTACTTCTCGTTCTTTCCGTGGCAGAGCTTGTACTTCTTGCCCGAGCCGCAGGGGCAGTCGGCGTTCCTGGCCGTGCCCGGGAAGGTGACGCCGTCCGACTCGTTCTTGCGTGCGCCCGTGGGCGCCGCCTTGCCCTTGCCGCCCGCGCCACGGCGCACCGTGGTGGCCGATCCGTCCTCGCTGGGGCCCGAGTAGCTCAGCGCCCCCATGCTCGCCTGGATCCCGGCGCCGCCGGTGCCAGTCGACGACGAGCCGGCGAACATCACCGCGCCGCCGGTGCTCGACCCTGCCGCGGCCGGGGCCGCCTGGCGGGCCTGGCTGGCCTGGGCGGTCGCAGCGGCGGAGTCGGCGCTCACGGTGGGCGCGGCCTGCGCCTGCTCCTCGCCCGGCTCCTTCTTGCGGACGCGGTACATCACCTGCAGCGTCTGCTGCTTGACGGCGTCGGACATCGCCTCAAAGAGGTAGAAGCCCTCGCGCTGGTACTCCATCAGCGGATCGCGCTGACCCATCGCGCGCAGGCCGATGCCCTCCTTGAGGTAGTCCATCTCGTAGAGGTGCTCGCGCCACTTGCCGTCGATCGTCTGCAGCAGCACCTGACGCTCGACGTTGCGCATGAGGTCCTCGCCCAGGCGCTCCTCGACGGCCGCGTACTGGACGCGGGCGTCCGCGATGATCTCCCGCTCGAGGAAGGACTTGCTGAGCTTGTCCTGACCGCCGGCCTCCTCGACCAGCTCCTCGCGGGTGACCGACGTCGGGTAGATGGTGTGCAGGTCGCGCCACAGCGCCTCGAGGTCCCAGTCCTCCGGGTGGCCCACGGCCGCGGCGGAGCGCACGTACTCGCCCACCACGTCGTCGATGAACGAGTCGACCTGGTCGTGGACGTCCTCGCCGTCGAGGACGCGCCTGCGCTCGGCGTAGATCACCTGGCGCTGCTTGTTCATGACGTCGTCGTACTTCAGGACGTTCTTGCGCGTCTCCGCGTTCTGACCCTCGATCTGGGTCTGCGCGCTCGCGATCGAGCGGCTCAGCATCTTCGACTCGATGGGCATGTCGTCCGGGATCGCCCCTGAGCTCATCATGTTCTGCACCAGCCCCTGCTGGAAGCGGCGCATGAGCGAGTCCTCGAGGGAGAGGTAGAACCGGGACTCGCCGGGGTCGCCCTGGCGTCCCGAGCGGCCGCGCAGCTGGTTGTCGATGCGGCGGGAGTCGTGGCGCTCGGTGCCCAGCACGTAGAGGCCGCCGGCGGCGAGCACCTCCTCGTGCTCGACGGCGACGTCCGCCTGAGCCTTCGCGAGGACCTCGTCCCAGACCTTCTCGTACTCCTCGGGGCTCTCCTGCGGGTCGATGCCGCGGCTGTGCATCTCCTCGACGGCGCGGAACTCGGGGTTGCCACCCAGCATGATGTCGGTGCCTCGACCGGCCATGTTCGTGGCGATCGTGACGGCGCCCTTGCGGCCGGCCTCGGCCACGAAGTGCGCCTCCTTCTCGTGCTGCTTGGCGTTCAGCACGTTGTGGAGGATGCCGCGCTTGCGGAGCTCCTTGGACAGCGCCTCGGACTTCTCGACCGAGACTGTGCCGACGAGCACCGGCTGACCGGCCTTCTGGCGCTCGACGATGTCGTCGATGACCGCGGTGAACTTCGCCGCCTCGGACTTGTAGACGAGGTCGGGGTGGTCCTCGCGGACCATCGGCTTGTTGGTCGGGATCGGGATGACGCCGAGCTCGTAGGTCGCGCTGAGCTCCGCCGCCTCGGTCTGGGCGGTTCCGGTCATGCCGGAGAGCTTGTCGTAGAGCCTGAAGTAGTTCTGCAGCGTCACGGAGGCGTAGGTCTGGTTCTCGGCCTTGACCGCCACGCCCTCCTTCGACTCGATCGCCTGGTGGAGGCCGTCGGAGTAGCGGCGGCCGGACATGAGGCGGCCGGTGTGCTCGTCGACGATCTTGACCTCGCCGCCCTGGACCACGTACTCGCGGTCCTTGAGGAACAGTTCCTTGGCCTTGAGCGCGTTGTTGAGGAAGCTGATCAGCGGGGTGTTCTGCGGGTCGTAGAGGTTCTCGATGCCCACGGCGGCCTCGACCTTGGCCACACCGGCCTCGAGCATGCCGACGGAGCGCTTCTTCTCCTCGACCTCGTAGTCCTCGTCCTTCACCAGCTGCTGCGCGATGCGGGCGAACTCGGCGTACCACTTGCCGTTGTCGCCGGTCGCGGGGCCGGAGATGATCAGCGGGGTGCGCGCCTCGTCGATGAGGATCGAGTCCACCTCGTCGACGATCGCGAAGTGGAAGTCGCGGTGCACGAGCTGGTTCTTGTTGAGCGCCATGTTGTCGCGCAGGTAGTCGAAGCCGAACTCGTTGTTGGTGCCGTAGGTGATGTCGGCGGCGTACTGCTCGCGACGCTCCTCCGGGGACATCCCGGACATGATGCAGCCGGTCTCCATCCCGAGGAAGCGGAAGACGCGGCCCATCAGCTCGGACTGGTACGACGCGAGGTAGTCGTTCACCGTGACGATGTGGACGCCGCGGCCCGTCAGCGCGTTGAGGTACGCGGGCAGGGTCGCGACGAGCGTCTTGCCCTCACCGGTCTTCATCTCAGCGATGTCGCCGTGGTGAAGCGCCGCGCCGCCCATCAGCTGGACGTCGAAGTGGCGCATGCCGAGCGTGCGGCGGGAGGCCTCGCGGACGGCGGCGAACGCCTCCGGCATCAGGCTCTCGAGAGACTCGCCGCCCTCGTAGCGCTCCTTGAACTCCTCGGTGACGCCGCGCAGCTCCTCATCGGTGAGCTCCTCGTAGGAGTCCGACAGAGAGTTCGTGAGGGTGACGATCTTCTGCAGACGCTTGAGCTGACGGCCTTCGCCCATGCGGACGATGCGCTCGAGAACGGACACGTAGGAAACTCCCGTGTTGCGGACGGTTGGCACCCACCATCGTAGGCGCACCGGGACGCGCCGCCGTCGTCATTGCGCTGAGGGCGGAGAGCCGGCGCCGCGCTGCCGCGGCGCCGGCCCCTTCCCCCCATGGTCCGGGGTGCGACGGGCGGGAGGACCGCCCGCCGCCGAGTCTCAGGCGCTGACGCGCTCGGTGCCGTCCACGTGGGAGACGTGGATCACGCCGTAGGTCCAGCCGCGGCGGCGGTAGACGGCCGACGGGAGCTCCGTCTCGGCATCGAGAAACAAGAAGAAGTCGTGGCCCACGAGCTCCATCTGGTCGATCGCCTGCGCGGCGGTCATCGGCTCGGCGTAGTGGGTCTTCTCGCGGATCATGATCGGGCTGTCGTCCAGCGCGATCTCGCGCACGGCGCCCTCGGGAGCGCCCTCCCAGGACTCGACGCTGACCGGCGTCTCGTCCTCGGTCGAGTCGAGGTCCGCCGGTGCCGGGATCACGCCCTCGCTGGCGACCGCCGCGAGGCTGGGAGCGCCCTTGTGCCGAGTGGCCCGGCGCTCGTGGATCCTGCGCAGCCTCACGGTGAGCTTCGCGATCGCGGCGTCCAGCGCGTCGTGGCGGTCGGCCGCCGAGGCCTCGGAGCGGATCAGCTTGCCGCCGTGCAGCGTGATCTCCACGCGCTCCCGCTCCTCAGCCCTGCGCGGGCTGCGTTCGTGGACAACCGTGACGTCGGCGCGGTGCGTACGCGGGGCGAGCTGCTCGATCTTGGCCATCTTGGCCTCGATCTTCTCCCTCATCTCGTCCGAGACCTTGGTGTGGCGGCCGACAATTGCGATGTCCATGTGAGTCACTCCTTGCGAAAGATGGGGGCGTCATCGCCCAGGCTGAGAGGTGGCGCGTCTCGCGCGTACATCACCTCCCTCGCTCTCGCAGGGGCCGAGCCTTTGCCAGGCTTTTGCCTACTGTAATCCCACGTCGGCGCGACTGCCAAGCGGTGGTGCGGCGGCCAGCACCATGGCGCCGAGGACGGGTGTCCCC
The DNA here is from genome assembly GCA_030428165.1 of Actinomycetes bacterium. Classification (GTDB taxonomy): domain Bacteria; phylum Actinomycetota; class Actinomycetes; order Actinomycetales; family Demequinaceae; genus Demequina. The sequence goes on from JAUIBG010000062.1 coordinate 8,659, forward strand.
GACTGCTCGCAAGCCTCCCGCGCGGCCCTGAGAGTCGCCCCAGAGGTCACCACGTCATCGATCAGAATCGCCGGTCCCGGGCCCACGCCGCCCACCGCGGTGACGGTCGCGCCCCGTGTCCTCGCGCGTTGGCCGGCCGTCCTGGACTCCCCGCGGCCGATGCGGAGGCACGCCCGCACCGCCGCCTCCACCCCGGCATCGGCGAGGCCCTCGACGGCTCCGTGAGCCAGCACGCCGGGGAGGTCCGCGCCACGCCCGCGCGAGCGGCTCGGGATCGGCACGACCACGAGTCCGCTGCGCAGGGGGAGGGCGTCCGCCGCCTCGTGCGCGAGCCTGCGCATCCACGCTCGCGCCCACCGATCGAGGTCGCGCCTGCCCGCGTCCTTCCACGCCGCGACCGTCTCGTGGACCGGGCCGTCGAGCCACGCGACGGCCCAGACGGGCATCAGCGCCTCGCCCTCGACGTCGAGGCGTCCGGGAGCGTCACCGACCTCGACGACGGGGTCGTCGAAGGCCGCGGCGCACTCGGCGCACAGCGGGATGTCGACCCTGCCGCACCCCGCGCACTCCACGGGGACGACTGCCCTCACGAGGTCGACGGCGGCGGCGGCGACCGCGGCCGATGCGCGTCCGAGCAGCGTGGGGGCGGTCATGCGCCCAGCGTGCGCGCAGAGCCGAGGGCAGCGCGCCCACCGGCGCCACCCGTCGAGGCGCGCGGTGACCGCAGGGACTGGGGACGCTAGCCGGCGAAGGCGATCGACCGCGCTCCCTCGAACGCCTCAGACCAGGCTCCGTCGGTGCGCCACCGCACGACGAGGTCCTCGTCGACGTAGGCGGTCGCCTGCTCGCCGCCGTGCACCGCCAGGTCCATCACGGCGTTCGGGGTGGCGATCGACGCCGTGTCGCCTCCCACCCTCGACAGCCATACCTGGCTGACCGGAGTCTCGTCGGCATCGGCGACCGCGACTGCGACGGCCACCTCGGTGTCCCAGTCGACCTCGATCGCGTCGCTGGCCGAGACGGCGACCGCGAGCGGCGGCGCGAGCGACAGGGGCGTTCCGACCTCGTCGCGCACGATCGCCGCCACTTGCACCGACACGCTGCCTGCGGAGCGCGTCGCGAGCACGAGTCGCGACGCGGCCGGGGACACGGCGAGCGAGACGATCTGACGGCCCGCGAGCCACTCCGGAGCGAAGACGGTTTCACTGCCGTCGGCCCCGATCGCGACGATCTCGCCTCCCTCAGCGGAACCCGTCCACACGGCGCCGTAGCGGTCGAAGCTCGGGCTGACGGCGTCGGGTGCGGAGTAGATCCGCTCCGCCGGATAGAACCCCGTCGTGCTGTCGTTGGTGGGCTGGCCCAGCGGCCCCGCCAGGGCCTCCGTGACGAAGACGCCGGCGCCGACGCCGAGGGCGCCGGAGCCCGCCGTGAACGCCACCGTCGTGCCGTCGTACGCGAGGGCGATGTGGTCGGCGCTGGTCGGCAGACCGCCTGCGGAGGCCGCCGTGAGCAGCAGCTCGCCCTCCTCGTAGATTCCCAGCTGGTTGTCGACGACGACCGCGAGCGCATTCGGGGTCTCGGGCGACGTCGGGAGCGCGTCGGGCTCGTCGCTGACAAGGGGGATGCTGCCGACGCTGACATCGACGGACGACACGCTGGGGAGCTGGGTCAAGGTGAGCCGGAGCTGCTCGTAGACGAGGTTCCGGTCCTCCTCCGAGCCCACCGATCCCGGAGACAGCTCGACTGCCGCGACTCCGCCCTCGACGATGACCGACTCGACCGCCAGCTGGGCGCCCGGCAGGAACCCGCTGTCCACCGCATCGGCCAGCCACTCCGCCGGGCCCGCGATCAGCTCGCGCGTCACGGAGGTCGCCGTGTTCTTGTCGGGAAGCCACCTGAGGTCGGGCACCGCCATGTCGCGTGCCGGGGTCGCGTAGTAGAGGTTGACCGGCTCGAAGTAGCGGGTGAACTCCGAGGTCGACAGCACCACGCCGTCCGCGAGCTCCGAGATCCGCCACTCCCCGCCGACCGTGATGAGGGAGAAGGCGAGGGTGGTCTCCTCGACGTCCGCGTTGTCGGTGCGCTGGCCGTCGACGTCCACGGCGATCGTGACGGGCACCGACACGGTGACCTCCGCCGCGGCCTCGTTGAACACCGGCACACCCAGGTCGGAGGGGAAGACGCTGACGCTGGCGGCGGGGTTCCAGGTCGCAGCGGCACCCTCGGTGAGGAACGAGCGGGCGGCGTCGAAGTCGGTGACGACGCCGGCGGCTGCCGCCTCGATGAACCCTGCGACGATCCTCTCCGGCCCGGCGCCGGCGATCGGCCCCTGCGCGATGGGCAGCAGCACCGTGCCCTCGGCGGGCTCGGCCACTCCCTCCTCGACGGGTCCCGACGTCGGGATCTGGGCGCACGCGGCGAGCATCCCGATCGCCGCGGCGGCGGCGGCCGCCCTGAGGGCCGTTCTCATGAGGTGACCTCCGTGGCGGCGCCCGGCGCGTCGACGGCGACGAGCGTGCCGAGCTCCTCGAACGCCGAGCGTCGGACCACGACCGGCAGCGGGAGGTTGTGGCCGATGGTCGCCTCGGTCGTCGGCAGCGCGAGACGGAAGCTCGCCCCCTTGCCGCGCTGGCCCCAGGCCTCGAGCGTGCCCCCGTGGAGGGCGGCGTCCTCGCGCGCGATCGACAGGCCGAGGCCCGTGCCTCCCATGGTCCTGGCGCGCGCGGCGTCGGCGCGCCAGAAGCGGTCGAAGACGTGCTCGACCTGGCCAGGGCCCAGCCCCACGCCGTAGTCGCGCACCACGACGCACACGGCGCGCGCGTCGGACGCGACGATGACGTCGACCGGCTCGCTTTGCGCATGCTCGATCGCGTTGGACAGGAGATTGCGCACGATGCGCGCGATGCGGGGGCGGTCGACGCTCGCCACGTGGTCGCCGGAGCCGGCCCACAGCCGTACCTCGACGCCCATGCCCACCGCAGCGGGGAGGATCGCGGCGACCTCGTCCCTCACGAGCGTGAGGACGCTCACCCTGTCGGTGTCGAGCCGCGCGGCGCCCGCGTCGATCCTGGAGATCTCCAGCAGGTCGGCGAGCAGCGCCTCGAAGCGGTCCAGCTGGGCGTCGAGCAGCTCTGCCGAGCGCGCGACTGCAGGCGGGAAGTCTGCACGGTTGTCGTGCAGCACGTCCGAGGCCATGCGGATCGTCGTGAGCGGCGTGCGCAGCTCATGCGACACATCGGACACGAACTGCAGCTGCACCTTCGACAGGGTCTCCATCTTGGTGATCTGCCGCTCCAGCGACGCGGCCATGTCGTTGAACGTGGACGCGAGCGTCGCCATCTCGTCGACGCCGCGCACGGTCATGCGCTCGCTGAGGCGACCGTCGGCGAGCCTCGCGGCGGTGCGGGCGGCGGCGCGCACGGGGCGCACCGACTCGACCGTGACGAACCACACGAGCCACAGCAGCAGGATCAGCAGCACGCCCGCACCGATGAGGAGCGCGCGCGACACGAGGTCGAGCGTCGCCTGCTCATCGGCCAGGGAGTACACGAAAAACAGCTGGTAGGCGCCTGCCGCGCCGATGTTGATCGTGGTGCCGACCGCGACGCCGGGAGAGCCGTCGGGCATCTGCACGGGCTGCCACGGCAGCGAGGTGCCCTCCGAGAGCGCCGAGCGCATCGCCGGGGTGATGACCTCCCTGATGCCCTGGGAGGTCTCCGATGACGACAGGCCCACGCCGGTCTGGTTGGACGGCGCCTCGAGCAGCACCAGCTCCCGATTGCCGCCGCCCAGGGTGTTGAGGTTGTCCCAGAGGTCGAAGACGAGGCTCTGGAGCTCGGCGGTGGTCTCGGCCGTCGAGTTGTCGATGTAGAGCTGCGTCTCCGAGCGGTCGCGCTCGACCTCGGCGAGGATGCGGTCGATCCTGGAGTCGACGAGACCGTCGCGGATCAGCGACGACGTCAGCACTCCGAGCACGACGAGGGTCGCCATGCCCACGACGAGGACGGTGACGCCGACCCTCCACAGCATCGACCCGCGCCAGCGCCTGCCGATCGCGGTGAACGGCGACGCGATGGCGGCGAGCG
>JAUIBG010000063.1 GCA_030428165.1 Actinomycetes bacterium
GGCCCACGGTGAGGCCGGGTCGCGATCCGACCGTCCTCACGCCCAGCAGCACGCCGGGCATGAAGCTCGTGCGGTCGAGCGTGTCCTGACGGATCGAGAGCACCTCGCCGGCGTTGCCCAGCAGGATCTCCTCGTGCGCGAGCATCCCTCGCAGGCGCACCGCGTGGACGTGCACGCCGCCGATGTTGGCTCCCCTCGCGCCCTCAGGGTCCGCGGTCGTCGCGTCCGGGATGGGCGGGGCGCCGGCCTCGGCGCGCGCCGCGGCGATCGCGTGGGCGGTGTGCGTCGCGGTGCCGGACGGCGCGTCGACCTTGTTCGGGTGGTGCAGCTCGATGACCTCGGCCGACTCGAAGTACGGCGCGGCGAGCGCCGCGAAGCGCATCGCCAGGACGGCGCTGAGGGCGAAGTTCGGGGCGATCAGGACGCCCACTCCGGGCTTCTCTGCGAGATGGTCGCGGACGCGGCCCAGTGAGTCGTCGTTCCAGCCCGTGGTGCCGACGACCGTGTGCAGGCCGGCATCGATCAGGGCGTGGACGTTGGCCTCGGAGGCCTCGGGCACGGAGAACTCGACCGCGACATCGGCCCCGGCGACGGCAGCGAGCGACACCTCGTCGTCCGCGTCGAGACCGGCAGCGAACTCCATGTCGTCAGCGTCCTGGACGGCGCGGACGACGGTCGATCCCATGCGCCCCGAGGCGCCCACCACTGCTACGCGAATCATGCGCACCAGTCTAGGAGGCCCCTCAGTCGCTGAGCGGACTCAGGCGCGCGGGCCCACCTTGACGGTCACGCGCGGGCGCGAGGCGAGCTCCGCGGCGAGCGCCGCGACGTCGTGCGTCCTCACCGCGCGGATCTCGTCGAGCGACTCCTGCACGGGCTCGAGGAAGCCGAACGTCAGCTCGGCGCGGCCCAGTCGGGACATCCTGGCGTAGGAGTCCTCGAGCCGCAGGACGGTCGAGCCCATCAGCTGGCCCTGCGCGCGCTCGAGCTCCGACTGCGTCGGGCCGTGGGCCAACCGCTCGAGCTCGGCGACCAGGACCTCCTCGACCTGGCCGACGTTGCTCGGGTTGCAGGCGCCGTACATGCCGAAGACGCCGGTCTCCGCGCTCGCCATGCCAAACGAGTACACCGAGTAGGCCAGTCCGCGGCGCTCGCGGATCTCCTGGAACAGGCGGGAGGACATGCCTCCGCCCAGGATCGTGTTGGCGACCGCGAGGACGGCGCGGCGGTCGTCGGTCGCCTTGAAGCCTCGCGAACCGACCAGCAGATGCGACTGCTCGAGCGTGCGGTTGATGGTCGTGGACGGGATGACGGCGGTCTCGATCGGGGCGTTCGTGTCGCGCCTTGGCGTGGGCTGCGCGCCGGGCCGCAGGTCCCAGCCGCCCGCCTCGAGGCTGATCTCCACGAGCGCGCAGAGCTCGTCGTGGTCGACGGCGCCCGCGGCGGCGACGATGAGATTCTCCGGCACGTAGTTGCGGTGGTAGTGCTCGAGGACCGCCTCGCGCGTCGTCGCACGAATGATGTCGGGGGTGCCGCCGACGGGCCGGCCCAGCGGGTGCCCGTTGAGCACCGCCTCGATGAAGCGCTCGTGCGCGACGTCGTCGGGGTCGTCGTCGTTCATCGCGAGCTCTTCGAGGATGACGCCGCGCTCGGTCTCGAAGTCGTCCTGGTCGATCCTTGCCGACGTCACCATGTCGAGGATCACGTCGGTGGCCATGGGCAGGTCGGTGCCGATCACCCGCGCGTAGTAGCAGGTGTACTCCTTGCCGGTGACGGCATTGGACTCGCCGCCCACGCGGTCGAACGCCTCGGCGATCGCCATCGCGCTGCGCTGCTTCGTGCCCTTGAAGAGCAGGTGCTCGAGGAAGTGCGTCGAGCCGGCGTGCTCGTCGAGCTCGTCGCGCGAGCCCACGGGGATCCAGGCGCCGATGGTGGTGCTGTGGTGGCCGGGGATCGACTCCGTGAGGACCCTCACGCCGCCGGGCAGAATGCTCCTGCGGACCAGCGTGCCCTCGGCGTCGACGGTGACGTCGCTTCCGGGAGCACCTGACGGGACCAGTGCCAGGTCGTGATGCATAGCATCCAAGGGTACGCCGGGTTGCAGTCCGTGCCGACCGGGCCGCATCGCGCCCCGGTTCCGAGCATCTGGTGCGGAATCGGCCGCCCGCGCCGCACGTGAAGTTCGGAGCCGATGCCGGGGCTGGGTTCCGACTACGCGGTGGCCGCTCGCGAGCGCACCAGCGCGATGATCGCGCCGAGGTCCAGGCCCTTGTCGCGTGCGGCCGCCAGGTAGGCATCGGCCGCGGCGATGACCGAGGCGTCAAGCGGCGCCTGACCGATGACGCGGGTGCCCTTCGAACGGGCCGAGGCGACCAGCCCCGCCTCCTCGAGCTCGGCGTACGCACGGGCGACCGTGCCAGCGGCCAGACTCAGATCGCCTGCAAGCTGCCGAATGGGCGGCAGCTTGGCACCGTCGGCGAGGTCTCCTGACAGGATCATGGCCGCGATCTGATCCTTCACCTGCTCGAAGGGCGGGATCGCGCTGGCGGCGTCGACGGTGATGTTCATGCCGCCACTGTCTCATCCGAATCGCGTTGCGGCTCGATCCCGAGCGGCCCGCGCACTGTCTGGCCCCGCTAGCGGAACACCCTGCCCGCGAATCGGCACGGATTCCAGGCAGGAGGTTCCACTTCGGGCGTGCGGCGGCGAGGACGGCGCCCGGTCACCGGGGCCGGGCGTGCAGCTGCGGGGAATGCACGAAGGCCCCGACTCCCTCTCGGGAGCCGGGGCCTCGCGCTATGACCGGGGCGGGGCGATTACTCGCCGTCCTTGCCCTCCTCGTCGAGCACCGACAGCGAGATCTTGCCGCGGGGATCGACCTCGGAGATCTCGACCTGGATCTTCTGACCGATGGACAGGACGTCCTCGACGTTCTCCACGCGCTTGCCGCCCACGAGCTTGCGGATCTGCGAGATGTGGAGCAGTCCGTCCTTGCCGGGGGCCAGCGAGATGAACGCGCCGAAGGCGACCGTCTTGACGACGGTGCCCACGAAGCGCTCGCCGACCTCGGGCATGTGCGGGTTCGCGATCGCGTTCACGGCGTCGCGCGCCGCGTTGGCGGCCTCGCCGTTGTCGGCGCCGATGTACACGGTGCCGTCGTCCTCGATCGAGATGTCCGCGCCGGTGTCGTCCTGGATCTGGTTGATCATCTTGCCCTTGGGGCCGATGACCTCACCGATCTTGTCGACGGGCACCTTGACGGTGATGATGCGCGGGGCGTTGGGGCTCATCTCGGCGGGCTCGGAGATGGCCTGGGCCATCACGTCGAGGATGTACAGACGCGCGTCGCGGGCCTGGCCCAGTGCGCCTGCCAGCACCGACGCCGGGATGCCGTCGAGCTTGGTGTCGAGCTGGATCGCCGTGACGAACTCCGAGGTACCTGCGACCTTGAAGTCCATGTCGCCCAGCGCGTCCTCGGCACCGAGGATGTCGGTGAGCGCCGCGTAGCGGGTCTCGCCGTCGAGCTCGTCCGAGATCAGGCCCATCGCGATGCCCGCGACGGGAGCCTTCAGCGGCACGCCGGCCGAGAGCATGGCCAGCGTCGAGGCGCAGACCGAGCCCATCGAGGTCGAGCCGTTGGAGCCCAGCGCCTCGGAGACCTCGCGGATCGCGTAGGGGAACTCCTCGCGGCCCGGGAGCACCGGCACGAGCGCACGCTCGGCGAGCGCGCCGTGGCCGATCTCGCGGCGCTTCGGGGAGCCGACGCGGCCGGTCTCGCCGGTCGAGAACGGCGGGAAGTTGTAGTGGTGCATGTAGCGCTTGCGCGTCTCCGGGGAGAACGAGTCGATCTGCTGCTCCATCTTGAGCATGTTCAGCGTGGTCACGCCCAGGATCTGGGTCTCGCCACGCTCGAACAGCGCCGAGCCGTGCACGCGGGGGATCACGCCGACCTCGGCGGTCAGCGCACGGATGTCCTTGGTGCCGCGGCCGTCCATGCGGATGCCCTCGGTCAGCACGCGGGTGCGCATGACCTTCTTGGTGATCGCCTTCACGGCGGCCGAGATCTCGCCCTCGCGGCCGGCGAACTGCTCGTCGAGCTGCGCGTGCGCGTTGGCCTTGATCTCGTCCAGGCGCGCCTCGCGCTCCTGCTTGTCGGCGATGGTCAGCGCGACGGAGAGGTCGGCCTCGACGACGGCCTTAGTGGCCTCGAGGGTGTCGTCCTGGTAGTCCAGGAAGCGCGGGAACTCGCGGGTGGGCTTGGCGGCCTTGTCCGCGACCTCCTGCTGCGCGACGCACAGCGCACGGATGAAGGGCTTGGCGGCCTCGAGGCCCTCGGCCACGATCTCCTCGGTGGGCGCCTGGGCGCCCTCGGAGATGAGGTCGAACGCGGTCTCGGTGGCCTCGGCCTCGACCATCATGATCGCGACGTCGTCACCGACGACACGGCCGGCGACGACCATGTCGAACACCGCGCGCTCCATCTCGGACCAGCGCGGGAAGCAGACCCACTGACCGTCGATCAGCGCGACGCGGACGCCGCCGATCGGGCCGGAGAAGGGCAGGCCGGCGAGCTGCGTCGACATGGACGCGGCGTTGATCGCGATGACGTCGTAGCGGTCGTCGGGGTGGATCGACATGACCTGGCCGACGACCTGGATCTCGTTGCGCAGACCCGACACGAAGGACGGGCGCAGCGGACGGTCGATCAGGCGGCAGGTGAGGATCGCCTCGGTCGTGGGGCGGCCCTCACGACGGAAGAACGAGCCGGGGATGCGGCCGGCGGCGTACTGGCGCTCCTCGATGTCCACGGTGAGCGGGAAGAAGTCGAAGCCGTCACGCGGCGCCTTGGAGGCGGTGGTGGCGGAGAAGACCATGGTCTCGCCGTCGAGGTAGGCGGCGGCGGAGCCGGCGGCCTGCTTGGCGAGCCGGCCCGTCTCGAAGCGGACGGTGCGGGTGCCGAACGAGCCGTTGTCGATCACGGCCTCGGCAGAGGAAATCTCGGGTCCTTCCATGCGGAAGATGCTCCTTTTCGTCTGGAGCAGGCAAGCCAAGAATGCGGCGCAGATGAGCCCGTATGGCTGATCGTCAGTGAAAACGCTCGGAGTGCGTCAGAGGCATTCCGCTCATCACCACCGAGGATCAGCTCCCTGGCTGGCCTGCCGGTGTGCGGTCTCCGCTGTCTGCGGGACCTCGTCAATGCTACCAGGGAGCCCCCTGCGGGCGCGGTAGAGCACTCGAGGCGCGTCGCGGCACGCAGGGGCCGATGCCCCACTCGCCGATCAGGTGTCGTCGCGGTTGTCGGGGTCCACGTGCCCGGTGTGGGCCTGCGCGGCGATCGCCATGCCCTCACGGTTGACGCGACCGGTGTCGATCGGGGCGTCGGGATCCGCGTACTGCGCCAACTTGCGGCTGCGCGAACGCTCGTCGATGAAGCGGGCGATCGTCGACACGAGCGCGTTGGTGCCGATGTACAGCACGGCGGCCACTGCGACGAAGACGACCTTGGTCTCCTCGCCGAAGTAGTTGTAGTTGTTCTTGGTGATGTTCAACAGCTCGGCGTAGGCGATGATGAAGCCCAGCGACGTGTCCTTCAGCAGCACGACGATCTGGCTGACCAGCGCCGGCAGCATGATCCTGATCGCCTGCGGGAGCTGGATCAGCATGAGCGTCCTGAAACGGGTGAGGCCGATGCTGAGGCCGGCCTCATACTGGCCCTTGGGCAGCGAGGCGACGCCGGCGCGCAGGATCTCCGCGACGACTGCCGAGTTGTACATCACCAGGCCGACGACCACCGCGATGATCGGATCGGTGTCGAGTGCGAGCACCGTGAACAGCATCACGAGCAGCACCGGCAGGCCGCGGAACACCTCGATGAAGGCGCGTGCGGGCCAGCTGAACCACTTCTGGGGAGCGAGCCGCGCCACCATCACAACCAGCGAGAAGACCGCCACGATGGGGACGGAGATGGCCACCGCCTTGAGCGTGCCGAAGATGAGGCCTCTCACCACGAGCGAGTACCAGACGTCGCCCGCGCTCTGGTTCTTGCCCAGCACGCTCGGGTCGACCAGCACCGCCCAGCGGTCGTTGAAGATGTCGTTGCCTGCGGCGGTGTAGACCACCCATCCCAGCAGCGCGAGGATCGCGAGCGCCGAGACGGTGGAGATCAGGAGGTTGCGGGCCTTGCCCCGAGGTCCCAGGGTGTCGTGGAGGGCGTTGACCGGAGAGCTCATCGTGCGATCGCCACCCTCTTCTCCAGGCGCTCGGCGACGGCGCCGAGCGGGATCGTCATGACCAGGTAGAGCACCGCGATGCCCACGAAGATCGCCACGACATCGGCCGGATTGGTGTTCGCCAGGCGATTGGCCGTGGCGACCATCTCGACGTACGTGAAGCCCGCGGCGACCGACGTGTTCTTGATGTGCGCGACGAACACGTTGAGCAGCGGCGGCACCACGGTGCGCATGGCCTGCGGCAGGACCACCAAGGTGAGCGTCTGGAAGAACGTCAGTCCGAGCGACCTGGCCGCCTCACCCTGGCCGATGCCGACCGAGTTCACGCCGGATCGCACTACCTCGCACACGAACGTGGCGGTGTAGAGCGTCATTGCGACGAAGGCCATCGGGAAGCCGATGGGCGTCTGCACCCCGAAGAAGTTCCACTGCAGCGGAAGGATCAGCGACAGCAGTTGAGGTGCGGCGACCAGGAAGAACAAGAACAGCAGCGTCAGGGGGGTGTTGCGGACGATGTTGACGTACGCGGTGCCGAACGCGCGAAGCGCCCCGATGGGAGACACGCGGAAGGCGGCGAGAACGGTGCCCCACACGAATGCGGCGAGGCCCGCCACCACGGAGAGCAGCAGGGTCAGCCAGAAGCCCTGCAGAACCATGTCCGCGTTGTTGATCAGTGCCGTCATCTGTTCCCCTGAGCTGGATGGAGTGTGCCCTTCGAGGAGGGGCGGCCGCGCACGACGGCCGCCCCTCCCCTAGGACTGACTAGTAGCGGTCGATCGTCGGGACGACCGGGTCGCCCAGGACCTCGCCAGCGGTGGCGTTCCACGCGTCGAGCCAGGAGCCGTCGTCGATGGCCTCCTCGAGCACGTCGTTGATCCACGAGCGGAACTCGTCGTCCTCGAGCGCCAGGCCGATGCCATAGGGCTCCTCGGTGAACTGCTCGCCCGCGATCTTGAACTCGCCGTCCGAGTCGGCCACGTAGCCGGCGAGGATGACGTTGTCGGTGGTGACCACGTCGACCTGGCCGTTGCGCAGGGGCTCAAGGCAGTCGGTGTACGCCGCAAACGTCACCAGCGTGGCGTCGGGGTAGTTGTCGGTGATGTACTGCGCCGGGGTCGAGCCCTCGACCGAGCAGACGTTCTTGCCCGCGAGGTCGTCGGGGCTGGTGATGTCGTCGTTGTCCGACAGCACCATGAGCGCCTGGCCGGCCACGTAGTACGGACCGGCGAAGGAGACGATCTCCTTGCGGGCGTCGTTGATCGTGTAGGTCGCGACCACGATGTCGACCTGGCCGCCCTCGATGAAGGGCTCGCGGTTCGCGGACACGGTCTCGATCCACTCGATGTCGCCCTCGGCGATGCCGAGCTTGCTGGCGATCAGCTTGCCGATCTCGACGTCGAAGCCCTCGGGCACGCCGTCGGGGCCCACCAGGCCGAACAGCGGCTGGTCGAACTTGGTGCCGATGGTGATGGTGCCGGCCTCGGACAGCGCCGCCATGGTCGAGCCCTCGGCGAACTCCATCATCTCGTCGCCGCCGCCCGCGGTGCTGGACTCCTCGGGCTCAGCGTCTCCGGACGAGCATGCGGTCAGGACGAGCGCTGCGGCGATCCCGGTGACCGCCAGCTTCAGTGACGTTCTCATCTCATTCCTCCTCGTGACTCCCGCGTGGGGCGGGCCCGCGCACGTGATGCGCAAGTTCTGGTGTGGGGGTCCTCAGTGCGTGAGGATCTTGGACAGGAAATCCTTGGCGCGGTCGGACGTGGGGTGCGTGAAGAAGGTCTCGGGGTCCGCCTCCTCGACGATGCGGCCGTCAGCCATGAACACGACCCTGTTCGCGGCCTTGCGCGCGAAGCCCATCTCGTGCGTGACGACGATCATCGTCATGCCCTCCTTGGCCAGGTCCGTCATGACGTCGAGGACCTCGTTGATCATCTCGGGGTCGAGCGCGGACGTGGGCTCGTCGAAGAGCATCACCTTGGGGTCCATCGCGAGCGACCGCGCGATCGCGACGCGCTGCTGCTGGCCTCCGGACAGCTGGGCGGGGTGCTTGTTCGCGTGCGCCTCGACGCCCACGCGCTTGAGCAGCTCCCAGGCGCGCTCCTCGGCTTGGCGCTTGGACATCTTGCGCACCTTGATGGGGCCGAGCGTGACGTTCTCGAGGATCGTCATGTGCGCGAACAGGTTGAAGCTCTGGAAGACCATGCCGACCTCGGCGCGGTACTTGGCGAGGGCACGGCCTTCGAGCGGGATCTCCTCGCCCTCGAGCTTGATCGAGCCGTGGTTGATGGGCTCGAGCCTGTTGATGGTGCGACACAGGGTGGACTTGCCCGATCCCGACGGGCCGATGACGACCACGGTCTCGCCGTGGGCCACGGTCAGATCGATGTCGATGAGCGCTGGGACGTCGCCGTAGCTCTTCTGGACATCGGTGATCTCGATGAGGGGACCGCCGCTGCCACCCGTCAGTTCATCTGCCATTCAGTCACCGTAGACCAGGTACATGGCATTTTCCGAGGAGAAACACAAACGTAACGCGGCCGAGAGGGAAATGTGACTGAAAGTGTGAACGTGCACATAAGTGCTGGAAATCCGTGGAACGAGGGTCCCGGACCCGCCCGGCCTAGAGCAGGATGAGCGTCACGCTGATCTCATCGCCCACCGCGATGCCCTCGGACCTGCGCACCGCCGCCTTCAACGGCAGCACGTATGTGCCCAGTTCCTTGGAGGGGAAGAGCGAGGTGTCCCACGTTGTCTCTCCCACCGTCACACGCACCCTCACCGAGCCGAACCCGCGCCCGTCCGGCGCGATGTCCGCGACCGCGTCGGCCACATCCTCGGGCAGGTGCGCGAACACCCAGCTGGTCTGCTGCGCCTCCCAGGGGTGGGTGGTCGCGAGGAAGGAGAACTGGCTCACGGGGCCGATGCTACGTGGCGGGACGTCACTGAAACGCCGCGATGATCGCGCCGGCGACGGTGAAGGCGACGACGACATATCCGGCGTCGATCAGGGTCAACGCGACCGAGCGCCGTTCGAACGCCGCGATCATGGCAAGCGGCGCTGCCGCGAATGTCAGGCCCGCGACGGCACCGATTCCCGCTCCGGCCGCGATCGAGACCTCTCCCAGAAAGAAGGCCATCGAGGTGGCGACCACCAGGGCCATCACTCCTGCCATCGTGAAGACCCGGACGGCCCCCGATGACAGCTGATCTTCGCCGAGCCCGGCCTCTCTCGCCCAGCGGCGAGCGAACAGCACCGAGAACCAGAGACCACCCACGAGAAAGAACGCGAGCGCGGCGAGCAGGATCCCGGGGACCGACACGTTCATGCTTTCCATGCGGACATAGTCTCAGGGCTCGTCCCGCGGCGCTTGGACGAAATCACCCGACGGTGCCGTTGACGAAGCTGGGTGCCGCACGTCCGGACTCCCCGAGCGCCGCCAGGTAGGCCCCCGGAGTCATCCCTGTCAGCGCCCGGAACTGCCGGTTGAAGTGCGGCTGATCGCAGAACGGCGCGTCCGCCACGAGCTCGGTCCATGTCGGCAGCGGCCCAGGCTGCGCGAGGCGTGAGACGAACCCGTGGAGTCGGTGCACCGACGCGAGGGACTTGGCGGTGATGCCGGTGGCAGCCCTGAAGCGTCGAGCCAGGGACGATGCAGGCGTACGGCACTCGCGCGCGATGTCGCTGATGAGTCGGGCCGGATCCTCGGCGATCCTGGCACCCGCCCTTGCGATCACAGCGTCGACGCGGCTGGGCTCGGCGAGCGCGACGAGCCGGTCGATGAGACCAGCGACGCAGTCGTGCGGACCGCCCGCACCGATGAGCTCCTCGCGAAGGCCCGCAAGTCCGGGGAGCGCGCGGGAGGCGGGCTCGACTGCACCCGCTATCGGCGGGGCCGCGAAAGCGCGCCACGCCCACGGCTGCAGCTCGGCGCCCACATGGTGGAGCCGGGAGGGGTTGCGCGTGGTGACGACCGACGTCTGGAGACCGGACACGAACTCCGCAGCGAGCTCCTCGTCCTTGGCATCCTCGCCGATGGCGACAACGCGGTACGGGTCGCCGAGGTTCACGATCACGTGCACGTACGGGATGGGCAGGATGCGCTCATCACGCCCCGGCGCAGGCACGTCGAGGTACCAGACGCGACGCACGATCGTGGTCAGCTCAGAGGGCACAGCCGTCTCGAGAGCCACCGGAGGGCGTGCGGTCGCGTCCACGAGAGCCGATGCTACGCGGGGGGACCCTCGAGCTCCTCGGGGATCAGCCAGTAGAGGCTGCCGTCGCGCTCGCGTCCCGCCATCCCCCACTCGACCCAGGCGCGCCGTACCGCGATCGGATCGTGGGCCAGAGCCGTCAGCCGGTCCATCAGCTGGCGCTCCGTGAGCTGTTCGTGCTCCGGGAACACGCGGCGCGCCAGATGCGCGTACACCGCGATCTTGTCCTGGGGCCGCCGCGGCGAGCGCTCAAGACGCCCGGAAACGAAGAAACGCCCGACGATGTCGGGCGTTTCGTTCGTCATGCTGGACCGCGACTAGCGACGCAGGCCCAGGCGCTCGATGAGCGAACGGTAACGGTCGATGTCGATGCGCTGCAGGTAGTTGAGCAGGTTGCGGCGGCGACCGACGAGGAGCAGCAGGCCACGACGCGAGTGGTGGTCGTGCTTGTGCTCCTTGAGGTGCTCGGTGAGCTCGGTGATGCGCGCGGTGAGCAGCGCGACCTGCACCTCGGGAGAGCCGGTGTCGCCCTCGGACGTGGCGTACTCGGCCATGATGGACTTCTTAGCAGCGGTGTCGAGAGGCACGGCAACTCCTTCAAATTGTCTCGTTGCGCGGAGCATCGTGCCGAGTGCACGAGCTTGGGAACCGCGGCCGGTAAACGGCGACGGTCAACTATACCGGAATGCGACCGCCGAAGCGAGCCGCCTCAGGCACTCAGGACCTCGCGCGTCCAGGCGACGTCGTGGTCGAGCTCGACCATCATCGCCTCCAGTGAGCCGAAGTCCAGCATGGGCCTGCGCCAGTCCACCAGTTCGAGCACGACGGTCGCGCCGTAGAGGTCCAGGTCGTCGCGGTCGAGGACGAACGCCTCGACCCGCACCTCGTCGCCGCCCACGGTGTAGTTCAGGCCGATGCTCACGGCGGCCGGCAGCGCCACCCCTACTGGCGCGACAGTGGTCGACACCGGCTCCAGCACGGTCAGCGTCGCGGCATAGACGCCGTGGCGCGGGATGAGTCCCTGCACGCCGCCGAGGTTCGCGGTGGGGAAGCCGATGGTACGGCCGCGCTTGTCGCCGTCGACCACGATGCCGCGCAGGCGGTGGGGCCGGCCCAGGACGTCAGCGGCGCCGCGCATGTCCCCCGCCTCGAGCAGCTCCCTGGCCCAGGTCGACGACCAGCGACGTGCGTGGCCGCCCGAGGCATCGGCCACGATCTCCGTCTCGAAGCCGTGCTGCCTGCCCAGCGCGGCGAGGGTCTCGACGTCGCCTGCGTTGCCGCGGCCGAACCGGGCGTCGCGCCCGACCACGACGCGCGCCGCGTTGAATGCGTCGACGAAGTAGTTCTGGACGAACTCCTCGGGTGTCTGGCTCGCGAACTCGAGCGTGTACTCGACGACCAGCAGCCCGTCGAGTCCCGTCTCCGCGAGCGCCGAGATGCGGTCCTCGAGCCCCATGATGAGCTCAGGGGGATGCGCGGGGTCGTGCACGGCCTTGGGGTGTGGGAAGAAGGTGATCGCCACCGCCTTGCGGCCCTCCGCGTGCGCCTCGGCCGCCATCGCCTTCAATACGGCCTGGTGGCCCTGGTGGACGCCGTCGAAGTTGCCCAGGGTGACGAAGGTGCCCGACGGGAACGTCGGCAGCGCGCTCAGCTCGCGCCAGGTCTCCATAGGCACCGGTCCATTGTGCCGCAATCCGCCGGACCCAGGGCGCGGCGTCCAAGGCCTGGGCACGAAGACCCTTCCCCGATCCTGAGCCAGGCTCCACACTGGCGCCATGACGGCGGCGACCGGACTGCGACGGGGCCTCGCGCTCACCGGCTGGGTGGCCGCGTTCGCGCTCGTGGGACTTGCCTCCACAGTGCCTGAGGCCCCCGCTTCCCGGCCGCCGGCACCGGCAGTGACCGTCACCGCGGAGCCCACGAGCGTCGAGACCGCCCGCGTCGACTCCCCCGCTGCGCCCGAGCGTCCCGATGTCACCTTCACTCTTGCCGCGGCAGGCGACATCGTCGCCCACCCGACAGCCATGAACGATGGGATGCGGCTGGGCTTCACCACTCTGGCCGCGGATGAGCTGGCGATCATCGAGGGCGCGGACCTGGCGCTGTGCCACCTGGACGCGCCCATCGCCCCCGACGGCACTGCACCGTCCGGCTACCCGGTCTTCGGCGCGCCGCGCGGCCTCGCGCAGGGGATCGCGGACATCGGCTGGGACGGTTGCTCCCTCGCCGGCAACCACGCGGTCGACCGCG
>JAUIBG010000064.1 GCA_030428165.1 Actinomycetes bacterium
TCGCGTGCTGACCGTGCGCAAGCGCGGCACCTCGCGCTTCATGCTGCCGGGCGGCAAGCCTGAGCCGGGAGAGGACGCCGCGGACGCCGCCGTGCGCGAGGCGGCCGAGGAGCTGGGCGTCGCGCTCGACCGCGAGCGCCTATCCTTGCTCGGTAAGTTCACCGCGGCGGCCGCCAACGAGCCCGACCACACCGTGACGGGCACGGTCTTCACTCACCCCGGCGTCGGCATCGGCTCCCCGCAGGCGGAGATCGCCGAGGTGCGGTGGATGCACCCCGCGGATGCGCACGACGACCTCGCGCCGATGCTGGAGCACCACGTACTCCCAGCGGTCGCCTCGCTCGACGGACGGGGCTGAGCCGCGGACCTACCGCACCGCGGTGAGGAAGACGTCGAAGAGCTCGGGGTGCCGCGCGTGCACCAGCGTCGCGAACACCACCGCGTCGAACAGCAGGTGCACGGCGACGACGTAGGGCAGCGAGGAGGTGCGCTTGAACAGCCAGCCCTGCACCAGCGCGAACGGGATCGTGAACACCGGCGCCCACTCGCGGTAGCCCAGTTCCCACAGGAATGACACGAAGATCACCGACATCAGCACGTTCGCCGTCGCGAACGGCAGGTGGCGCCGCAGCAGCGCCAGGACCACGCAGACGAAGAACAGCTCGTCCCACAGTCCGACCGCGTTGACTCCGACGAAGAGCCTGGCGATGTCGCCGTCCGAGTCGAGCGCGGGCCAGTTGAGGTACGCGCCCGACTGCGTGAAGTAGAACGGCAGGAGCAGGTAGCCGGCGAGGACCACGATGCCGATGTACAGCCACATTCCGCGCGTCCAGCGGCCCGCACCGGTCGGGAACACGATCGTGCGGGTGCGGAACGCGAAGCGGTCGAGCGCCCACGGCAACAGCACCGCAGCGGACAGCGCGACCGCGAACCTGGCCATGCCGGCGTTCGTCAGGTCGGCCTCGAGCGAGATCGACGACACGGCGACGAGGCCAACGGCGACGAGCCCGAGGTCCCTCAGGAGCCCCCAGCGGTCATCCGGATCGGGCCGGACGGCATCGGCGACGGCGGCGAGGACCAGGCCGAGCGCCAGGGCGGCGTAGCCCGCCGGTCGCTGCTCGAGCGCGAAGAGCACGACGGCCGAGCCGGCGACCACCGCGGCGGCCGCCGTGCTCAGTACTGTCCGGCCACGCGCATCGGCCCTCAAGGGGGCCGTCGCGGGGCCGGACACGCGGGTCAGTTGTCGCGGACGGGGATCTGCGCGCCGACGGTCAGCTCGACCGGGCGTGCAGGCTCGACCGGCTCAGGCGGCAGCGTCTTGGCAGGAAGCGTCTTGGGGCGCCATGCGTCGCGCTTCGCCTCGAACGCGGTGATCGCGTCCTCGTGCTGCAGCGTGAGCGAGATGTCGTCGAGGCCCTCCATGAGGCGCCAGCGCACGTAGTCGTCGATCTCGAACTCGCAGGTGAAGGAGCCGCACGTGACGGTGCGGTCCTCGAGCGAGACCGTGATCTCGACGCCAGGCTCGGACTCGAGCAGCTTCCACAGCTGCTCGATGTTCTCCGGCGCGACGACGCCCGTCAGCAGGCCCTGCTTGCCGGAGTTGCCGCGGAAGATGTCCGCGAAGCGGCTCGCGAGGACCACGCGGAAGCCGTAGTCCTTGAGCGCCCATACGGCGTGCTCGCGCGACGATCCCGTGCCGAAGTCGGGCCCGGCGACGAGCACGGAGCCCGCCTTGTAGGCGTCCTGGTTGAGGATGAAGTCCTCGTTGCCCCGCCACGCGGCGAACAGCGCGTCGTCGAAGCCCGTCTTGGTGACGCGCTTGAGGTACACGGCGGGGATGATCTGGTCGGTGTCGACGTTCGAGCGACGCAGCGGGACGCCGATGCCGGTGTGGGTCGTGAACTTGTCCATCGGTCTTCTCTCCTTACGCGGCGTCGACGGCGGCCGGGACCGCGTCGTCAAGGTCGGCGGGGCTGGACAGCGTGCCGCGCACCGCGGTGGCGGCGGCGACGAGCGGGCTGACCAGGTGGGTGCGGCCGCCCTTGCCCTGGCGGCCCTCGAAGTTGCGGTTCGACGTCGAGGCCGAGCGCTCCTGCGGCCTCAGCTGGTCGGGGTTCATGCCGAGGCACATCGAGCAGCCCGCGTTGCGCCACTCGGCGCCGAACTCCTTGAAGACCCGGTCGAGGCCCTCGGCCTCGGCCTGCAGGCGGACGCGCGCGGAGCCAGGCACGACCATCATGCGGAGCCCTGAAGCCTTGGTGCGACCCTGGATGACCGAGGCGGCGGCGCGGAGGTCCTCGATGCGCCCGTTGGTGCAGGAGCCCAGGAAGACCGTGTCGATTGCGATCTCCTTGAGCGGGGTGCCTGCGGTGAGGCCCATGTACTCGAGCGCGCGCTCGGCGGCGACGCGGTCGTTCTCGTCGGCGATCTCCGCAGGGTTCGGCACGGAGGCCGACAGCGGCAGGCCCTGTCCGGGGTTGGTGCCCCAGGTCACGAACGGCTCGAGGTCGGAGGCGTTGAGCTCGACGGTCTCGTCGAAGACGGCATCCTCGTCGGTCTTGAGGGTGCTCCAGTACTCGACGGCGGCGTCCCACTCGGCGCCCTCGGGAGCGTGCGGGCGTCCCTTGACGTACTCGAAGGTGGTCGCGTCGGGGGCGATCAGGCCGGCGCGCGCGCCCGCCTCGATCGACATGTTGCAGATCGTCATCCGCGCCTCCATCGAGAGCTTGCGGATGGCCTCGCCGCGGTACTCCAGGACGTAGCCCTGGCCACCGCCGGTGCCGATCTTGGCGATGATCGCGAGGATGATGTCCTTCGCGGTCGAGCCCTCCGGCAGCTCACCGTTCACGTTGATCGCCATCGTCTTGAACGGCTTCAGCGGCAGCGTCTGGGTGGCGAGGACGTGCTCCACCTCGGAGGTGCCGATGCCGAAGGCCAGCGAGCCGAACGCACCGTGCGTCGAGGTGTGCGAGTCACCGCACACCACGGTCATGCCGGGCATCGTGAGGCCCAGCTGGGGACCGACGACGTGCACGACGCCCTGGTCGGCGTCGCCGAGCGAGTGGATGCGGACGCCGAACTCGCGCGCGTTGCTGCGCAGCGTGTCGACCTGGATGCGGCTCGTGGTGTCCGCGATCGGGCGGTCGATGTCGAGCGTCGGGGTGTTGTGGTCCTCGGTAGCGATCGTCAGGTCCTTGCGGCGCACGTCGCGGCCGGCCAGGCGCAGGCCCTCGAAGGCCTGGGGGCTGGTGACCTCATGGCACATGTGGAGGTCGATGTAGATGAGGTCGGGGGCACCGTCCTCGCCCTTCACGACCAGGTGGTCCTGCCACAGCTTCTCGGCGAGGGTGGTGCCCATTGCCGTCCTCCTTGCGTTGTCATTCGGGAACACACGGGGTCTGACACGCCATCAGGGCCCCGGAGTCGTATCTTCGCTTGACCTTGTCGTCTCATTATCTGAGACGCTAGTATCAACCTATGAACAATGATAGCGGCGTTGGCGTGATTGACAAGGCGGCCGCGATCCTCAGCGCGCTGGAGTCCGGGCCGCAGACGCTCGCGCAGCTCGTCGAGACCACCCACCTGGCGCGACCGACCGTCCACCGCCTCGCGCTGGCCCTCGAGCACCACCACCTCGTGGGCCGTTCCGACAGCGGCGCGTTCATGCTCGGCGACCGCTTCGCCCAGCTCGCCGCGTCCTTCGGCGAGGACCGGCTGGTCGCCGCCGCCATCCCCGTCCTGACGGTGCTGCGCGACCGCACCGGCGAGTCGTCGCAGCTCTACCGACCCCACGGCGACGAGCGCATCTGCATCGCGGCGGTCGACCGCCCCGTGGGCCTGCGCGACTCCATCCCCGTCGGCACGACGATGACCATGACCGCGGGCTCCGCTGCCAAGGTGCTGCTGGCGTGGGCCGAGGGCGACCGCCTCCACCGTGGCCTCGCCGCGGCGCGCTTCAGCGCGGCCGACCTCGAGAAGGTCAGGGAGCACGGCTACGCCGAGTCCGCCTCCGAGCGCGAGGCCGGCGTCGCCTCGGTCTCGGCGCCCGTCTGGGGCGCCTCCGGCACCGTCATCGCCGCCGTCTCGATCTCCGGACCGGCCGAGCGCCTCAGCGAGCACCCCGCCAGGCTGCACGCGACCGCCGTGACCGATGCGGCACGTCAGCTCACCGACGTGCTGCGCCGCACCGAGGTCGCGTAGGCGGCTCCGGGCGGCGTTCGCGACGTTGGTCCCTTCCGCCGGGCCCGCATCGCGGCGGACACTGCCACCATGGGCGCACTGGTGGTCTTCGAATCGATGTACGGCAACACCGCTCTGGTCGCGCAGGCGATCGCGCGCGGAATCGGTGGCGATGCGCGCGCCGTGACGACCGATGTGGCAACCCCTGAGCTCGTGAGCGCCGTCTCCCTGCTCGTCGTGGGAGCCCCGGTGCACGCGATGAGCCTGCCGACCGACGACTCGCGCGAGTCGGCGGCCAAGCAGTCAGCGACGGCCGACGTGCGCGCGGATCTCGACCACCCGTCGGTGCGCGCGTGGTTCGAGAGCCTTCCTGCGGGATCCGGCCCCGCGGCCGCCTTCGACACGCGCGTGCGCGGGCCGCTCGGATTCGGCGGCAACCGGGCGATCGAGCGGCGCCTGCGCGACCTGGGCTACTCGATCGCCGCGCCGGGCGAGGGCTTCAAGGTCCGGATGAAGTCGGACTCCCCCGAGAGGGGCTCCCTGCTGCTCGAGGGCGAGCTCGAGCGGGCCGCGGCCTGGGGGACGTCGCTCGCGGCACGAGTCGCGCTCACCTCCTGACCGCGCTGTCGACCACTGCGCAAACGCGCCCGCGCGGCTAGTCTGCACACGTGACATACATCGCGAATCCGGACCGATACGACTCCATGAGCTATCGCAGGACCGGTCGCTCCGGCCTGCAGCTTCCCGAGGTGTCGCTGGGCCTGTGGCAGAACTTCGGCGCGGGAACGCCGCTCGCCACGCAGCGGGAGATCGTGCTGCACGCCTTCGACCGCGGCATCACGCACTTCGACCTCGCCAACAACTACGGTCCCCCGGCAGGGACGGCGGAAACCCACTTCGGCCAGATCC
Organism: Actinomycetes bacterium; assembly: GCA_030428165.1. GTDB lineage: Bacteria > Actinomycetota > Actinomycetes > Actinomycetales > Demequinaceae > Demequina. The sequence continues at coordinate 5,089 of JAUIBG010000064.1, forward strand.
TCGCCTCGGACCTTGCACCCCATCGCGACGAGCTCGTGATCTCGACCAAGGCCGGCTACTACATGTGGCCCGGCCCCTACGGCGAGTGGGGCTCGCGCAAGTACATGCTCGCGTCGCTCGACCAGTCGCTTGAGCGCATGGGCCTCGACTACGTCGACATCTTCTACTCGCACCGCCCCGACAAGGACACTCCGCTCGAGGAGACGATGGGCGCCCTCCACACCGCCGTCACGTCAGGCCGGGCGCTGTACGCGGGCATCTCGTCGTACTCGCCCGAGCAGACCAGGCAGGCGGCGCGGATCCTGGGCGAAATGGGCACGCCCCTGCTGATCCACCAGCCGTCCTACTCGATGGTCAACCGCTGGGTCGAGGACGGCCTGCTGTCGACGGTCGACGAGCTGGGCGTCGGGATGATCGCCTTCTCCCCCCTCGCGCAGGGCCTGCTGACGAGCAAGTACCTCGACGGCGTCCCCGACGGCTCCAGGGCCTCGCACCCCGGGTCCTTCACGCAGGACTGGCTCACCGAGGGCAACCTGTCCCACATCAGGGCCCTCAACGACATCGCGACGAGCCGCGGCGAGACCCTCGCCCAGCTCGCGCTCGCCTGGATCCTCAAGGACGAGCGCATCACCTCCGTCCTGGTGGGCGCCTCGTCGGTCGCTCAGCTCGACGACAACCTGGCGGCCATCGATGCGGTGCCGCTGACCGATCACGAGCTCGCGCTGATCGACAGGCACGCCGTCGACCTGGGCGTGAACATCTGGGCCAAGAGGTCGTAGGCACTGGCTCGACCCGCATGAGCGCACGCACTGCGAGACCGATCGTCGTCTTCGACGGCGACTGCGCGCTGTGCAACGGCTTTGTGGCGTGGCTGATCCGCCACGACCCCGACGGGCACGTCCTCATCGCCGGCAGCGCAGGTCCCGTCGGCGAGGCGGCCCTGACGGCGATGGGGCTGCCGATCGCGATCGCCCAGTCGACCCTCGTGCTGGCGACCGCGCAGGGACCGAGGCTGCGCGCGGACGCCGTCATCGGCATCGGCCGGGAACTGGCGTGGCCGTGGCGGGCGGTGACCGCGCTGCGAGCCGTGCCCCGCGCCCTGCGTGACTGGGGCTACGACCAGGTCGCGAAGCACAGACCCAAGCAGCCAGCGGAGGACCCTGCCTGCGGCATCCCACCTGCGGACCTCGTGACCGCGTGGAGGGCGCGGCTCGCGACCGCGGACGACGTGGCGGCGCTGGCCGAGGGCAGCCTGGACCACGCCTGAGGCAACACTCGACACGCGAGGTGGTCCACGCCACCATGGGCGCATGACGATGCTGGTCGTGTTCGAGTCGATGTTCGGCAACACGGAGGCGGTCGCGCGGGCGATCGGCGACGGCCTGGGCGAGGACGCCGTGGTCGCCGCGACGGATGACGCGACGCCCGCAATGGTGGCGAGCGCCACCCTGATCGTGGCGGGGTGCCCCGTGCACAACTGGGGACTGCCCTCGCAGAAGTCGCACGCGACCGCCGAGCGCTTGGGGGACACCGACTCGATCCCGCCCGCCAGCTCCGACACCATGCCGATGCGCGACTGGCTCGCCGCCGTGCCAGCCGGCGCGGGGAGGGTCGCGGCCTTCGACACGCGCTACGCCTCCCGGTTCGCCGGCAGCGCGAGCAAGGAGATCCTCAAGGAGCTCGTTGCGACGGGACGCGAGCCGGCGGACGAGCCGCAGGCGTTCCACGTCCACCAGAGCCCCCAGGGCGCCGAGCGCGGCTCGATGCTCAAGGACGGCGAGCTCGAGCGAGCACGTCACTGGGGATTGGCCCTCGCGGCGTCGGAGGCGGCGAAGTAGGGTGGAGACATGCCTGCGGTGGTGGTCTTCGAGACATTGTTCGGGAACACTGCGCTCATCGCAGGCAAGGTCGCGGAGGGCTACGGCGACGACTCCGTCGCGCTGACCACGGATGAGGTGACCCCCGAGGCCCTGGCGAGAGCCGACATCCTGATCGTCGGCGGTCCCACCCACTCGATGTCGATCCCCACTGAGGACTCACTCGACTTCGTCGCGCGCCACCGACACCGCGAGCACACGTCGTTGAAGCGCGGTGGACCGCTGCTGCGGGAGTGGCTGGACACCCTCGAGCACTCCGAGGGCCCGGTGGCGGCCTTCGACACCCGGTACCGCGGGCCCGACGGGCGCGGAGGGTCGAGCTCGATCCTCAGACGCCTCAGAGCGGCCGGCTACCACCACATCGTGCCCGCCGAGGGCTTCTACGTGGAGCAGGTGGGCGAGAAGCCCGAGGACGGCGCGCGGCTCCTCCATGGCGAGCTCGATCGCGCGCGGGCGTGGGGCGAGTCGATCGCGGCCAAGGTCGAGAGCCTCAGCGACTAGGCAGGAGGCCGGCGTGGCCGGATCGACCTGCGTCTACTGCGCAGGTCGGAACACCCAGGAGTCGCCCGACGATCCGACCGCCTCGATGCGCCACGGGGTGTCCGCGGCGACGACGGCGTTCGGGTCGGCTCCGGTGCACAGGTCGATCGACGGGTCGATCCAGGCGGCCGGCGAGACAGTCCCGTCGCTGTAGAGCAGGAGCAGGGTCCCGCGGCCTCCCTCGGAGTCGGGCCCGTCGCCGCCCTCGTAGTCCCAGTCCGGCAGCAGCGCCGCCCTCACCTGCACCTCGGGCACGTACGGGCACACGGGATAGACGGCCTCCAGGCCGGTGGAGAGGAACTGGGACTCGAGCGCCCTGGACATCGTGGTGGTGCCACCGTCGTTGCCGTCGGCTGCCTCCACGAGCGCGGCCTCGACGCGCCTGCCCGTCTCCCACGAGGACGCGACGTCGTACCCGATGAAGATGAACCACACCACACCAGCGCCGACCGCGAGCAGCACGAGGAATCGCACCAGGGAGCGCGCCGAGCGTGAAGCCATGGTGCGAATAGTCGCACATCCCCGGAGACGAAAAAAGACCCCCTCGTCATGTCTGACGAGGGAGTCTCCATCCGTAGCCCCGACCGGATTCGAACCGGCGCCGCCGCCTTGAGAGGGCGGTGTCCTAGGCCGCTAGACGACGGGGCCATCGCTTGAGCAGCGAGAGACAACTATAGCCCATCCGGAGGGATGATCCAAACCAGCGAGCGAATGGTCCCCGCGGCCGATGCGGCACCCGCCGGGGGCTCGGAAGAATCGCCCGAATGGGAACAGATGTCACGTCACGACTGGACAGGATCGCGCAGAAGGCGGCGGCGCGCAGGGACACCTCGGAGGTGCGGTTCGCGGCGTACCGGCAGCGCGATGGTCTCGCCTGGGAGTGGACTCAGGAGGGGGCGCGAGAGCTCTACTTCGTGGCGTCCACGACCAAGCTCGCGACCACGGCGATCGTGCTCCAGCACGTCCACGAGGGCCGCTACACGCTCGAGACCCCGGCGGCGTCCCTGCTGCCGCAGGGCACGCTCGACGGCGTCGCGACGCTCGACGGCCGTGACCTCTCCGGCGACGTCACCGTCGAGCACCTCCTCTCCCACACGTCCGGCATCGCCGACTACTTCGAGAGCCCCGGTCGCGACGGCACCACGCTGGCGGTCGAGCTGACCCAGGGCGACGTCGCCTCCGATCCGCACTCGGCCCTGGACCGCGTCCGCGGCGTCGCGCTCGCGCACGCCCCGGGCGACACCGCCAAGGCACGCTACAGCGACACGAACTTCCAGCTCCTGCAGCTCATCATCGAGGAGCTCGACGAGGCGCCGTACGCGCAGGTCTGCCGCGAGCGGGTGCTGAGTCCGGCTGGCATGGACGCCTCGTTCGTGTTCACGGAGGCGGACATCGGCCGCTACGACGAGATCGCGCCGTTCCTGTACGGGCGCGAGACCATGCGGATCCCGCAGGCGATGGCCTCCTTCGGCGCGGACGGGTCTCTGGTCTCGACGACCCGCGACCAGATCGCGATGATCCGCGCCTTCTGGGACGGCACCCTGGTCCCGCAGGCGCTGCTCGAGCGCGCCACCACCACCTGGCGGCCGATGTTCTTCCCCCTCTCGTACGGAACAGGCGTGATGCGCTACACGCTCCCGCGCGCGATGAGCGGGCTGCGGGCGATGCCGCCGATGCAGGGGCACTCGGGCGCCTCGGGAGCCGTGGCGTTCTGGATCCCGGATCTCGACGCGTACGTGGTGGGCACCGTGAACCAGTTCAAGAACCGCTCGATCGCGTTCCAGGTGCTGCCCAAGATCGCCGACGCGCTGAGGTAGTACCGCCTGCTACTCCCCCTCGCCCGCCACCTCCCTTCCCAGTTCTTCCCTGCGCAGTGCACGACTTTGCGGCGTTCGTGCGCGCGGGCCTGCTCGCAGAGGGCTGAGACTGCGACGAAGTCGTGCATTGCGCTCGGAGGAGCGACCCGGATCAGCGCTCCGCCGACTCACCCGGCGCCGGTCGGACGGCCCCCTCCCGTCACGCGCCCCACCCTTGTCCCACATCGGCTAGTTATGTAAACTTGAGTTAGTCAGGCTCAAGTCTTATGCAGTGCGCCAAGGAGGCGCCTGAACCGAACGTGAGGAGGACACGCCATGACCACCCAGCCCACCGCCGACCAGCAGGAGCAGGCCAGCGCACTCGAGACGTACGGCCAGGACTTCACGTCGCTGGCGGAGTCCGGCGACCTCGACCCCGTCATCGGCCGGGACGAGGAGATCCGCCGCGTCATGCAGGTGCTCACACGCCGCACCAAGAACAACGCCGTCCTCATCGGCGAGCCCGGCGTCGGCAAGACCGCGATCGTCGAGGGCCTCGCCCAGCGCATCGTCGCAGGCGACGTCCCCGCCTCCCTGCAGGACCGCAGGGTGATCGAGATCTCGATGTCCGCCGTCGTGGCGGGCGCCGCCTACCGCGGCCAGTTCGAGGAGCGCCTCAAGGCGATCCTCAAGGAGGTCGAGGAGGCCGAGGGCCGCATCATCCTCTTCGTCGACGAGCTGCACACGATCGTCGGCGCAGGCAAGGCCGAGGGCTCGGTCGACGCCGGCAACATCCTCAAGCCGATGCTGGCGCGCGGCAAGCTGCGCATGATCGGCGCGACGACGCTGAACGAGTACCGCGAGCACATCGAGACGGACTCGGCGCTGGAGCGCCGCTTCCAGCCGGTCTACGTCGGCGAGCCGTCGCTCGACGACACCGTTGCGATCCTGCGCGGCCTGCAGGAGAAGTACGAGGTGCACCACGGCGTGAAGATCACCGACGAGGCGATCGTCGCAGCCGCGAAGCTCTCGGACCGGTACATCACCGAGCGCTTCCTGCCCGACAAGGCGGTCGACCTGATCGATGAGGCCACCAGCGCTCTGAAGATGCAGCTCGACTCGATGCCCATCGAGCTCGACCGCGCGCGCCGCCGGATCATGCAGCTCGAGATCGAGCGCACCCAGGTGGCGAAGGACAAGTCCGACGCCGCGAAGGCGCGCCGCGGGGAGATCGACGAGCAGATCGCCTCGCTCAAGCACGAGTCCGAGGAGCTCAACATGCGCTGGGCGCGCGAGAAGGACCTCATTGTCCGCCTCTCCGCCGCCACCGAGCGTCTCGAGCGACTGGGAGGCGAGCTGGAGCGCGCCGAGCGCCTCGGCGAGCTCGAGACCGCAGGGCGCATCCGCTACGGCGAGATGCCGGCGGCCGAGAAGGAGATGGCCGCCGCGCGCGCGGAGCTCGACCGGATCCCGTCGGAGCAGCGCATGCTGCGCGAGGAGGTCACCGGAGACGACATCGCATCGGTCGTGGCGAAGTGGACCGGAGTGCCGGTCGAGAAGCTGCTCACGAGCGAGTCGTCGAAGCTGTCGCACCTGGAGGACCGCCTCCACGAGCGCGTCGTGGGCCAGGACCGGGCTATCACGGCGGTCTCGGACGCGATTCGTCGCGCCCGCGCCGGCATCTCGGACGCCCACCGCCCCATCGGCTCGTTCCTGTTCCTCGGCCCGACGGGCGTGGGCAAGACCGAGCTCGCCAGGACGCTCGCCGAGCAGCTGTTCGACGACGAGCGGGCCATGGTGCGCATCGACATGTCCGAGTACATGGAGCAGCACGCGGTGGCGCGCCTCATCGGCGCTCCCCCTGGCTATGTGGGATTCGACCAGGGCGGCCAGCTCACCGAGGCCGTGCGCCGGCGCCCGTACTCGATCGTGCTGTTCGACGAGGTCGAGAAGGCCCACCCCGACGTCTGGAACGTGCTGCTGCAGGTGCTGGACGACGGCCGCCTCACCGACGGCCGGGGCCGCACGGTGGACTTCACGAACACGGTGCTGATCATGACGTCCAACCTGGGCTCCGACCTGGTGCTCGCGTGGGACGGCCAGGACCGCACCGAGCTCGAGGCTCAGCTCCACCAGGTGCTGCGCGGTGCGTTCCGTCCCGAGTTCCTCAACCGGCTCGACGAGATCGTGGTGTTCGACCGCATCGATCCCGCCGCTATGAAGGGCATCGTGGACACGGAGATCGCGAAGATGGCCGCGCGCCTCGAGGAAGGCAAGGACATCCGCGTCGAGGTCGACGAATCGCTGCGCCAGGCGCTCGCGACGGACGGCTTCGACCCGGCGTTCGGCGCCAGGCCCCTCAAGAGGCTCATCCAGACCAGGATCCTCAACGAGCTCGCCAAGGAGATCGTCGAGGGACGCCTGGCCGAGGGCGACGAGGTGACCCTGGGGTGGGAGGTCGAGGCCGACGGCTCCGGCCACCTCACGATGGCCTAGCGCTCAGCGCTCCTGATTCGCGGCGGCCGCCTTCTCGACGAGGAGGCGGTCGCCATCGTCGTCCAGCGCGCGCAGCGAGCGGTCGGCGGCACGGGCCGATGCGGCACGCAGGACCTGGGCCGCCTCGCCGTCCGCGAGCACCAGCAGCGCCGCAATGGTCTTCTGCACCCGCAGCGCGACCTCGACGACACCGGCGCCGTCGCGTGCGATGGGCCGGAGCGCGTCGTCGACCAGATCGTCGAGACCGACCGCCGGCACGTGGACCCGAGCGTAGTCCACGGCATCGTCGGGCTTCGTCTGGAGCACGCGCGTGAGCACCCGCTGCAGCGCCCCGAGCACGTCGATCGCCGTGCCGGGGTCGTTCACCGCTGGCGACAGGGCTCGAGAGCCGATCTCGGAGAGCGCGACCAGTGCCAGCCGCGGGTCCTGCTCATAGGTGCGGTGAGACTCGATCAGCACCGAGGCGCGCACGTCGCCGTCGATGTCGTCGGTGCCCGTGACGTACGCGAGGGCCTCCCCCACCCCGAGCGCCGCGCCGGGCAGCACGGCGAGGTGGACCGTCACGTCACGCCCCTCCGCACTCTCGGCGAGGTAGTCCATGGCGATCGAGGTCACGTAGCCCGCGGACTCCGCCACGACCGCGCGTGCGCCGGGAG
>JAUIBG010000065.1 GCA_030428165.1 Actinomycetes bacterium
CGCGGCGAAGTCGGCGGCGTCGACGCCGCCCGCACCGGCGCGGATAGTGACGACCGCGTCACGCTCGTCCCACTCCCCCGTCATCAGCGTCCTGACCTCCATGGCCGCGAGCGCCTTCTTGAGGGAGGCGAGCTCGACCTCGGCCTCCGCCAGCGTCTCGGCGTCGTCGGCCTCCTGGGCCATCTCCACGAGGACGCCAAGGTCGTCGATGCGGCTCGCGAAGCCGTTGACCCTGTCGAGCTCGGCGCGGACGGCGCTGAGCGCGCTCGTCACCGCCTGCGCGTTCTCCTGGTCGTTCCACAGATCGGGGGCCGATGCCTCCTTCTCGAGCTCGTCGACCTTCGCCTGGAGGGCCTCCGGGTCGAGCACCGCCTCGATCTGCTGGAACGTGCCGGTGAGCGCCGAGAGCTCGGCGGGGAAGTCGGTGGCCATGGTGGTCGAGTCTAGTCGCGCGTCCGCCTGGCGCTCACGGCGACCAGCGTGCACCGGCCGCCGTCCGTGACCGAGACTCCCGGCAGTCCGAGGGCGGCGAGAGGACCGCACCTCGGTCCGGATCGCGAGGTTGGTGACCTCGAAGTGCCCGAAAGGGACACGTGGTGGGTCCGCACACTCCGGAAGGAGCCCCGGGCCGATGCCGGGGACGGAGCGATCGCCCTCGCCGATGCCGTGGCCAGGTGGGCGCTGGGACCGGCCTGGGGGCAGTGCGCGAACAGCACGGGCGGCCCGCTCATTGCGGGCCGCCCGCCGAGGCGTGAGCGCTAGGGCGCGACCCTGATGAGCTTCTTGTTGACGAACTCGTCCGCCGCCAGCAGTCCCATCTCGCGCGAGGTGCCGGAGCGCTTCACGCCGCCGAAGGGCAGCTCGGGGCTGTCGGCCAGCACGCAGTTGACGTAGACCATGCCGGCGTCGATCGCCTCGGCCACGCGGTCCGCCTGGGCCGGGTCGGTCGTGTAGACGTAGCTGCCCAGCCCGAACGGCGTCGCATTCGCGAGCTCGACGGCCTCCTCCTCGGAGGACACCTTGTAGACAGACGACGCTGGGCCGAACAGCTCCTCGCGGTACACGTCCATCTCAGGCGTGATGTCGGTCAGCACGGTCGGCTGGTAGAAGGCGCCGTCGCGCTTGCCCCCGGTCACCAGCGTCGCGCCTTGCTCGACCGCGCGGTCCACCTGGCCGGCGAGGCGCTCGGCGGCCGTCAGCGAGGACAGCGGGCCGATCTCGTTGGACTCGTCGAACCCGTCGCCCATCGCGGTGCCGACCATGGCCTCCGTGAACTTGGCGAGGAACTCGTCGTACAGCGAGTCGATGACGATGAAGCGCTTGGGCGCGTTGCAGGACTGGCCGGAGTTGTCCAGGCGCGCCTCGACGGCCTGCTCCACGACGGCGTCGAGGTCGTCGGTCGACAGCAGGATGAACGGGTCGGAGCCGCCCAGCTCCAGGGCGACCTTCTTCAGGTGCTGGCCCGCGAGCGCCGCGACGGCCGAGCCCGCGCGCTCGGATCCGGTGACGGACACGCCCTGGACGCGCGGATCGGCGATGATGTCGGCCGCCTGCTCATTGCTGGCATAGACGTTCACGTAGACGCCCTCGGGGAAGCCCGCGTCCTTGTACATCTGCGCGATCGCGGCGGACGACTCGGGGCACTGCGGCGCGTGCTTGAGGATGATCGTGTTGCCGACCACGATGTTCGGCGCGGCGAACCTGGCCACCTGGTAGTAGGGGAAGTTCCACGGCATGATCCCCAGCAGCGGGCCGATGGGCGCGCGGCGGATCACCGCGGTCCCCTCGCCGAGGATGTCGAGCGGGCTGTCGCCCGTGATCTTCTCCCAGTTGTCGGCGTAGTACTCGGTGATGTCCGCGGCGAACTCCACCTCGCCGGTCGCGTGCGCCCACGGCTTGCCCATCTCGCGCACGATCAGCGTCGCAAGCTCGTCGAGCCGCTCCCGGTGGAGCTCGGCGACGCGGCGGACGATGGCGGCGCGCTCCTCGGCGGGCGTGACACGGGCCCACGCCCGGTACGCGGACTCGGCCGCGTCGACGGCGGCGGCGATCTCGGCGTCGCTCGCCGTGGGGTACTCGGCGAGGACCTCGCCGGTGGACGGGTTGGTGACTGCGTAGGCGCTCATGGCTCTCCTTAGGTGGCGGGGATCAGCGTGTACTTGGTCGACAGGTATTCGTGGATGCCCTCGGCACCGCCCTCGCGGCCGATGCCGGACATCTTGACGCCCCCGAACGGGGCTGCGGCGTTGGACACGACGCCCGCGTTGAGGCCCATCATCCCGGTGTCCAGCCGGTCGATCATGCGGTGGCCGCGGGCGAGGTCCTGAGTGAAGACGTAGGACACCAGCCCGTACTCGGTGCCGTTCGCGAGCGCGACGGCCTCGTCCTCGGTCTCGAACGTGGCGATGGCCAGCACGGGCCCGAAGATCTCCTCCGTGAGGATCGCCGAGCCGGCAGCGACGCCGGACACGACGGTGGGCTCGTAGAAGGTGCCGGGCCCGTCGACCGCGCTGCCGCCGGTGAGGACGCTCGCGCCCCTCGCCACCGCATCGGCCACGAGCTCCGACGACTTGGCGACTGCGGCAGCGTCGATGAGCGGGCCGATCTGCACGCCCTCCTGGGTGCCGTCGCCGACGCGCATCGCGCGTACGCGCTCGGTCACTCGTGCTGCGAACTCCTGCGCGACGGAGGCGTGGACGATGAACCGGTTGGCCGCCGTGCACGCCTGGCCGATGTTCCTGAACTTCGCGATGAGCGCCCCCTCGACGGCGGCGTCCAGGTCGGCGTCGTCGAAGACGACGAACGGGGCGTTGCCGCCCAGCTCCATCGACACCCTGAGGATGCCGTCGGCCGCCTGCTTCATCAGCGCGCGTCCCACCTCGGTCGAGCCGGTGAAGGACAGCTTCCTGAGGCGCGGGTCGGCGATGATCGGAGTCGAGACATCGCGCGACCTGGTCGTCGTGATCACATTGACGACGCCCGCTGGCACCCCGGCCTCCTCGAGCACCGAGGCGAGCAGCAGCGTCGTGAGCGGGGTGAGCGCAGCGGGCTTCACGACGACCGTGCAGCCGGCCGCGAGCGCCGGCGCTATCTTGCGGGTCGCCATCGCGAGCGGGAAATTCCACGGCGTGATGAGGAACGACGGGCCGACGGGGCGCTGGGACACGATCATGCGTCCGGTGCCCTCGGGATTCGACCCGAAGCGCCCGGCGATCCGCGGCGCCTCCTCGGAGAACCACCGCAGGAACTCGGCGCCGTAGGCCACCTCGCCGCGCGCCTCCGCGAGCGGCTTGCCCATCTCGAGCGTCATCAGCAGCGCGAACTCGTCCGCCCTGGCGGTGACCAGGTCGAAGGCCCTGCGCAGGATCTCGCCGCGGGCACGCGGGGCGGTCGCGGCCCATGCGTCGGCGGCGGCCACGGCCGCGTCCAGCGCGGCGGCGCCGTCCGCGACGGAGGCGTCGGCGATCGTCGCGATCGTCTCCCCCGTGGCCGGGTTGGCCACGTCGAAGACCGCCGCGTCGGACGAGTCCCGCCAGGCGCCGCCGATGTACAGGCCCCTGGGGACGGAGGCCAGCAGCGCGTTCGCGGCGGTCATCGCGCGTCCTCCAGCGCCGCGACCACGACGTCCAGGCCCTCGGCGAGGAGCTCGTCGCCGATGGTCAGCGGCGGCAGGAAGCGGATCACGTTGCCGTAGGTGCCGCACGTGAGGACGATTACGCCCTGAGCGATCGATGCCTTCGCGACGGCCGATGCCGTGGCCGGGTCGGGCGCGCCGGTCGCCGGGTCGACGAACTCGACGGCCATCATGGCGCCGCGCCCGCGGACCTCGCCGATGCGAGGGTCGTCCACGCTGGCGAAGCGCTCCGCGATGAGCCGTCCGATGGCCGAGGCGCGCTCGACGAGACCCTCCTCCTCATACACGCGCATGGCCGCGAGGGCGGCGGCGCAGGCGATCGGGTTGCCTCCGTAGGTGCCGCCGAGGCCGCCGGTGTGGACCGCGTCCATGATCTCCGCGCGCCCGGTGACGGCTGCCAGCGGGAGCCCGCCAGCGATGCCCTTGGCCGTGGTGATGAGGTCGGGCACGACGCCGTCGTGCTCGCACGCGAACATCGCGCCGGTCCTGGCGAAGCCGGTCTGGATCTCGTCGGCGATGAACACGACGCCGTTGGCACGGCACCAGTCGGCGATGGCCGGCAGGAAGCCGGGGGCGGGGACGATGAAGCCGCCCTCGCCCAGCACCGGCTCGATGATCACGGCCGCGAGCTGCGAAGCGCCCACCTGCTTCTCGATCATCGAGATGGCGCGCGCCGCGGCGTCGGGGCCGCTCAGGCCGTCGTGCAGCGGGTACGACACCGGCGCGCGGTAGACCTCGGGCGCGAAGGGCCCGAACCCCGACTTGTACGGCATCGCCTTGGCCGTGAGCGCCATGGTGAGGTTGGTGCGCCCGTGGTACGCGTGGTCGAACGCGACCACCGCCTGCCTTCCGGTCGCGTGGCGCGCGATCTTGATCGCGTTCTCGACGGCCTCGGCGCCGGAGTTGAACAGCGCCGAGCGCTTCTCGTGGTCGCCGGGAGTGAGCCTGTTCAACTCCTCGCACACCGCGACGTATCCCTCGTAGGGCGACACCATGAAGCACGTGTGCGTGAACTGCGCCGCCTGGGCGGCGACGGCCTCCACCACGGCGGGGTGGGAGTTGCCCACGCCGGTGACGGCGATGCCGGAGCCCAGGTCGATGAGCGAGTTGCCGTCGGCGTCGATCACGACGCCTCCGCCCGCCGCCACGGCGCTGACGGGAGCGGTGTGCCCCACGCCCGCCGCGACGGCCGCGCCCTTGCGCGCGATGAGGTCCTGCGACGCCGGGCCGGGAATGGCGGTGGCGAGGTGCCGACGCTGGGCGAGGCCGGGGCCTCCTGCGACGAGCGGTGCTGCGGTCATGGGCGGTCCTAGTGGTTCGACGGGAATCCGAGGTCGATCTGAGACTCGCTGGCGTCGGGCCAGCGGGTCGTCACGACCTTGGAGCGCGTGTAGAAGTGGATGGACTCGGGGCCGTAGATGTGGGAGTCGCCGAACAGCGAGTCCTTCCAGCCGCCGAACGAGTAGGCGCCGATAGGCACCGGCAGCGGGACGTTGACGCCCACCATGCCGACGTGGATGTCGTCGGCGAAGCGGCGCGAGGTGGCACCGTCCCTGGTGAAGATCGCGGTGCCGTTGGCGAACGAGTTGGCGTTGATGAGATCGACGGCCTCCTCGTACGTCTCCACGCGGACCACGGACAGCACGGGTCCGAAGATCTCGTCGCGGTAGACCTTCATCTCGGGCGTCACCCTGTCGACGAGGCTGACGCCCAGGAAGTAGCCGTCGGAGTCGAACGCCGCGGCGGTGCCGTCGATCACGACCTCGGCGCCCTCGGCCGGGGCATCGGTGACGTAGCCGGCGACCTTCTCGCGGTGCTCCGCGGTGATGAGCGGGCCCATCTGCGAGGACGGGTCGGTGCCAGCGCCGATGGTGAGCCCGGCCGCGCGCTCGGCGATCTTGGCGACCACGGCATCGGCCGTCGCCTCGCCCACCGCGACCAGGACGGAGATCGCCATGCAGCGCTCGCCCGCCGATCCGTAGGCGGCGGAGACGGCGGCGTCGGCGGCCATGTCGAGGTCCGCGTCCGGCATCACGATCATGTGGTTCTTGGCGCCGCCGAGCGCCTGGACGCGCTTACCCGTCGCGGCCGCACGCGCGTAGATCGAGCGGGCGATCGGGGTCGATCCCACGAAGCTGACGGCGCCGATGCCGGGGGCGTCGAGGAGCGCGTCGACCGCCTCCTTGTCGCCGTGCACGACGTTGAAGACGCCGGGCGGCACGCCCGCCTCCTCCCACAGCCGCGCCAGGATCATCGCCGACGACGGGTCCTTCTCGCTGGGCTTGAGGATCACCGCGTTGCCGGTCGCGAGCGCGGAGGCGCTCATCCACAGCGGCACCATCGCGGGGAAGTTGAACGGCGTGATGCACGCCACCACGCCGATGGGCTGCTTGATCGTGTGGACATCGACGCCCGCGGCGACCTGCGTCGAGTGCTCGCCCTTGAGGAGGTTCACCAGGCCGGACGCGAACTCGACGTTCTCGATCCCGCGGGAGATCTCGCCTGCGGCGTCGGACAGCACCTTGCCGTGCTCCGAGGTGATCGCCGCGGCGAGCTCGTCCGAGTGCTGGACGAGCAGCTCACGCATCCTGAAGAACACGCCGGCCCGCTTCACGAGGCCCATGTCCTGCCAGGCGCGCTGCGCCTGGGCAGCGACGGCGATCGCGTGGTCGACGTCGGCGGCGTTCGCGAAGGCCACCTCGGCGGTCTGCTCCCCTGTGGCGGGGTTGAAGACCCTGCCGGTGCGCTCTGGTGTGCCGTAGGCCGCGCCCCCGATGTGGTGGTGGATGGTCGTCGTCATCTGCTGCTCCCTGAGGTGTCCTGCCGCGCCGTCGCGGCCCCGATCATGTCGTCCTCGGCGCTGCAGAGGTAGACCTTCCGCAGCGTCGCGGTCACATTCCATATGGTGCGCTCGCCGGCCGCGAGGCGCACGAGGTCGCCTGGGCCGATGCTGAGCGCGGGCCTGCGCGGCTCGACGAACTCGAGCGTCGCGGCGCCCGACAGTACGACGAAGACCTCGTCCTCCTCGAGGTCCTCGCTGCGTCCTGGGGAGTGCTCCCAGACGCCGATCTCCGTGCCGCCCAGCACCGCGACCGTCGCCAGCGACGTGGCCGGAGCGCCAGGCTCCGGCGACTCCCACGGCGCGAGCGCCATTGAGGTCGCGGACACCGCAGAGCCTGGCTCCAGCATCGGCGGGGTCACGAGTCGAACCCCATACCCACCGCGTCGAGCGTCCTCAGCAGCAGGTCCCGGTGCCCGTGACGGTGGTCGGCCCTGTCGAGCGAGCGCCGCGTCAGCTGGATGCCCGCATAGGCGATCGGCTCGGGAGGGAACGGCAGCGGCCGCTGCCTCACCATCTCGAGCTGCGTGCGCTTGGTGGTGGCCCCCGAGAGCAGGTCGAGCATCACATCGGCGCCGAACCGCGTCGCGGCTACGCCCAGGCCCGTGTAGCCCAGCGCGTACGCGACGCGGCCGCCCCTGGCGGTGCCGAAGAAGGCGGTGAACCGGCTGCACGTGTCGATCGCGCCGGCCCAGCGGTGGGTGAAGCGGATGCCAGCGAGCTGCGGGAAGGTCGTGAGGAAGTGGCTCGCCAGGGTCGCGAACGACGCCGGCCGGTCCTCGTACTCCTCCTTGACCCTGCCGCCTGCGTGGTAGATCGCGTCGTAGCCGCCGAACAGGATGCGGTTGTCCGCCGTGAGCCGGTAGTAGTGGAACTGGTTGCCCATGTCGCCCACGCCCTGCCTGCCCTCCCAGCCGATCGACGCCAGCTGCGCGTCGCTGAGCGGCTCGGTGACGAGCACGTAGTCGTAGACGGGGACGGTCATCAGCGCATTGCGCTTCAGCAGCGAGGGGAAGACATTCGTCGCCAGGGCGACGCGGCCCGCGCGGACCGTGCCCGCATCGGTCACGAGGGACGTGCCGTCGAGCCGCGTGACGCGCGTGCCCTCGCGGATGACGACGCCCAGCTCGGTCGCGACGCGCGCGAGCTCGACTGCGAGGCGGTAGGGGTGCACCAGTGCCGTCTCATGGTCGAGCTGGCCGCCCAGGTAGGTGGGCGAGTCGACGATCGCCCGCGTCTGCGCGGCGTCGAGGGCGTCCTCGTCGAGCCACGCGAGCTGGTGGGGCTCGACCGCGACCGAGAGCTCGCCGGTGCGCTCAAACTCGACGTCCATCGAGTAATGGACGACGGCGCGCTGGATCGCGTCGAGGTTCTCGGAACCCAGGCGGTCGAGCTCCTCGATCTCGTCCGGCCAGCGCGAGGCGCCGTTGTCGTGGCCATGGGTGATGCTCGGCTCGCAGAAGCCGCCGTTGCGGCCCGAGGCCGCCCATCCGATCCGCTCGGCCTCCAGGACGACCACCGACATGTGCGGGTCGCGCTCCTTGGCGAGCACCGCGGTCCACAGCCCGCTGTAGCCGCCGCCGACGATCGCGAGGTCGACGGTCGTGTCGCCCGCGAGCGGCGCGTAGGAGGGTGCGTCGACGGTGGCGGTCCAGAAGGAGCCGAGGGTCGACCCGGCGAGGGCCTCGTGCACGGTCTGCGGGTCGGGCGCTTCGCGCTCGAACACGGTCGACGGCACTCGGACTCCTCTCGCTCATCGCCCCCCCTGAGCGACGATTTCGTTCGTTACAGACAGATTTCATCGACGAAATCCTCTGTCTAGACGCCACACTAGCGTGGTTTCAGTTGCGCAGGGTAGTGCCGTCCATGACAATGGGGGCATGGAATACGACCAGATGCAGAGCGCAGCCAAGGACCACCTCTGGATGCACTTCACCCAGCACCACAGGTACGCCGAGTCGGACGTGCCCATCATCGTGCGAGGCGAGGGCGCCTACATCTGGGACGTCAAGGGCCGTCGCTACCTCGACGGCCTTGCCGGCCTCTTCGTGAACCAGCTGGGGCACGGCCGCACCGAGCTGGCCCAGGCCGCTGCGGCCCAGGCGAGCGAGCTCGCGTTCCACCCGCTGTGGTCCTACGCGCACCCCACGGCGATCGAGCTCGCGGAGCGCCTCGCGAACGCCGCGCCAGGCGGACTGAACCGCGTGTTCTTCACCACCGGTGGCGGCGAGGCGGTCGAGACCGCATGGAAGCTCGCGAAGAACTACTTCAAGCTCACGGGCAAGCCCATGAAGCACAAGGTCATCTCGCGCGCTGTCGCGTACCACGGCACCACGCAGGGCGCGCTGTCGATCACCGGCATCCCCGAGCTCAAGCAGCAGTTCGAGCCGCTCGTGCCGTCGACGTTCCGCGTGCCCAACACCAACCTCTACCGCGCCGACGAGATCACGGCGGGCCTGCTCGACGGCTCCGACCCCGAGGCCTTCGGCCGCTGGGCGGCGGACCAGATCGCACTCGCCATCGAGTACGAGGGCCCCGACAGCGTCGCCGCCGTCTTCCTCGAGCCCGTCCAGAACGCCGGCGGCTGCTTCCCGCCGCCGCCCGGGTACTGGCAGCGCGTGCGCGAGATCTGCGATGAGTACGACGTGCTGCTGGTCTCCGACGAGGTGATCTGCGCCTACGGCAGGCTCGGCACGATGTTCGGCGCGCAGCGCTTCGACTACGAGCCCGACATGATCACCTCGGCCAAGGGCCTGACCTCGGGCTACTCGCCACTCGGCGCCGTGCTCATCAACGACCGCCTCATGGCGCCGTTCCTCGAGCAGCGCACCGCGTTCGCCCACGGCTACACGTTCGGCGGCCACCCGGTTTCGACCGCAGTCGCGCTCAAGAACCTCGACATCTTCGAGGAGGAGGGCATCCTCGAGCACGTCTCGACGAACGCCTCCGCGTTCAAGGCGACGCTCGACAGGCTGACCGACCTCCCGATCGTCGGCGACGTGCGCGGCGACGGCTACTTCTACGGGATCGAGCTCGTCAAGGACAAGGCGACCAAGACGTCCTTCTCCGCCGAGGAGAGCGAGCGGGTGCTGTACGGCTACCTCTCCCCCGCGCTCTTCGAGGCGGGCCTGTACTGCCGCGCCGACGACCGCGGCGACCCGGTCGTGCAGCTCGCTCCCCCGCTGATCATCGGCCAGACCGAGTTCGACGAGATCGAGCGCATCCTGCGCGAGGTGCTGACGGAGGCGTACAGCCGGCTCTAGGGGGAGAGCCGAAGGGCCGGATCCGGGTTCATTCTCCTCCCGGATCCGGCCCTTTCGTCTGTCCTGACGCCTCGCCAGCGGCGGCCGGGCGCGGCCCGTCTACTTCGCGGCCTGCAGCCTCGCCCTGCGGCGGTTCAGCACCTCGCCGCCGATGACGATCGCGAGCGCCGCGAGGAACATCACGGTGCCGATCACGTTCACCTGCATCGGCACGCCACGCTGCGCCGCACCCCACACGAACATCGGGAACGTCACCGTCTGGCCCGAGTTGAGGTTCGTGATGATGAAGTCGTCGAACGACAGCGAGAACGACAGCAGCGCCGCGGCCAGGATGCCGGGGAAGACCAGCGGGAAGGTCACCCGCCAGAACGCGTGCCACTCGTTCGCATAGAGATCCATCGCCGCCTGCTCGAGGTTCGAGTCGAGACCCGACAGACGCGAGCGCACGGTGACGACCACGAACGACAGGCAGAACAGGATGTGGGCGATCAGGATCGTGCCGAATCCGAGCTGGCCGCCCATGCCGGCGGCGACGAACAGCGCCAGCAGCGACGAGCCCATCACGATCTCCGGGGTGGCCATCGGCAGGAAGATCATCAGGTTCATCGTCGCGCGGCCCTCGAAGCGGTGCCGCACCAGGGCGAACGCCGCCAGAGTGCCGAGGATGGTCGCGAAGATCGTCGCGAGCAGGCCGATGCTGATGCTCACCCGCAGCGACTCGCACATGCCCATGGGCTCGCACGGGTTCAGCCAGTTGTCCCAGGTGAAGGACTGGAACTGGTAGAGGTTGCGCGACTCGGAGGCGTCATTGAACGACATCAGGGCGACGATGAAGTTCGGGATGTACATGTACAGCAGCACCAGCAGGCCCAGCGTGAGCATGAGGTGGCGCCCGATGAAGGAACCGATGCGGGTCACAGCAGGTCCTCCGTCCCCGCGCGGCGCACATAGAACAGCACCATCGCGACGATGAGCACCATGAGGATCACCGACAGCGCCGCGGCGTGCGGATAGTCGCTCGCCGTCGTGAACAGCGCCTGGATCCTGTTGCCGACCATCTGGGTGTTCGTGTTGCCCAGGAACGACGCGTTGATGTAGTCACCCGAGGCGGGGATGAACGTCAGCAGCGTGCCGCCGACGACGCCGGGCAGCGACAGCGGCCAGGTCACCTTGAGGAAGGTCTGGATCGGGTTCGCGTACAGGTCGCTCGACGCCTGCAGCAGGCGGGGGTCGATCTTCTCGAGGCTCGTGTACAGCGGCAGGATCATGAAGGGCAGGAAGTTGTACGTGAGGCCGGCGATCACCGCGAAGGGCGTGGCGAGCAGCCTGCCGTCCTCGGGCAGCAGGTGGATGGCCTTGAGCGTCTCGACCACCCAGCCGTTGTCCGCCAGGATCAGCTTCCACGACAGCGTGCGCACGAGGAACGACGTGAAGAACGGCGCCACCACGAGGACCAGCATGATCGTCTTGAACCTGCCGGCCTTGAACGCGATCGCGTACGCGAGGATGTAGCCCAGGATGAGGCACAGCACCGTCGCGATGCCCGCGTAGACCAGCGAGCGGACCAGGTAGGTCCAGTAGTCGCCCATGGCCTCGGCGTAGTTCGCGAACCTGAAGGTGAGCTGGTAGCCGGAGATCGGCGAGCCTGCGGGATCCGACAGAGAGGTCGTCAGCAGCGACACCATCGGCAGCAGGAAGAAGATGCCGAGCCACAGCGCCGCCGGTCCGATGAGGATGTAGGCGGAGTTCCGCCCGAGGAGCCGCTGGAACGCCTCCACGGCTAGTCCTCCTCGGTTCCGGCTGTCGCGTCCTGCGACGAGTCCAGCAGGAACGCGAACTCGGGGCGCCAGGACACGTCGACCTTGGTGCCCACAGGGACGAGCCCGCCGCGGCGGCCGGTGTTCTGCTCGAAGCAGATGATCTCCTGGCCCCACGGCATCCGCAGCGTGTACTCGGTCGAGACGCCGATGTAGCTGGCGTCGACCACGACGGCGCCCGGCAGGTGGCTGCCGGGAGCGTCGAGCTGCGTGCCCTCGGGCTGGATGAGCACCTTCTCGGGCCGGATGCCGATCCAGCCCTCGTTCGAGTCGGTGTGCACCCTCGAGGCCTTGATGGACGCCACGGTGCCGTGCATGTCCACCTTGACCACGGCATCGGCGCCGGAGCCCTCACGCCCGACGACCGTACCCTTGATGAGGTTCGACCTGCCCAGGAAGTTGGCGACGAACGTGGTCTGCGGGTTGGTGTAGAGCTCGTATGGCGTGCCCAGCTGCTCGATGACGCCCCCGCTCACCTTGTGGGCGACCAGGCGGGCCTTCTTGCCGCCCCGGGCCTCGTTCTGGCCCAGGAACTGCATCTCGTAGAATTTCGCCGCAGTCACGGCGGCCTCCACGTGGCCCAGTGCGCCGTTGTCGTAGTCGACCTCGAAGTTGGCCGCGCCCGCCACCGGGTCGGCAATGCTCGAGGTCGCCGGGATGTACGGCGACCAGAAGCTCCGCCTTGCCGGCGCTGTTGCACGCGAAACGCTCAAGGAAGCCGCCGCGCAGGAGACAGGCGTGGCGCGTGCCGACCTGACCACGGCGGACGGGGTCGTGCTACTGCCGGATGGCCGCTCGCTGAAGTACGCCGCCCTGGCGCCGCGCGCCGCCAAGCTGACACCCGT
>JAUIBG010000223.1 GCA_030428165.1 Actinomycetes bacterium
TGCCGGTGCCCGTGGTGTCGTCGTACCAGCCGGGGTTGTGCGGGTGGCGCCGGTAGTAGTCGAAGTTGTCGAGGCCCTTCCAACTGAGGGTGCGGTCGTTGTGGCTGCCCTCGGTCGTGTGGTTGTAGACCACGTCCAGGATGACCTCGAGGCCGGCCTTGTGCAGCAGGTCGACCATCCCGACGAACTCGTCGAGCACGCCCTGCGCGCCCTTGGCCCTGGCCTCCTCGGTCGCGTAGCCGGGGTGCGGCGAGAAGAAGTTCAGCGTCGAGTAGCCCCAGTAGTTCGTGAGGTCCATGTGCTCGAGGTGGGGCTCGTTCGCGAACGCGTGGATGGGCAGCAGCTCGACCGTCGTCACGCCGAGGTCCTGGAGGTACTCCACCGCGGCGGGGTGCGCCAGGCCTGCGTAGGTGCCGCGCAGCTCCTCGGGCACCGCCTCCATGAGCTTCGTGAAGCCCTTGACGTGCACCTCGTAGATGACCGTGTCCTCCCACGGCACGTGCGGCCGCGGGGTCTGCCACCATCCGCCTGGCTCCGCGGTGACGACCGATCGCGGCACGTAGGGCGCGGAGTCGGTCGCGGCGCGCGACGCGAGCATCGCCTGCGCGCCCGGGTCCGTGACGTGCGCGAGATCGCCGTTGATGCCGCGCCCATACGGGTCGAGCAGCAGCTTGGCGGGGTTGTAGAGGTGGCCCTCCTTGGGCGCCCACGGTCCCGAGGCGCGGAAGCCGTACTCCTGGCCCTCGCCGATGCCGGGGACGAACGCGTGCCACACGCCGGCGGTCGGGCCGTGCAGCGGGATGCGCGTCTCCTCGTCATCGTCGAAGAGACAGAAGTCGACGCCCGACGCGTGCGCGGCGTAGACGCCGACCACGACGCCGCCGTCCACGATGTGGACGCCGAGGCGGTGCGGCGTGGGCGAGCGGTCGATCCCGGGGAGGCTCATGCGCCCATTCTGCCCGGTACAGGTGTCCAGGACATGTCGGGACACGGTGCGGCGCGCGGGACGCCTGCCGCAGGGCTAGATTGACGTCATCCCCGATCGACCTTCTCGACGACGAGACGAGGACCGCACTGGTGGCAACGTTCACACTGACCGATGGCTGGACCCTCCGTGGCTTCGAGGGACCCTTCGCCGCCGCGAACGGCGAGGGCGGTGCAGAGGTCGAGGTGCGCCTGCCCCACGACGCGATGCGCGACGCCGAGCGCACCCCGACGGCGCCCGCCGCGGGCGCGAGCGCGTTCCACCCCTCGGTGTTCGCGAGCTACCGCCGCACCCTCGACGTGCCTGAGGAGTGGAGCGATCGCGTCGTCAGGCTCGAGGTCGAGGGAGCGCAGCGCCACGCGCAGGTGTTCCTCAACGACGAGCTGGCCGGGCACCGCGCCGACGGCTACGCGCGCTTCTTCGTCGACCTCACGCCGTACCTGAGGCCCGGTGAGGCGAACGAGCTGCGCATCGAGACCAGGGCCGCCGAGGACTCCCGCTGGTACTCCGGTGCCGGCCTCCACCGCGAGGTGCGCCTCCACGTGGATCCGCTCGCGCACATCGTCCCTGACGGCGTGCGCGCGACCACGCGGAGCGTCGAGGACGGCGTCGCGACCGTCGAGATCGCCACCACCGTGCGCAACGCGGGGCACAGGACGGCGACGCTCCGCATCGGCGCGGAGCTGTACACGCCCGACGGCACCTCACTCGAATCGGACTCGTCGCCCGCGACGGTCGCGCCCGGCGTCGAGACCGTCGTGCGGCACCGCTTCCTGGTGGACGCCCCTGAGCTCTGGAGCGTCGACTCCCCGTCGCTGTACGCCGCGCGGGTGACGCTCGGCGAGGGCGACGCTCGCGAGGTCGCGTTCGGCATCAGGACGGTGACGGCCGATGCGAGGCGCGGCCTGCGCATCAACGGCGAGCAGGTGCTGCTCAGGGGCGCGTGCATCCACCACGACAACGGGCCGCTGGGCGGCGCCGCGCTGCCTCGCGCCGAGGAGCGCAGGATCGCGCTGCTCAAGGAGGCGGGCTTCAACGCGATCCGCACGGCGCACAATCCCGCATCGCGGGCCATGCTCGACGCCTGCGACCGGCTCGGCATGCTCGTGATGGACGAGGCGTGGGACATGTGGACCCGTGGCAAGACGCCGCTGGACTACTCCCACGACTTCCCCCGCTGGTGGCGCGACGACCTTGAGGCCCTGGTGGCGAAGGACGCCAACCACCCCAGCGTGATCATGTACTCGATCGGCAACGAGATCGTCGAGGTCGGGACGCCCCATGGCGGGGCGCTCGCGCGCGAGCTCGCCGAGTACGTGCGCGTGCTCGACCCGACGAGGCTCGTCACGAACGGCGTCAACGTCGCGCTCGCGGTCCTCGACGAGGTGGGCGACCTCACCGAGTCCGAGGCCGGAATCAACGAGCAGATGGCCGACGCGTCCGAGGCGTTCA
>JAUIBG010000066.1 GCA_030428165.1 Actinomycetes bacterium
GATCGGCGGCATGGGCCTGGGGCTGGGCTACATCTCGCCCGTGTCCACGCTCATCAAGTGGTTCCCCGACCGCCCCGGCCTCGCGACCGGCCTGGCGATCATGGGCTTCGGCGGCGGCGCGCTGCTGGCCTCGAACCTGTCGAACCGCATGCTCGACAGCTTCGGCGCCACGCAGGTGGACGCCCTCGTGCCCACCTGGATCGCCCTGGGCATCATCTACGTGATCCTCATGAGCCTGGGCGGCATCGTCATCCGCGTGCCGCAGAAGGGCTGGAAGCCCGCGGGGTGGGAGCCGAGCGAGCACGTCGCCAAGGTGTCCTCCGGCATCCAGGTCGACGCGAAGACCTCTCTCAAGACCCCGCAGTTCTGGCTGCTGTGGGTGGTGCTGTTCACCAACGTCACCGCCGGCATCGGCATCCTCGAGAACGCCTCGCCGATGATCCAGAACTACTTCGACCTCAGCCACGGCGCCACCGGCGAGGCCGGCGTCGAGGTGGCCGCTGCCGCGGCCGCCGGATTCGTCGGCCTGCTGTCGCTCGCCAACATGGCGGGCCGCATCGGCTGGTCCTCGTTCTCCGACACGGTGGGACGCAAGGCCATCTACATCCTGTTCCAGGGCGTGGGCGCGGCCGTCTACGTGGGCGTCGCGCTGTTCGGCGATGCCAACATCGTGCTGTTCGTCAGCCTCATGATCATCGCGATCTCGTTCTACGGCGGAGGCTTCGCCGCGATCCCGGCCTACCTCAAGGACGTGTTCGGCGAGTTCGAGGTCGGTGCGATCCACGGCCGTCTGCTGACCGCGTGGTCGATGGCCGGCATCGTCGGCCCGCTCATCATCAACGGCATCCTCGACAGCCTCGAGGCTCAGGGCGCGGAGGGCTCGGACCTGTACCGGCCGTCGCTGCTCATCATGGCCGGCATCCTCTGCGTTGGCCTCACCGCCAACCTGCTGATCCGCAAGGTGCACGAGCGCCACGCGGTCGCCGAGGACGCCGTCCCCGACCACGAGATCGCCGCCCACTAGCGGCGCCGAGAAGGAGCTCATCATGACCGAGATCGAGGAGACCCACGACTCGAACCACCTGCTCGCGTACGGCCTCTGGGTCGTCGTCGGCATCGGCCTCGCCTACGGGATCGCGATGACTGCCGTGAAGGCGGTGTCGCTCTTCACCGCGTGACCTCATCCCCCATAGCTCCGCGGCCGCGGCCCCCTCAGCGCAGGGGCCGCGGCCGCGGCGCATGCCCCTTCGAACAATCTGACGCCGGTGCTAGCCTGGCCGCCAACGCCCGACCTGGAATGAGATGACTGGACTTCTTCTCGCTGACACCGTGCTGGGCCTGGACCCCACCGGCACCCGTGTCCTCGCGATCGCGCTCGCGCTCACCGCTGCCGTCCTCCTGGCATTCGCGACCCACCTCCAGCATCGAGGCGTCCAGGCGGTGGACCGGGCCCATCCGCACGGTAGCTCAGGAATGTCCGTCGCGGCCCTCACCAGGCTCCCGCGCCAGCCGCTGTGGCTCGGCGGAACCCTGCTCATGGGCCTCGCCATCGGCATGCACCTGCTGGCGCTGTCGATGGCGCCGATCGTCGTGGTCCAGCCCCTGGGCATCCTCGCGATCGTGGTCACGGTCCTCATCTCCGCCGTCGTCACGGGTCGCGGCCTCGCCGGCCCGGTCGTGCGTGCCGTCGCGCTCTGCGTCGCCGGCGTCGGCGGACTCGTCGCAGTCTCGGCACTGGGGGCGACGGAGAACGAGATCACCGATCTCCAGCTCGTCGTGATCCTCGTGATCCTCGCGGCGGTCGCGCTCGTCATCGGCGTCGTCCTCGCGGTGGCGCGCACGAGGTTCGGCTCCCTGTTCTACGTCGTGGCCGGCGGCACTCTCTACGGCTTCGTCGCGGCCCTCGCGAAGACCGTCATGGGGCGGGTGTTCGCCTCAGGAGTCGACTTGCTCGCCGTCGGGGCCCTCGCGGCGCTCGTCGGCGCGGTCGTGTTCGGGATGTACCTCATTCAGATCGCCTACGCGGTGGGGACGCCGGATGTCGTCATCGCAGGCCTGGCCGTGATCGATCCCCTGGTCGCGATGGTGATCGGCGTGATCGTGCTGGGCGAGGCGGCCGAACTGCCGTGGTGGGCGTGGGTCCTGTGGCTGGCGTCGGCTGGCGTGTCGACCCTGGGGGTCGCACTGCTGGCGCGCCATCATGCTCTTGCGGAGCCAGACGACGTCCTTGATCAAACCGACCCTGCGAGTGTGAGTTGACCAGCCCTACCGAATACCGCCCGTTGAGGATCCTGCTCGGCACCGACACCTTCGTTCCCGACATCAACGGCGCGGCCACCTTCACCCGCAACCTCGCCATCGGGCTCGCCCTGCGCGGCCACGACGTCCACGTGATGTGCCCAGCCCAGCCGCACGGTGACGGCACGTTCTCCGAGACGCACGACGGCGCGCAGCTCACCGTGCACCGGATCAAGTCGATCAGCACGCCCTTCCACCCGACTCTGCGCTTCATGCAGCCGTGGAAGATCGGGCGAGAGTCCGACCGGGTGGTGCGGGAGGTCGGGCCCGACGCGATCCACTTCCAGTCCCACGTGCTCGCGGGGCGGGGACTGATGCGTGCCGCAGAGCGGCACGGCATCAGGACCGTCGGGACCAATCACCTCATGCCGGAGAACGCGCTCCACCACGTCCGCGGGCTGCCCAAGGCGCTCGTCCCGGCCGTCGCGAGCCAGCAGAAGCATGCTGTCGCAGCCCTCTTCGGACGTGCCGACGCGATCACGACCCCCACGCGCCGCGCGGCCGAGTACTTCACCGAGGAAACCGGCCTGACGAACGTCCTCGCGGTGTCGTGCGGGATCGACGCCTCGAGCTACTCGGCTGACCTCTCACCGCGCGAGCACCACCGGCTCGCCTTCCTCGGGCGGCTCGACCAGGAGAAGCACATCGGCGAGCTCGTCGAGGCCGCCGCGCGGTTGAAGGACCTCGACGTCAGTGTCGTGATCATCGGCGAGGGGGAGGAGCGTGAGCCCCTCGCGAAGCGGGCCGCGGAGCTCGGCATCGCCGACCGGGTCGAGTTCACGGGACGCGTCTCCGACGCCGAGGTCCGTCGCACGCTCACTGCGTCCTCGATCTTCGTCATGCCGTCGCGTGCCGAACTCCAGTCCATCGCCACGATGGAGGCCCTCGCGTCCGGGCTGCCGGTGGTCGCCGCCGACGCGATGGCGCTCCCGCACCTGGTCCATGACGGCGAGAACGGCTTCCTCTACCCGCCGGGCGACATCGATGCGCTTGAGGCCTCGCTTCGGAGGCTCCTCGCGCTGCCTCAGGCGGATCTGCTCGCGCTACGCCGGGCGGCCATGCAAACGGTGGTGTGCCACGACATCCAGCGCACCCTCGACACGTTCGAGGCGCTGTATCGAGGCGAGCAGCCGCCCGTGACCGACCTCGACGCCGACGGCCTCTCGTCGTCCGCCTGATGCCGGTCCCTTCCCCCTATGCCGAGGCGCTCGCCGCGGTCCCGGTCGTCGAGAGGGAGGCGCAGGTGCTGGGCACCGCCACGCGCTTCTGGGACTACGGATCCGGCGACGACACGCTCGTGCTGGTCCATGGCCTGCGCGGCGACCACCACGGCCTCGAGCCCGTCGTCGCGCACCTGGGCCCGCGTCGCATCGTCAGTCCCGACCTGCCCGGCTTCGGACAGTCGCCCGCCCTGGCGTCTGACCCCCACACGATCGCGGGCTACGTCCGCTGGCTGCGGGCCTTCGTCGAGGGCCTGGGCCTCGATCGGCCCCCGGTGCTGCTCGGGCACTCCTTCGGATCGATCATCGCCTCGCACGCGGTCGCCGCGGGGCTCGAGGTGTCCAGCCTCGTGCTCGTCAACCCGATCGCCGAGTCGCCGAGCCGCGCCGCCGGCCGGCTGTCGACAGGTGCCGCCCGGGCGTTCTACTCCGTGTCGCGGCCCATGCCCGACGCCTGGGCCCGTCGGTGGCTCGGTGCCAGGCCGATGGTCGACGGCATGAGCGCCACCCTGGGGACCACAGCGAACCCCGAGCTTCGCACGTGGATCCGCGAGGAGCATCGGCGCTATTTCAACGACTTCGCCGACGTCGGCTCCCTGCGGGAGGCGTTCGGCGCCTCGATCGGCACGGCCGTCGAGGACGTCGCCGACGACCTCGGCGTCAGGACGCTGCTCGTTGCGGGCGAGCGCGACCGGATCGCCCCGCTGGCCAGCCAGCGCCGCGTCCTCGAGCGCTTCGACGACGCCTCTCTCGTCACCATTCCGGTGGTCGGGCACCTGGCCCACTACGAGGCACCGGCCGATGTCGCGGCGGCGATCGACGGCTTCCTCGCCGACGGGGACGAGACCGCCGCATGAGGATCATGGTCGACTGCCGCTACACGCGCATCGGGCGGCACGACGGGATCTCGCGCTTCACGGCCGGGATCGTGGGCGCCCTCGCGCCGCTCGCCGCTGAGGCCGGGCACGAGATCACGCTCGTCGTCTCCGATGAGCGGCAGTTGGACGCGCTGCCTGAGCTGCCGTGGATCCTCGCGACCGCTCCCACCAGCCCGCGCGAGCTCACGGTCGCGCGCCGCCTCAACGCCGCCCGGCCGGACGTCGTCTTCAGCCCGATGCAGACCATCGGCTCGTGGGGCCGGAGGTTCGGGCTCGTGCTCACCCTGCACGACCTCATCTACTACCGGCACCCGACACCCCCGCGGGAGTTCGCGTGGCCGCTCAGGCTGCTGTGGCGCCTGTACCACCTCGCCTGGTGGCCGCAGCGGCTCACGCTGAACCGCGCCGACGAGGTCGTCACCGTCTCCGAGACCACGCGCGAGCTCATCCGCGAGCATCGCCTCACCCGTCGCCCCGTCGCGGTGGTGCGCAACGCGGCCGATGCGGTGCCCGACGCTGCGGCGCGCACGCAGCCGGACGGGCGGGACCTCGTCTACGTCGGCGCGTTCCTGCCGTACAAGAACGTCGAGACGCTCGCGACGGCGATGCACCGCCTGCCCGGCTACCGGCTGCACCTGCTGAGCAGGATCGGCGACGCCGATGAGGCGAGGCTGACATCCCTCGCGCCCGAGGGGTCGCTCGTGCTGCACCGGGGGGCGTCGGATGCCGACTATGCGGCGCTGCTCGACTCGGCGTTCGCACTCGTGACGATGTCCAGGGACGAGGGGTTCGGCCTGCCCCTGGTCGAGGCGATGGTCCGCGGCACGCCGGTGGTCGTGTCCGACACCGCGATCTTCCACGAGGTGGGGGCAGAGGCGGCGGTCTACGCCGACCCGTCCGATCCCGACGACGTCGCGCGCGCCGTGCGGAGCCTCGAGGACACGGCCACGTGGGAGGGGCTCTCGCGCGCGGCGATCGTGCAGGCCGCCCGCTTCGACTGGACGGAGTCGGCCCGCGACCTGCTCGAGGTGCTCGAGCGCGTCGCCGCGCACCACCGCTAGCGCACCCCGGCTACCAGGGGAAACAAATGCGCAGGTGTGTAATACATACCACGGGGGGTATCGAATTGCCGGGACTCCGGTCCTGAAGCAGGGGGTACATTCGCGGGGCCGATGCCGTGGTCGGGTTCAGTCGGGACCATTGCCCCGCCTGGGTGCGGGAGTCGTTCCTACGGTTGAAGTACAGGCAATGGCGCCTCCCATCCGGTCCCCGAACCCAAGTTGTACCCAGGAGGTGCACCATGACCACGACCGCAGACAAGACCCCCGTCAAGGAGCAGGCCGCTCCGGACACGGCACCGCTCGACGAGCTGGTGGCGCGCGCGCAGCGCGCGTTGGAGCAGTACCAGTCCATGACGCAGGAGGACATCGACCTCTTCGTCAAGAAGGCCTCGGTGGCCGCGCTCAACCAGCACGGTGCCCTGGCGGTCAAGGCGGTCGAGGAGACCGGCCGCGGCGTCTTCGAGGACAAGGCGGTGAAGAACATCTTCGCCTGCGAGCACGTCACCAACTCGATGAAGCGCATGCGCACGGTCGGCGTCATCAACGAGGACGACCTCAACGGCATCATCGAGATCGCCGAGCCCGTCGGCGTCGTGCTGGGCGTCACCCCGGTGACCAACCCGACGTCCACCGCGATCTTCAAGGCGCTCATCGCGATCAAGACCCGCAACCCGATCATCTTCGGATTCCACCCGAGCGCTCAGGAGTGCTCGGCGGCCGCCGCCAAGATCGTGCGTGACGCCGCCGTCGAGGCCGGCGCCCCCGCCGACTGCGTGCAGTGGGTCGAGGAGCCCAGCCTCTTCGCCACCAACTACCTGATGAACCACGACGGCATCGCGATGATCCTCGCGACCGGCGGCAACGCGATGGTGAAGGCCGCGTACTCGTGCGGCAAGCCCGCGCTCGGCGTCGGCGCCGGCAACGTCCCGGCCTACGTCCACAAGTCGGCCAAGCTTGGCCGCGCGATCAACGACCTGGTCGTCTCGAAGGCCTTCGACAACGGCATGGTGTGCGCCTCGGAGCAGGCCGCCATCCTCGACGCGGAGATCTACGACGAGGCGATGGCCGAGTTCCAGAAGCTGCACGCCTACCGCGCGACGGCCGAGGAGAAGGCCAAGCTGGAGCAGTTCATCTTCGGAGTCGAGGCCAGCGGCGCGAACTGCGCCGGCGCCAAGCTCAACCCCGCGGTCGTGGGCCAGAGCCCGCAGTGGATCGCGGAGCAGGCTGGCTTCTCCGTGCCCGAGGAGACCTCGATCATCCTGGCCGAGGTGAGCCACGTCGGCGAGGACGAGCCGCTCACCCGCGAGAAGCTGTGCCCGGTGCTGGCGGTCCTCAAGGCCGAGTCCACCGAGCAGGGCCTCACCTACTCGGCGCAGATGGTCGAGTTCCACGGACTGGGCCACTCCGCGGCGATCCACGCCACCGACGAGGAGCTCATCAAGGAGTTCGGCGCCCGCTGCAAGGCCGTGCGCATCATCACGAACTCGCCCTCGAGCCACGGAGGCATCGGCGACATCTACAACGCCTTCATGCCCTCGCTGACCCTGGGCTGCGGCTCGTACGGGCGCAACTCGGTGTCCGCGAACGTGACGGCCCTCAACCTCGTCAACGTCAAGCGCATCGCACGGAGGAACAACAACATGCAGTGGTTCAAGGTGCCCGCCAAGACGTACTTCGAGCCCAACGCCATCCGCTACCTCAAGAGCATGCAGGGCGTCGAGCGCGTGACGATCATCACGGACGCGACGATGACCCAGATCGGCATCGTCGACAAGGTGCTGGACGTCCTCAACCGCCGCGACAACAAGGTCTCGGTCCAGATCATCGACAACGTCGAGCCCGAGCCCTCGGTCGCGACCGTCAAGAAGGGCGCCGAGGTGCTGCGCGCCTTCCGGCCCGACACGCTCATCGCGGTCGGCGGCGGAAGCCCGATGGACGCGGCGAAGGTGATGTGGCTGCTCTACGAGCACCCCGAGGTCAACTTCTCCGACCTCAAGGAGAAGTTCTTCGACGTCCGCAAGCGCGCGTTCAAGTTCCCCAAGCTGGGCGAGCTGGCCAAGCTGGTCTGCATCCCGACCACCTCGGGCACCGGCGCCGAGGTCACCCCGTTCGCGGTGATCTCTGACCCGGAGAGCGGCCGCAAGTACCCGCTCGCGGACTACGCGCTCACCCCGACCGTCGCGATCGTCGACCCGGTGCTCACGCAGAACCTGCCCGCCCGCGTCGCCGCGGACTCCGGCATGGACGCGCTGACCCACGCCACCGAGGCCTTCGTCTCCGTGTACGCCAACGACTTCACCGACGGCCTCGCGCTGCAGGCGATCCGCCTGGTGTTCGAGCACATCGAGGCGTCCGTCACGCAGGGCGGCGCCGCGGTCGAGGCCCGCGAGAAGATGCACAACGCCGCGACGATCGCCGGCATGGCGTTCGGCAACGCGTTCCTCGGACTGGTGCACGCGATGAGCCACGTGACCGGCTCGACGTTCCACGTCGCGCACGGCCGCACCAACGCGGTGTATCTGCCCCACGTGATCCGCTACAACGGCCGGATCCCGACCAAGCCCACCTCGTGGCCCAAGTACGAGAAGTACGTGGCCCCGGAGCGTTTCCAGGAGATCGCGAAGGTCCTCGGCCTTCCCGCCTCGACCCCCGAGGAGGGCGTCGAGTCCTACGCGAAGGCCGTCGAGGAGCTCCGTGCGAAGGTCGGCATCGAGGGCTCGTTCCGCGAGATTGGTATCGACGAGACCGAGTTCATGTCCAGCCTCGACACCCTGGCGATGAACGCCTACGAGGACCAGTGCGCGCCGGCGAACCCCCGCCTGCCGATGCTGGACGACATGAAGATCATGATGGAGGCCGCGTACTACGGCACCTCGTTCGACGAGGTCAAGGCCGGCCACGTCAAGGAGGCGCCGGTCCAGAAGGCGGCCCCGAAGAAGGCTCGCGCGCGCAAGTCGGCCTAACACTGCGCACGCTTGGGTAGCGGCTACCGGGGACTTGCCGCACCCAGCACGAGGCCCCGGCACTCTCACGAGGAGTGCCGGGGCCTTCTGTGTGCCCGGACCCGACAAGCACATCGGCTCCGCTCCACCCTCCGCGCCGCTCGTCGCTCGCTGCCCAACCTGTTCCCGTCTGCTCGACGACCCCGGTCAGGCGCGATGTCAGCGTTGCGTGCGGACCCGGGTTGAGTCCGGATGGTGCGGTTGGTGTGCGCAAGTCTCTCCAATCGGACCGGAGTTCGGTCCGCTCGCAACACGGCGTCCCGCGGGGGTCTGCCGACTGGGCGGGCCTGGCCGATGCGGCTAGTGGCCGCCGATGAGCGGCGCCATCGCGCGTGCCAGCACGGAGGACCTGCCGGTGAGGCGCTCCTCGGCGTCGGCGGCCGACATGGCGGTGAGCCCGGCGTTGACGCCCAGCCACCGCAGCGGCTCCACCTCCCACGACCGCGAGCGGTGACCCACCCACGGCAGCCTGGTGAGCTCACTGTCGACCCCGCGCACGAGGTCGGCGAGTGTGCGGCCCGCGAGATTGGTGGTGGTGACGCCGTCGCCCACGTAGCCGCCGGCCCAGCCGATGGCGGTGTCGGGATCGAGGCCCACGGACGCCTCCCAGTCGCGCGCGATGCCCAGCGCGCCGCCCCAGCGGTGCGTGATCTCGGCTCCGGCGAGCACGGGGAACATCTCCACGATCGCCGCCCGCAGTCCGGCGAAGACCCGCGCGTGCTGGTCGAATGCGGGCCGGGTGGCCGAGCCGAAGTGGTACGGCGCCCCGCGCCCGCCGAACACCATCCTGTCGTCCGCGGTGCGCTGGCCGTAGACGATCAGGTGGCGGTGGTCGCTGAAGGTCTCCCGCTGCGCGAGCCCGATCTGGTCCCAGGTGCCCGATGGCAGGGGAGCGGTCGCGATCATCAGCGAGTACACCGGCACGACCCGTCGTGCGAAGCCCGGCAGCCCTGCGGTGTAGCCCTCCGTGGCGCGGATCACGCGATCGGCGGTGACGACTCCGCCCGGCGTGGAGACGCGATGCGGATCGATGTCCGTGACCGGCGTGCCCTCGAACAGCCGGACGCCCATGTCCTGCACCGCAGCGGCGAGCGCCCTCACGAGCCTGGCGGGATGGATCGCCGCGCAGTCGGGGGTGTAGGTCGCGCCCAGGGTGCCCGTCGCGTTCACCCGTGCGCGTGCGGCCCCGGCGTCGAGCAGAGCGAGGCGCTCCTCGCCGATGCCGTACTCCCGTGCCTCGGCGACCTCCGCCCTCGCGCGCGCCAGCTGGACCTCGGTGCGCGCCCCCACGACGGTCCCGCCCTTGGCGATGTGGGCATCGGCTCCGATGGCGCCCGCGGCACCGATGAGCTCGTCGATGCTGGCGCGCATCGCGGCGTCCTGGGCCTGCGCAGCCTCGAGGCCGTGCCGCCGCGCGACCGACGCGAGCGACATCGGCAGCAGCGCCGAGGCCCATCCTCCGTTGCGGCCGGAGGCGCCGAAGCCCGCGAACTCCTTCTCGAGGACCGCGATGCGCAGCGACGGGTCCGCCGAGGCGAGGTAGTACGCGGTCCACAGACCGGTATAGCCAGCGCCGACGATCGCGACGTCCGTCTCGAGGTCACGGTCGAGCGGCGCGCTCGGGACGACGGGGGAGGGGAGCGAGTCCAGCCACAGGGATGGCGGGGCTGCGGTCACTTCACTCCCCACGAGTACGTCTGCTTGCGCAGCTCGAGGTACATGAAGGTCTCGGTGGTGAGCACGCCTGGGATGGTGCGGATGTCCGCGCTGATCAGCCTCCTGAGGTGGCTGTCGGACTCGCAGACGATCTCGGCGAGGATGTCGTAGGAGCCTGCCGTGATCACGACGTAGTCCACGGCGTCGAGCGCCTCGAGCGCCTCGGCCACGGGCTCGGGCGGCCCCGACACCTTGATGCCGATCATGGCCTGGCGGGCGAAGCCCATCTCGACCGGGTTGGTCACCGCGATGATCTGGATCATGCCGGCGTCGACGAGGCGCTGGACCCTGCTCCGCACTGCGGCCTCGGACAGCCCCACCACCTTGCCGATTGCGGCGTACGACATGCGTCCGTCTCGCTGGAGCTGGTCGACGATCACCTTGTTGGCCTCGTCGAGCAGGGCGGGCTGCTTGGGGGCGTCGGGGGTTGCCATGGGGAGAGTCTTCCCGCGCGCCCGCGATCGGTCAATGCGAAACGCCCGCTCCAGCAACGGTTTCGTTACGCCAGTGTAAATTTCTCTGCGGTTTTCGTTGCAGATTGGCCAGTTCACTGAGCGAACGGTCGCTTTGAGGGCGAAGTCGTGCCAATATCGGGTTCACCCACCTGTCACCACAGGAAGCCTGTGAAGCGGGAGCGGTCGCCCGGGATGGCCCGGGTCCGCCCCTGGACCCGAAGGAGAAGGACATGACCGAGCCGATGCCCCCTGAGGAAGTCAAGAAGAAGGGCGTCTCACGCCGCGGATTCATCATCGGAGGCGCCGCGGGCCTCGGTGTGGTCGCCGCGGGCACGTACCTCGCCGTGGGCAACCGCGGCGGCACGTCAGGATCGTGCGTCACGACCGACATGTCGGGCACCGAGGCGACCCTCGCGATCTCCAACTGGCCCGAGTACATCGACGAGGACGACGGCGACGTGCTGTCGACCATGTCGCTCTTCATGGCCGCGACCGGCATCGACGTCGCCTACACGCCCGACGTCAACGACAACGTCGAGTTCTTCACCAAGGTGCGCGCCCAGCTCGCGTCCTGCCAGCCCACCGGCCGCGACATGTTCGTCCTCACGGACTGGATGGCCGCGCGCATGATCGAGGCCGGCTGGATCCAGCAGCTCGACAAGGCGAACGTGCCCAACCTCGACGCGAACCTGCTGTCGTCGCTGCGCGGCGTGGGCTGGGACCCGAACCGCGACTACTCCGCCCCGTGGCAGACCGGCTTCACCGGCATCGCCTACAACAAGTCGCTCGTGGGCGAGGTGGGCAGCATCAACGAGCTGTTCACCCGCTCCGACCTCGCAGGCAAGGTCACCCTGCTCACCGAGATGCGCGACACCATGGGCCTCGCCCTGCTGGCGAACGGCGCCGACCCCTCGGACTTCAACGACGACGAGTGGGGCACCGCGCTCGAGACCGTGGCGAAGTCGCGTGCCGACGGCCAGATCCGCGCGTTCACCGGCAACGAGTACATCAACGACCTCGCGGCCGGGAACATCGCCGCCTGCGTCGCGTGGTCCGGCGACGTGGCTGCAGCCGAGGACGAGAACCTGGTCTTCCTCCCGCCGGAGGAGGGCATGATGATCTGGTCCGACAACATGCTCGTGCCGAACCAGGGCACCCACAAGGCCAACGCCGAGAAGTGGATCGACCACTACTACGACCCGAAGATCGCCGCCCAGCTCGCGGCGTACGTCTGGTACGTCTGCCCGGTCGAGGGCGCACGCGAGGAGATGGAGAGCATCGACCCGTCGCTGGTCGACAACCCGCTCATCTTCCCGACCGACGACTTCCTCACCAAGACCAACGCCTTCATGGCGCTGAGCGACGAGAAGGCGCAGGAGTACGAGCAGGACTTCGCCGATGTCACAGGCTGACGGTGGCCGCCGCGACCTGCGGCTCACCGGGCTGCACAAGCGGTATCCCAACGGCTTCGTCGCGGTGAAGTCGCTGGACCTGGAGATCCCGCAGGGCTCGTTCTTCGCCCTGCTGGGACCCTCAGGGTGCGGCAAGACGACCACCCTGCGCATGGTCGCCGGTCTGGAGGACCCCACCGCGGGCTCCATCCACATCGGCGACCAGGAGATCACCCACGAGAAGCCGTACCGGCGGCCCGTGAACACCGTGTTCCAGAACTACGCGCTGTTCCCGCACCTGACGATCGCCGAGAAC
>JAUIBG010000067.1 GCA_030428165.1 Actinomycetes bacterium
GCCCCGCCCTGATGCTGTCCGCGACCAACTAGAATCGGCACGTGAGCGACTCCCCGCAGCCCTCCGACCCGCAGCACGCGCCCCTCGAGACGCCGTCCGAGGAGGAGCTGGCCCGCATCGCCGTCCCGGCGACCGCTCGACGTGCACCCCGGTTCGGACGCGTGATCGGCACGGGAGCCTGGCTCGGCGTCTTCATCGGCGCGATCGCCGGCTTCGCGCTTCCGAACTCCACCGGCGTGGGCCGCGGCGTCGTCGCCCTGCTCATGGCGCTGGGCCTCGGCGCCCTCGGCGCGCTGAGCGCCGCCGTGGTCGCCGCCGGCATGGACGGCAGGGACCCGGGACCGGCATCGGCCCCGGCCGATGCGGACGCCTCCTCAGACGCGACCGGGGACGCGGCCACCCCCGCCGGCGGTCCTGCCCCGACCACGGAGGACGAGCGATGAGGCGCGGAGGCGACGGCCGTCTGAACCACGACCTCATGCCGGGCGAGAAGGGGCCGCAGGACGCCTGCGGCGTCTTCGGCATCTACGCCCCCGGCGAGGAGGTGTCGAAGCTCACGTACTTCGGGCTCTACGCGCTCCAGCACCGCGGCCAGGAGTCGGCCGGCATCGCGACCTCGAACGGCGACAAGCTGCTGGTCTACAAGGACATGGGCCTCGTCTCCCAGGTATTCGACGAGGGCGCCCTCGAGGCGCTGCAGGGGCACATCGCCGTCGGCCATGCCAGGTACTCGACCGCGGGCGCCTCGACCTGGGCCAACGCCCAGCCCACGCTCGGACCCACGAAGCACGGCACCGTCGCGCTGGGTCACAACGGCAACCTCACGAACACCGAGCGGCTGCTGGAGCTGGTCTCCGAGCGGCTGGGCGAGCGCGAGAAGCAGAAGCTGCTGGGGGCCAAGGGCACGGACACGGCCATCGTCACCGCGCTGCTCGCCTCGGAGGAGTACGAGACCCTCGAAGAGACGGCGCTCGAGCTGCTGCCCCACGTCGAGGGCGCGTTCTGCTTCGTGTTCATGAACGAGGACACCCTCTACGCCGCGCGCGACCCGCAGGGCGTGCGCCCTCTCGTGCTGGGCGAGCTGCCCTCGGGGGGCTGGGTCGTCGCGTCCGAGCAGCCGGCGCTCGACATCGTGGGCGCCACCGCGATCCGCGAGGTGGAGCCGGGCGAGTTCCTGCGCATCGACGCCGAGGGTGTCCACTCGCAGCAGTTCGCCAAGGCCGATCCCAAGGGCTGCATCTTCGAGTACGTGTACCTCGCGCGACCGGACTCCGCGATCAACGGCCGCTCGATCCAGGCCAGCAGGCTGGCGATGGGCCGCGCGCTCGCGCGCGAGCACCCGGTCGAGGCGGACCTCGTGATCCCGACCCCGGAGTCGGGCACACCGGCCGCGGTGGGCTACGCGCAGGAGTCGGGCATCCCGTTCGCCCAGGGGCTCACCAAGAACTCCTACGTGGGACGCACCTTCATCCAGCCGTCGCAGACGCTGCGCAAGCTGGGCATCAGGCTCAAGCTCAACCCCCTGCGCGAGGTGATCGCTGGCAAGCGCCTGATCGTCGTCGACGACTCGATCGTGCGCGGCAACACCCAGCGCGCCATCGTGCAGATGCTGCGCGACGCAGGCGCGACCGAGGTGCACGTGCGCATCTCGTCCCCGCCGGTGCAGTGGCCCTGCTTCTACGGCATCGACTTCCCCACGCGCGACGAGCTCGCCGCCGTGGGCGCCGCTGTCGAGGAGATCCGCGCGGACATCGGCGCCGACTCCCTGGGCTACATCTCGCTCGACGGCATGGTCGAGGCGACCGAGCAGCCCCTCGGGAAGCTCTGCACCGCGTGCTTCACCGGCGAGTACCCCATCCAGCCCCCGATCGAGGCGCGCCACCTGCTGCTGCGCCAGCCCCTGGAGGCATCGTGACCGAGCCCATCACCTACGCCTCGGCCGGCGTCGACACTGAGGCGGGCGACAAGGCCGTCGAGCTGATGAAGGACGCCGTGGCGAGGACGCACGGACCCGAGGTGATGGGCGGCATCGGCGCCTTCGCCGGAATGTTCGACGCCTCCGCGCTGAAGGACTACGAGCGTCCGCTGCTCGCCTCGTCCACGGACGGCGTGGGCACCAAGATCGTGCTGGCGCGCCAGCTGGGCGTGCACCACACCATTGGCGAGGACCTCGTGGCGATGGTGGTGGACGACATCGTCGTGACCGGCGCCAAGCCGCTCGTCATGACCGACTACATCGCGTGCGGCAAGGTGGTGCCCGAGCGCATCGCGGACATCGTGCGCGGGATCGCGATCGGCTGCGAGAAGGCCGGCGTCGCCCTGGTGGGCGGCGAGACCGCCGAGCACCCCGGCGTGATGGACCCTGAGGACTACGACGTGGCCGGTGCCGCGATCGGCGTCGTCGAGGCGTCGAAGGCGCTCGGCCCTGAGCGGGTCGCGGCAGGCGACGTGGTCATCGCGATGGCGGCGTCCGGCCTGCACTCGAACGGCTACTCGTTGGTGCGTCGCGTGGTCGACCACGCCGGCTGGTCGCTCGACGAGCACGTGCCCGCGCTGGGTCGCACCCTGGGCGAGGAGCTGCTCGAGCCGACCAGGATCTATGCGCGGCTGTGCGTCGAGCTGGCCGAGACGGTCGACGGGCTCCACGCCTTCAGCCACATCACCGGGGGTGGGCTGCCCGCGAACCTCGCGCGCGTCATCCCCGAGGGCCTCGAGGCGCGCGTGCAGCGCGACTCGTGGGCGGTGCCGCCGGTCTTCGAGATGGTGCGCGCCGGAGGCGACATGGCATGGGTGGACGTCGAGTCGACGCTCAACATGGGCGTCGGCATGGTCGCGATCGTCGCGGCGGACGGAGCCGGGTCCGTGATCGCCGCGTGCGAGTCCGCAGGCGTGGAGGCGTGGGTCATCGGCGCGGTCAGCGCCGACTCGGGCGCGCAGGAGTCTCCGGATGTCTGGCGTGGCGCCAAGGGAGTCGACGGCGGTGCCGTCGTGATGGAGGGCTCGTACCGGACGGCCTAGCCCGCCCGACGAGCAGCGCTCGAGAGGACGGCCGTCAGTCGTCGTCCTCGGACCAGCGGTCCTTGGGCTCGTCCTTCTCGTCCTCGTGGTGACCCGAGGAGATGAGCTCGCGCTCGAGATCCCGCAGATCCGCCCCGTGGTTCGAGTACTTGAGCTGACGCGCGATCTTCGCGTCCTTTGCCTTCTGGCGGCCGCGCCCCATGTCGCCGTCCCTTCCGCCGGTCCAGAATCGCGGGTCCGGCATCGCCGCCCGCATGAAAGTCAACCGCAAGTTTACAACGCGCACGGGGCCGACGCGACGCGCTGTTTGAGCAGTGCGGCCCGGTTCCTGAGAGTTTCGGAGAAATTTCGTGATCTGCCGTCATGACCCTGCGTTGCTCGCGTCTCATAGATCAACGCTGGCCCGCTGAGGGGGCGCAGCGACAGGCTGAAGGGAGGTGCGTCATGGCTGATGAGGACAACGAGCGGCTGATGACGCCCAGCGAGGTGGCCGCGGTCTTCCGCGTCGACCCCAAGACCGTGACCCGCTGGGCCAAGGTCGGAAAGCTCTCGTCGATTCGGACGCTCGGCGGGCACCGCCGCTTCCGGGCAGACGAGGTGCAGGCACTGCTCGCGAGCATGAGCGAGGCGCGGCACGTCTAGCCGCCTCCACTGACTGTCCCCACGCGTGGGGCCGGGGCGGTCGTCGCACTCTTGGGGGAGAGGCGGCGGCCGCCTCTTCTCATGTCCGGACGCGGCGGCCGATGCGATGTCCCCTGACCGCGCATCGGCGTCCGGTGCCCGTCCTAGACTCGCGACGTGAACCGTTCCGCTGACCTCCGCGCCTGGCTCCCCGCCTACATTTTCGCGGTGCTGTGCTGGGGCTCGAGCTTCTACTTCATCGAGCTCGCGATCGCCGACTTCCCGCCCGCGTACGTCGCGTTCGGCCGGGTCTCCGTCGGGGCGGCCCTGCTCGTGGTGACTGCGCTGCTGACGCGGCAGCGGATCGCGCTGACGTGGCGCAAGATCGGCGGCATCGCCGCGATGTCCGTCGGTATGTCGACGTTCGCCCTCGTGCTCTTCCCGCTCGCGCAGCAGGAGCTCACCTCGATCGTCGCGAGCCTGGTGAACGCCGGGACCCCGCTGTGGACGGCGTTCTTCGTCGCGCTGCTGATTCCGTCGGAGCGCGCCAACGCGATCCAGATCGCCGGCCTGCTCGTCGGCGCCGTCGGCATCTTCGTGCTGGTCGGCGGCTGGAGGGTCGATGAGATCCCCGTCGTCGCGACGCTGATGGTGGTGGGCGCGACCATGCTGTACGGCATCGGCTCCACGATCCAGCGCCGGTTCGTCGTGCCGCTCGTGAAGCAGGACTCCGCGCTGGCGCTCGTCGCGACGCAGCTCACGATCTCCGCCGGAATCCTGGCGCCGCTGCTGCTGTTCTCGCCTACTCCCGCCCCCGGGGCGTTCGGCTGGGACTCGTCGAGCATGTGGGGCCTCATCGGCCTCGGCGTGCTCGGCACCTCGTTCGTCTACGTTGCGTTCTCGATCGTGGTGCGCAACGTGGGTGCCACGATCGCGACGTCCGTGACGTTCCTGGCCCCGGTGGTCGCCACCACCCTGGGAGTGCTGCTGCTCGGAGAGAGCGTCTACTGGTACGAGGTGATCGGCGCGCTGCTCGTGATCGGCGGAGTGTGGCTGGCGCAGCGCAAGCGCGCCTCCGCCGTGGTGGCCGAGGTGGCGAGCGACGGCGAGCCGGTGCACAGCCCGGCTCCGGTGCTGCCCGCGCAGGTGGGCGACGACGAGGAGCCGGGCGCGGCTCCCGGTCCTACAGCGACGTGAACTCGGCCTTGATCTTCTCGACCTGCTCGGTCGGGTAGATGTCCTTATTTCTGTTGATCATGACGCCGCCGATGATGCCCAGCAGCAGGACCCAGAAGAACAGCGCGCCGGCGACGATGAGAGCCGCGGCCCAGGCGGGCATGATGAGGGCGAGGCCCAGGATGGCGGCGGCGAGGAGGACCAGCGCGGTGAAGAACATGAAGACCGCGGCGACCGCCAGCATGCCGGCGCCGGCGCCGAGGTAGCCGGCCTTCCGCTGCATGTCCTTCTTGGCGATCTCCCACTGCGCCTGGGCGACGGCGATCTTCTGG
The DNA here is from genome assembly GCA_030428165.1 of Actinomycetes bacterium. Classification (GTDB taxonomy): domain Bacteria; phylum Actinomycetota; class Actinomycetes; order Actinomycetales; family Demequinaceae; genus Demequina. Next base: position 5,148 of record JAUIBG010000067.1, read on the forward strand.
CCGACGACCGACGAGAACAGGGCGGTCAGGGCGGTCTTGACGAAGCTTGAGGTAGGCATCGGTCTCTCCTTGTGCGTGTGGCACTAGTCAACCGTCATCCCTGCTCTGGTGCAATCGGCCTGTGGTCCCTTGTCCGCTTTGCGTGATCCGCGGGTCGCCGCGTCGCCGCGGGCGTGTAACCCCCCGGCAAAGCGGGAGGTCTACCGTGTGGCTCCTCACCGGGAGGACGAGGGAGAGCAGGCATCGTGACGAGCTACGACATCGTGGAGCTGGGACTGCCCGAGATGCGCGCGGCCCTGGAGGCGGGGGAGATCACGAGCGTCGACCTCGTGACGGCCTACCTCAACCGCATCGCGTACTACGACCGCACCGGGCCCTGCCTGCACGCGATCGCGGTGCTCAACCCCGAGTGCCTGGCCGATGCCGCCGCGTCCGACGCCCGCCGCGCCGCCGGCATAGCCGGCCTCCTCGAGGGCATCCCCTTCACCATCAAGGACAGCTACAAGGCCAAGGGGCTGACGGTCGCGTCCGGAAGCCCGGCCCTCAAGGACCTGGTCGCCACCGAGGACGCCGCCAGCGTCGCACTGCTGCGCGCCGCGGGCGCCGTGCTGATCGGCAAGACGAACATGCCCCCCATGGCGGCCGGCGGCATCCAGCCCGGCGTCTACGACTATGCGCGCAGCCCCTACAACCCCGACTACATCACGGCGGCGTACGGCTCCGGCTCGTCGAACGGCTCCGGCACGTCGACCGCCGCGAGCATGGCGGCGTTCGGCATGGCGGAGGAGACCGTGTCGTCGGGGCGCTCGCCGGCGTCGAACAACGCGCTCGTCGCGTACACCCCCTCGCGTGGGTTGATCTCGATCCGCGGCAACTGGCCGCTGCGCCCCACCTGCGACGTCGTGGTGCCGCACACCCGCACGGTCAGCGACCTCATGGTGCTGCTCGACGTGCTGATCGCGGAGGACCCGGACACGACGGGCGACGTCTGGCGTCAGCAGTCCGCCGTCGCGCTCCCCTCGCCCGAGAGCGTGGTGTCGAAGCCGATGCTGCGCTCGCGTCCCGAGCGGCTCGACGGCCTGCGCATCGGCGTGCCGAGGATCTTCATCGGGGAGGACGACGCGCCCCTCGAGCCGCCGGTGATCCGGCCGAGCGTGCACGCGCTGTGGGACCGTGCCGCCGACGACCTGAGGGCGCTCGGAGCCGAGGTCGTCGAGGTCGCGTTCCCGGCGTGGGAGAACTACGAGGAGGACAGGCCGGGGGCCGAGGGCCTCGCCGCCCGCGGCCTGGTGCCGGAGAACTGGCGCACCATGGAGGGGGGTCCCGTCACCGCGATGGTGCTCGACCAGTTCCTCCAGGTCAACGGCGACCCGGCCCTGAGCTCCTGGGCCGACGTCGACGGCGACAGCGTCTTCCCGATCGAGGACGCGCTGTGGCCGGTGTGGATCACCCGCGCTCGCGGCGGCTTCGACTGGCAGCGGCTCGTCGAGATGGTCAAGGCCGGGGTGCCGTCGTCCTTCGACGAGGTGCCGGGCTTCGATCACCTGCTCACCGGCCTCGAGGAGGCCAGGCGCGTCGACTTCGAGCAGTGGCTCGTCGACGAGGGCCTGGACTTCATCGTCTTCCCGGCCGCCGGTGATGTGGGCCGGGACGATCTGTTCACTCGGCCCGAGAGCCTCGCGGACGCCTCCAGGAACGGCGTCGTGTACTCGAACGGCAACCGTGTCATCCGTCACCTCGGCATCCCGACGGTGACCGTGCCGATGGGCTTCATGTCGGACACCCAGATGCCGGTGGGCCTGACCTTCGCCGGCCCGGCGTACAGCGACGAGGAGTTGATCGACCGCGCCTTCGCCTACGAGCAGGCGACGCGGCGAAGGCTCCCCGCCTTCCTCACCCCGAGCCTGCCGAGCGATGTCATGGCCAGCGCCCCGGCATCGGTCGCCGCGGCCGAGGCTACGGGTTCCGCCGCGCACAGCGTCGCCATCGCGAGGAGCGAGAGGTTCTGGGAGGTGCGCGTCGAGGTCGACGGCGGTCCCGATGGAGTGCGGGCCTGGGCCGATGGCCACATGCTCGTCACGGTTGAGGGTGAGCCAAGTGTGCTCGCCGGCAGGATCTCGCTGCGCCGTGGACGCCTCTTCGAGGAGGTCATGGTGCTGGTGAAGCGAGGGAATGCGGTCGCCGAGTACAGCCTGACACCGCTGCCCGACTGAGCGCGCGCACCGGCTGGTGGGGCGCGGGAGCCGGAGTGAGCCGCGCCGGAAACGCGAACAACCCCGGCGGACCGGGGTTCTTCAGGTGGTGGCTCCGACCGGCGTCGATCCGGTGACCTTTCGATGAAGAGCGTGGCCCATTCTTGGGGTATCAGGGTCGGTCACTGTCGTCGCAACTAAGGAGTCACCCCAAACGTCAGCAGTCCCAGGAGCCTTGCCACCCAGAGGGCTACACCACTCTATGGGGCTCGACTGATATGGAAGGTGAGCTGCCGCACGAGTCCTACCTGCTCGGACACATCTACGGGCTCGTCTCGCGTGGTGGCGCGCAGGCGGGGGAGACGCTTCGGTCTGCACGGGACGGCACCGACGTGGGACGGTTCAGCTCAGGACTGAGAGCCTAGTTTCCAGTTCGCACGCGGTCCCGGGGAGTTCGGCCCGTGGCGAATCGGATGTGACTTCACGACTTCCGACGCCGAGAGTCCACGATCAACCGGATTGCCAACGCTGTGCATCCCACGCCTGCGATCCCTAGCCCGAATGCGACCTGCCACTGTTGTGGCACAACCCAGAACATCACGGCGAGCAAGGTCGCGAGTCCGAGGACCGAAGGGACGTTCACCCACGGCCACCGGCGCCAACGTGCGAAACCGCGGTGACCCTCTAGCGACTCCTGCACCATGATCCCGTTGCTCCATAGAACGCGTAGAGGTAGATCCCGCGTGAGCGGCTGTTACACCAACCAAGGGTAGCGGCGCCGATGAGCAGCAATGCGGCTGCCACTCCGTAGGCCGCACCGCACGGAATCGCCCCTGCGACAGTGCCAGTGCAAATTGCTGCGACGAGCGCTGCGAACCCGCCGCCGCCGTTCATCGCCGAGATCAGCTTGTTCGTCTGGTAACTCGACAGCGTGTACCGCACTCCCCACCAGTAGTACGTCGGATCGGCGACCACTGGGTAGGCGACGTCCTCGTCGTGCTCGACGATCTGGACAAGAGTCGAGCCGTGAATCTCGTACTCCGTGGCAACCGCGCTGCCGGCTGCGTCCGTTGCCCACGGGGCCTCGATGAACGCGATCGCGTCGCCGCCGGGCTCAACGATCGCAACGCCGCCATCATCAGTTTCCACAAGACGCGTGCCGGGAGCGAGATCCATGTCGTACTCATACGCGGTCGGCGCGTTTGTGCCCTCGATGGTGGTCATGAACTGAACTGCACCGTCTTTCTTGACGACCGCCACCGTCGACGACTCGTTGTTGTTGTCGAAGCTCGTGGCGCTCGCAGTGATTTTGGCGTCGTCCGCGCGACTCGAGAACGGAAGGCCGATCGCAATCTTGTGCTCGCCATCGCCGATAGTCACGGGTGTGGTGGGCTCTGAGGGAATTGACACGTCGACTCCGGCGACTCGAGCCGCGACAGCCAGTCCCTGGCTGGCCGTGTGGCTGCCATGGTCGATCGCACCCGCGAGCTCGACCCCAACAACATCCCTGACGATGTCGACGGCGGCGGAGCCGGATGAGTCGTCTGCGTTCGCCGTGGTGCCGAATGTGATCACCAATACCGCTCCGATCAGCGCGGTGACTGTAGTTCGAAACAACTGTCTCATTCTGACCTCCCCTTTGAGAATCAAAGTCGAGCGCACTGAACAGTGCTTTCTCCCTCTCTCTTTCTAGCTCGATCCGCCGAACTATTCGACGCGAGGGCGAAAAACTAGAATTTGTTCTAGGCCACGCTCTCCACATTGGGGCCAAATGGCGCATTTATCCGCCTCACCAAGCAGCTCCTGCGCAGCCGGACTTCGCCAACTCCGTCTGCGACGTCGAGAGGATCTCGAGGAAGGCGGCCGCCAAGCGCACGGCGAAGACGGCCCCGCCGGACGAGCTCGAGGTCTTCGTGGCCAAGGTTCGGGCCAACGGCCATCTCCAGCGCCTGACGTCGAGGAGCTGATCGAGTTCATGCCGCTCACGGGCTAGCGGGGGGAGAGGCGTGCGCTCTACAGATCGACTCTGTCGACGTGGGGCGCGCTACTGCCACGGCGGAGGCGATGGTCGTCCGCCAGGCCAAGGTGGGTCTTGTCCGCCAGTCGTACAGCAAGGCTGACAAATCGAATCGGACCACGCCGCTTCCCGTCCAGGCCGTCGAGTTCCTTGGGTGCCGGCACGAGCTATTGGGGGAGTTCACCGACCTGTGGTTCCCGACGCCTCTGATGGTGATGGCGGACTCATCCAACGTCCAGCGCGCGATCCGCGAGGTGCGCGACGACCTGGGGTACCCGGCCTTCTCCACCCACTCCTGTCGCAAGACCGTGGCCACGCTGCCCGACCGGGCGGGCATGAGCGCCACAGAGATCGCCGACCACCTCGTGCACGCGAACCCGAGCCTCACGCTCGACGTCTACATGAACACCGCCCCGGACACGTCGAGCATCGTCGGTGCGCTGGGTGCCGTGTTCGCGCCGTCATCCAGCGACAGTGCGGGATGAACGCGGGGTCGGCTTCCCTGGAAAACGAAAAACCCCTGGATTACCAGGGGTTTCGTGGCTCCGACCGGCGTCGATCCGGTGACCTTTCGATTTTCAGTCGAACGCTCTACCAACTGAGCTACAGAGCCGAGAGCCTCGCGGCCCCCATGCACGAACGCCCCCTTGTATGGGGGCGAATCATGCACCGCGACCCTGACGGGACTTGAACCCGCGACCTCCGCCGTGACAGGGCGGCGCGCTAACCAACTGCGCTACAGGGCCTTGCTGTGGAGCCTCGCGGCTCCGTGTCTCGCGCGAGCGAGCCTACAAAAGTGTACGGCATCTTTTCGCGACTCGCGTACACGAGTACCCCCAACGGGATTCGAACCCGTGCTACCGCCGTGAAAGGGCGGCGTCCTAGGCCGCTAGACGATGAGGGCGCCCCGGCCGTCGCCGGCCGGACACCCAAGTGTACGGGTCGAGGGGGGACCCGCCAAGCCGGGGGACCATCTCGACCTGAACCCGCATCGGCCCTGGTCGGCACGCTTGCCTGGACCGCGCATCGGCCCTGGTCGGCACGACACAATGGACCCGTGGTGGACATGAGCGACGAGGACTTCGAGACGGCGGTCGATGACGCCATCGACGCGATCCCCGAGGATCTGCTGCAGATGGTCGACAACGTGGTGATCCTCATCGAGGACGAGCCCGAGGGCGACGACCCCGACCTGCTGGGCCTGTACGACGGGATCGCGCTGACCGAGCGCGGCGACTCCGGCTATGGCGAGCTTCCCGACCGGATCTTCATCTACCGAGGGCCCACGCTGCGCATGTGCGAGGACGCGCAGCACGTGCGCGAGGAGGTGGCGATCACCGTGGTCCACGAGATCGCGCACCACTTCGGGATCGACGACGAGCGCCTGCACGCGCTCGGCTGGGGCTAGCGCGCCCGCTGGCGCTCAACTCCCGCGCGGCACCTCCCGCTGGCGCTCAACTCCCGCGCCCGATTTGTACAGTTCCGCGTCCCTTTGGTGCTGCACGGTGGACATCTCGGACTCCCAAGCGCGCTGTTGGGATCTGAGTGCAGGACCGCAGGAGCGACCGGTGGCCAGCCTTGGATGTTGCGCCGAGGTGCCCCACACGGGGTGACCTGCACTGACGTCCCACTGGCGCGCCGCGGAGTCCGATTAATCCGCACTCGGTGACCAGTGGGACACAGCACCTCGCAAATCGGGCGTTGGAGAGTGGGCGGTGGAGAGTCGGAGTGCCGCGGTGAGTGGCGCGGTCGTGAGTAGTGGTGCAGCGGTGAGCGGCGCGCGGGGAGGGCCCGGTCAGATCTGGTCGTCGGCGTCCCACGCCGACTGCGCCATCTCCTGGATGCTGTGCGCCATCTTCCACTCGATGTCGTCCGCGGCCAGCTCGCCGGTCGCGACGATCCGCGCGGGGTCGCCGGGACGGCGCGCCTCGACCTTGGGCTCCACGTTCAGCCCCGACACCTCGATCAGCGCCTCGACGATCTGCCGCACCGACGTGCCCGAGCCCGCGCCCAGGTTGTAGACGGGCCGCAGGTCGACGCCGGCGTCGAGCATCCTCGCCGCCGCGACATGCGAGTGCGCGAGGTCCTGGACGTGCACGTAGTCGCGCACGCAGGTGCCGTCCGTGGTGTCGTAGTCGTCGCCGAAGATCAACGGCGTCTTGCCGGCCTTGAGCGCGGCGATCACCTTGGGGAACAGGTTGTGGGGTGAGGCGTCGTAGATGCCGTACGGGCCGGCGCCGACCACGTTGAAGTAGCGCAGTGAGGTCGCCTGCAGAGGCGCGTCGGAGTCCGCGGTCGCGCGCACCTGGTCGCGGATCAGCCATTCGCCGATGAGCTTGGACTCGCCATAGGGAGACTCGGGTGTGGTGGGGGTGTCCTCGGTCACCACGGCGACGGGCGGCGTGCCGTACACGCCCGCCGAGGACGAGAACACGAGCTTGGTCGCTCCGGCCGCCTTCATCGCGTCGAGCAGGCAGCCGGTGCCCTCGACGTTCTGTCGGTAGGTGTGCACCGGGAACTTCACGGACTCGCCGGCGTACTTGTAGCCCGCGCAGTGGATGACGCCGGTGACGCCGTGCTCCTTCATGGCCGCCGTCACGGCCTCCGTGTCGAGGATCGACGCCTGGACGAATGGCACGCCCTCGGGAACGAACTTCGCGAAGCCGGACGACAGGTCGTCGACGACGACCGCGTCCATGCCCGCCTCGCCCAGCGCGCGCGTGACGTGGGCGCCGATGTACCCGGCGCCGCCCGTGATCATCCAGCTCATGCGTGTGCCTCCGCGGTCTCGATCGCCGAGTCGCGCCCGGCACCGTGCGACGGTACCGCGACGAACGGCACGGGGGTGGGATACCCGGCCGCCTGCGCGGCGGCGACGACTGCCTCGGACACGGCGGCGACATCGGCCTCGCGGACGACGGCGATCGCCGAGCCGCCAAAACCG
>JAUIBG010000068.1 GCA_030428165.1 Actinomycetes bacterium
CGCGATCGTGTCGAGATTCGCAGTGCTCGAGGAGGCCTGCACCACCTCGATCGAGTACGGCACGAACAGCGACCGGAACTTCCGTGAGTAGATCGGGGTGATCGGGCCAAGGAAGCCGCGCTCCGGAGCGCCGACGACCGCGTAGGTGCCGTGCGGCTTCATGATGCGGGAGATCTCGCGAAGCGGGGTCGTCGCATGGGTGTCGACGACGATGTCGAAGGTCTCTCCCGCGTCGCCGAGCGACATCTCGGTGTAGTCGATCACGCGGTCGAGGCTGAGCGAGTCGATCCAGTCCGAGTGCCGCGAGGACGCGACGCCCACGACGCGCTCCGCGCCCAGGATCCTGGCGATCTGGGCCGCAAGGTGGCCCACGCCGCCGGACGCGGACGTCACGAGGACACTGGCGCCCTCGACCGTCGGGGCGAGCTTCAGCGCATCCCACGCCGTGAGCGCGCCCATGGCGGTCGCCGCCGCGGCGACCGACGAGACGGACTCGGGCAGCCGGGTGAGGTGGCGTGCGAGCGGGGTCGCGTACTCGCCCATGCCGCCGAAGTTGATCTCACCCCACACACGGTCGCCCACCTGGAGGCTGGTGACGCCGGGGCCGAGCGCCTCGACGACGCCGGCGACGTCGGTGCCCGGCACGAGCGGCCCGGCCTTCTTGAGGGGGCTCGCCATGCGCGCGAGGTAAGGGTCGCCGCGGTAGAGGTGCCAGTCGTAGGGGTTGAGGCCGGTGGCCTCGACCTTGAGGAGCACGCGGTCCTCGGCGGGCTCGGGGCGGGCGATGTCGACGAGGTGGATGGCCTCGGGGCCTCCAAACTCGCTGTACTGCCATGCCTTCATGGGTGCTCCGATCGTGGGACGCGTCTGTGGCGCCAGGCTAGGCGGCCGGGTGTGCGGGTGTCTGTGGGGGTTTTCCCTGATTCGGCGCCCGGTGCTACTCGCCCGGACGCACCAGGCCGCGCTGTAGGTGCATCTCGAGCACCGGGCCGTACGTCGCCACGAGCGACTCGAACGGCGCCGATGCGAGCGGCTCCAGCTTGAGGATGTGGCGCATCGCGACGACGCCGGCCAGCGCGGAGAAGCACACCGTCACGGTCTCCGCGCCGCGCTCGGAGTCCGGCAGCTCGACGAAGTGCCCGATCACCTCCGTCGCCAGCAGTGTGCGCACCTTCTCGCCGATCTCAGGCTCGGCCATCGCGGTCGTCAGCACGGTCGTGAGACGCGCGCGGATCTCGGGCCGCTCCCACACTCCGAACACGATCGCTGCGAGCCTGTGCCCTGGCTGGTCGGGTAGCCCAGGCGTGGCGGAGATCGCCTGGATGGCCTCGGGGCTGAGCGGGCGCATCGCCTCGATGAAGATCTGGGCCTTGTCGTCGAAGTAGTGGCGCACCAACGAGGGGTCGACGCCAGCCCGGCCCGCGATCCCGCGGATCGACGTGCGCGCGAAGCCCTGCTCGATGAACAGCTGCTCGGCCGCGCGCAGGATGTCGCCGCGGGTGTCGGCGTCACCGCCGCGCGGACCGCGTCGGGCCCCTCCCGCAGACGTCGCCATTGGCCTAGGGTATCGATAGCCTCCGGAGTGGTGACCGGGATTCGCCGCGTCGATACGCTGGAGGCAAGTGAGGCGGCGACGATGCCGCCAGGTGACTCGACGGGAGAGACGCCATGACGTGGAGGATCAGGGACTTCGGCAGCGAGGACCTGGACGGGGTGCTGCACCTGTGGCAGTCCGTCTCGGGCGATGGTTTCGAGTCCGTCTACTCCCTCGCCGAGATCCTCGCGTCGTGCCAGGAGGACATCGCCGTCGTCGCGATCGAGGCAGACACCGTGGTGGGCGCGGCGGTCGCGCGCGAGGCGCACGAGCAGGCCTGGATCGTCTTCCACGCCGTGCTCCCGTCGCGACGCCATCAGGGCATAGGCTCCGCACTGCTGGCTGCGCTCGAGTCACGCCTGTCGGGCGGGCGTGCCTCCCGCATCTCCGCGGTCGTCACCGCGGGGAACGACATCACCAACGCTTACACGAACGCGGGCTTCCGCGAGCTCGGTCCGCTGCGCTACCTGGAGCGCGAGATCCCGATCCACCGCGAGGAGGCGGGGGCGCTCGAGCAGCTGGGCGGCCGCCTGCTGCCGCGCGGCATGTGGGACGCGGTCGGCGGCATGACCGCCGAGAAGGAGATGCTCGAACGCCGGCTGGTGCTGCCGCTGGCGGAACCCGACCTCGCGGGTCAGTTCGGCGTCGCCCCGCCTCGAGCGGTGATGCTGTTCGGCCCTCCAGGCACCGGCAAGACGACCTTCGCGAAGGCGATGGCGTCGCGCCTCGAGTGGGCGTTCGTGGAGGTCTTTCCTTCGCGCCTCGCCGGTGAGCCAGGCGGGCTGGCCGCCGCCCTGCGCGACACCTTCAAGCACATCGACGAGCTGCAGCACTGCGTGGTGTTCATCGACGAGGTCGAGGAGATCGCGTCCCACCGCAGGGGCGACCCGCCCTCGCCCACGCAGGGCGTCACGAACGAGCTGCTCAAGCTCATCCCGGCCTTCCGCGAGCGCCCCGACCGGCTGCTGGTGTGCGCCACCAACTTCATCCGCTCCGTCGACTCGGCGTTCCTCCGGCACGGCCGCTTCGACTACGTCATCCCCATCGGCCTGCCTGACGACGAGGCGAGGCGCGCGATCTGGCAGCGCTACGTGCCCGAGGTGTCGCGCGACATCGTCGACTTCGACGCGGTGGTCGCCGCCTCGGACGGCTTCACGCCGGCGGACATCGAGTACGCGGCGCGGACGGCCTCGCAGAGCGCGCTCGAGGAGAGCCTCGAGGGTCTCGCGCCGCCGGGAGCCGATGCCGGACCCCAGACTCGCCACTACCTCGAGGCGGTCGGGAATACCCGCCGCACGGTCTCGCACGAGACCGTCGAGGACTTCCTCGCGGACATCGACACGATCGCGCGGCTCTAGGCCGGCCCTGGCCATCCCCGTCAGGCGCGGCCTACACTGGCCGGGAACCACGACGCAGGAGGACATCCGACGATGAAGAGCTAGGGACGCCAGACGCACGTCTGGCAACGGCCATCTGCCACCCAGACCTCGGAGTCCCTCATGTCAGCCCTTCATCTGTCCCGCCTCACCTATTCGTGGCCCGGCTCCCCTCGGCGCATCCACGACATCACGCTCACGGTGCCCGACGGCCTCGTCGCCCTCGTGGGGCGCAACGGCATCGGCAAGTCCACCGTGCTGCGCCTCCTCGCCGGGCAGATCCCGCCCGACTCCGGCGCCGCCGAGGCGCGCGGCTCCGTCGCGTACGTCCCGCAGCAGCCACTCCGGTCCGGCACCGTCGCTGGCGCCCTCGGCATCGGCGAGACGCTCGCCGCGCTGCGTCGCATCGAGGCCGGATCGGTCGACCCGCGCGACTACGACGCCGTCGGCGACGACTGGGACGTCGAGGCGACGGCGGCCGTCGCGCTCGAAGGGCTCGGCCTGCGCGGGCTGACCCCCGAGCGCACCGTCGCGACCCTCTCGGGGGGTGAGAGGACGCTGCTCGCGATCGCGGCCGCGCTGCGCACCTCGCCAGACGCGCTGCTGCTGGACGAGCCCACCAACAACCTCGACGAGCCCACGGCCGAGCGCGCCATCGGCCGGCTCGCATCCCGCGCCGGGACCACGCTCGTCGCCACCCACGATCCCCGGCTGCTGCGACGCGTCGACGCGATCGTCGAGCTCGTCGAGGACGACGAGCGCAGGGTCTCCGCACGCCTCGTCGGCGGGGGCCTCGACACCCTCGAGGAGGTCAGAGCCGAGGAGAGCGCGGCCGCAGAGCGCCGCCTCACCTCGGCGGCCTCGCGGCTGGCGAGGGAGACGGCCGATGCCAGGGCCCACCGGGAGGGCGCGTCCGCCAAGGAGCGCTACGGGAGGAAGCAGCGGGAGACGCGCCGGTTCATCGGCGGCGCGGCCGACGCGAAGCGCAATCAGGCGGAGAGCACCGCGGGCAGGACGTCCGCGCTCCACGCCGCGCGCCAGGAGGAGGCCGCGGACGCGCTCGCGGAGGCGAAGGCGGCGATCCCGCGCGACCGCAGGATCGTCGTCGATCTGCCGGACACCGAGGTGCGCGCGCGGCAGCGCGTCCTGGATGCGCGCGGCCTTGTGACGCGTACCGGGCTGGTGGCGGACGCATCGGTCATGGGTCCCGAGCGGATCGCGGTGCTCGGCCCCAACGGAGTGGGGAAGACGACCCTGCTGGAGACGCTCATCGGCCTCAGGCCGATCAGCGGAGGCGAGGTGGAGCGCCACGTTCCCGCTGGCTACCTGCCGCAGGGACTCGGGCTCCCGGGCGACGCCGTGACGGCGCTCGAGGCGGTGGCGGTTGCCGCGCCGGACCGTCCAGTCGGCGAGCTGCGCGATCAGCTGGGTCGCTTCCAGCTGCGCGGCTCACGGGTCGAGGCGACGCTCGGTACGCTCTCGGGCGGCGAGCGTCTCCGCGTGGCTCTCGCCCGCGTGCTGCTGGCCGAGCCCGCACCCAGGCTGCTGGTGCTCGACGAGCCCACGAACGATCTGGACCTCGACTCGCGCGAGCGGTTGCTCGAGGCCCTCGGGGAGTTCCGCGGGGCCGTGCTGCTCGTCAGCCACGATCCGGAGTTCCGCGCAAGCGCCGGACTCACCAGGACCTGGACGCTCGGCGCTGGCGGACTGGTGGACGCGGCGGTCTAGAGCGGCGCAGTCTAGAACGGCGGACGCGAGGCTAGGGCACGTCGACCGGAGCAGGACGCGGCTCGTCCTCGGCTGGCACGGCAGCCATCACCCCGGTGTCGCCAGTGCGCTCGGCGCGACCGCGAGCGAAGTAGATCGCGGTGGCGCCCGCCTTGGGCGAGAACGACGAGCCGGCGCGGTAGAGCGACAGCTCGCCGTCGGCGGAGACCTGCGCCATCGGGTAGTACTGCTCGCCCTGCGTGCCGTGCGTCGCCTTCCAGTCCGCCCAGGAGAACTCCTCGGTCAGCTTGGTGGACCGCACCTCCCAGCCCTCGCGCTCGAGCATCTGCAGGCGGAAGAAGCCCAGGTGCTCGTCGAAGGCGGTGACGCCGCCGTGGTCGTCGTTGATGCGCTTCTTGTCGGAGTCCTCGCGCGACGTGTTGGTGAGCTGGAAGACGCGGTGGAAGCCGTACTCCGGTCCTAGCGCTCCGGCGACGAGCGAGTTGTAGTAGTCGTTCGAGGTCGCGCACAGCACGTCGGTAGTGGCCGTGAGGTCCAGCGACACCTCGGCGTCGTCGGAGAGGATCTCGCCGTAGTACGTGCGGACCTCGGCCATCCTGGCGCTCTTCATGCGGTGGTACGAGTCGTCGGCGATCATCGCCGAGACGCCGGCGTCCTTGAGCCGCGTCGCGAGCTGCACCGTCCACTCGCTCGCGCCGATGATCAGCAGGCCGCTGCGCGACTCGGCGGACAGGCCCAGCCGGCGCGCGAGGGGCCCGAGCGTCACGCCGTGGAGGACGACCGTGACCAGGATCATCGCGAACACCGTGGGGAGGATCTTGTTCGCGTCCTCGTAGCCGGCGTCGACCAGCCCGGGGCCCACCACGCCTGCCGTCGCGGCCGCCACGATGCCTCGGGGCGCGATCCAGCCCACGAGGGTCCTGTTCTCCCTCGTGGTGCCGGCGCCGATGGTCGACAGCCACACGGTCGCCGGCCTCACCAGCAGCAGCATCACCATGAGGAACGCGACCACGCGCACGTCGATGAGTCGCAGGTCGTCGATCGTGAGCGTCGACGGGATCAGGATGAACAGCACCGACAGGAGCAGCACCGTCAGCGGCTCCTTGAAGTTCAGCAGCCGCTCGCGGTCGGGCAGGCGCACGTTGCCCATCACGATGCCCATGATCGTCACGGCCAGCAGTCCTGACTCGTCGACCACCGCATTCGCCGCGACCGCGACGAGCAGGACGATGACCAGCAGCGTGGGCGCCTTGAGGTGGTCGGGCACGATGCCAAGGCGGAAGAGGAGGACCATGCCGTAGCCCACTCCAGCGCCCAGGATCACGCCGATGCCCAGCGCCATGATCCACGCCAGCACGATCGAGCCGATGCCGTCCTCGATGTTCGTGAACCACTGGAAGGCGAGGATCGCCAGCAGGACGCCGGTGGGGTCGTTGACGATCCCCTCCCACTTGAGGATCGCCGCGGTGTCGCGCTTGAGCCTGGCCTGGCGCAGCAGCGGGAGGATCACGGTGGGGCCGGTGACGACGAGGATGCCGCCGATGACGGCCGCCGTTCCCCAGGACATCCCGCCGATGTAGTGGGCCGCCGACGCTCCGAGCGCCATCGCGAGCAGCGGGCCGATCGTCACGAGGCGTCCCACGGTCTTGCTGACGTGCCGCACCTCGCCGAAGCGCAGCGACATGCCGCCCTCGAACAGGATGATGGCGACGCCCAGGCCCACCATCTCGCTGAGGTCGTGCGGGTCCATGTCGATCGCGACGAGGCCCGTGACGGGGCCGAGCGTCAGCCCGACGGCGAGCAGCACGACGATTGCGGGGAGTCGCAGCCGTGAGGCCACGAGCTGGCTGGCGACGCCGATGACGAGCACGGCGACGACCATGACGGCCGGTTCCATGCGGCGAGACTATCTAGTCCCCGAGCTCCTCGCTCATCTCCTGGGCGCGCGCGATGCCGGCGTTGATGCCCACGGCGATCGCGGTCTGGAGGCCGGCGTGGCGCATGCCCTCGAGGGCCGCGAGCGTCACGCCGCCCTTGGAGCTGACGCGCTCACGCAGCTCGCCGGGGTGCTCGCCGGACTCGGCCAGCAGGGCCGCCGCGCCGATGAACGTCTGGCGCACCAGCCGCTCGGCCACCTCGCGGTCGAGGCCCTGGACGACCCCGGCATCGGTCAGCGCCTCGACGACCGCGTAGAAGTACGCGGGGCCGGAGCCCGACAGCGGCGCGATGGTGTCGAGGTCGGACTCGGAGGTCCGCACGACGATGCCGGTGCGGCCGAGCATCTCCTCCACCGTGGCGAGCGCCTGCTCGCCCGCCGACGTCCCCGGCGCGATGGCGGTGACGCCCTTGCCGAGCACGCTCGGGGTGTTGGGCATGGTGCGTACGACGGGCGTGCCCTCGGGAAGGCGGCGCTCGTAGAAGGAGGCGGGCAGCGCGGCGGCGACGGTGACGAACAGCGCGCCGTCAGGGTAGACGGGGCAGACCTCGTCCATGACGGCCGAGGCGTCCTGCGGCTTGACGCTCAGCACCACGATCCCGGCGCCTTCGATCGCCTCCTTGAGGGAGGTCGTGGTGGCGACGCCGTGCTCGTCGGCGAGGATGCGGAGCTTCTCGTCGGTCCTGCCGGCGACGACCACGTCCTGCGGGTCCCAGCCCGCCGCGATCGCTGCCGCGACGACGGTGCCGCCGATCACTCCGCCGCCCAGGACGGCCATGCGAGGGTGTGTCTGGCTCATGCCTCGAGCGTAGTCGCTGGCTCCGAGCCCCTAGAGGCCGAAGTGGTCGTAGAAGCCCAGCAGGCCGTCCTCGGGTCCGCTGAGGATGAAGACCGCGCTGCCGTTGCTCCACACCAGCAGGGTGCCGTCCTCAGCGGTGCGCAGGCCCCGGGTGCCGACGACCTCGTCGCCCACGAGCACGTCCTCGAACTCGGCGTCCTCGCCGGCGACCGTCTCGACGACGGACGTGGCCTGGTCCACCTCGTAGTACTGGAGGGCGACCACGTAGAAGGAGTCGACGCCGTCGGTGTACTCGAGGTCCCAGCCCTCCGCGGGCACCACATCGGTCGGGGCCGATGACGGGTCCAGCTCCGTGGCAGCCACCAGGGAGTAGGTCTCGACGGCGGCGGGCAGCGCGGAGGCGAAGTCCGACGGGTTCTCGCCGAACGGCGTCGGTGTGACGGCGATCGTCGGGCTGGGAGCTGGCAGGGTGACCGTCTCGGTCGGCGACGGGGAGGCCGCGGCATCCGATCCGTCGCCGCGCAGCAGCACGAGCGCGATCACGGCGCCGATGCCGATGCCGAGAATTCCCCCGGCGATCAGCAGGAAGAGCAGACCGGGACCGCGCTTGCCGTCCGAGGCGTGCGCCAGGCCGGGCCCGTCGTCGCCTCCTCCGCCGTCTCCGCCATCACCACCGTCTCCGCCGGCCGCCTCGCCAGTGTCGTCCTTCGCGGTGTCGTCGTGCGCGGCGTCGTCGGCGCCCTCCTCGGACGTCTCCCCGGCATCGGCGCTGGAGGCGTCCTGCTCGGCAGTCTCCTCACCGTCGGCCGCGGTCTCGACCGTCTCCTCGTCGGGCTCGGTGGTCTCGTTCTCGTTCACGGATGCCTCCGGATCGGGGTGGGCGCCGCGGGCTGGCGCCTCGCGCCTGGTGGGTGCGACGGCGGAGTGCTCGTGCGAGGGGGAGTAGGGGGCCTCGTCGCCGTTCAGGAGTGCTGCCGTGGCGATCGTCGCGATGCCGTCGGCCGCGGTGGCGGTGAAGGGCGACTCGTGGCGGGTGGCCTCCTTCAGCGCGATCCCGAGCGGCGGGGTCGGGGCGCCGGCCGCCGAGAGCTGGGCGTCCAGCACGGCCGACTCGCCGAGGTTGCGGTAGGGGTCGTCGCCGCGCGTCCGGCCCGTCTCGGGAACAGGCGCCCGCCAGATCGAACCGCGACCTGAGGGCATCAGCTCCTCCTCGGAGAGTCGCTCGATGGGCGAGACGACGTCCGCGAGCTCGGGCTCGACGGGCGTGGGCTCCTCGCGCTCAGGGGCGGTGCCGCCGAGGTCGCTCGGACCGCCCTCGATGCGGTCGTCGCTGCTCATGGCTCAAGCGTATGTCAGCGCTACCCAGGCATGTCAGACGATGCCGTTAGCGTGTCGTCCATGTCGTCGCGCGCCTCACGCCCCTCGTTCGCCTGCTCCGAGTGCGGCTGGACCACGGCCAAGTGGGTCGGCCGCTGCGGCGAGTGCCAGTCCTGGGGCACGGTCGAGGAGCGCGGGGCGCAGGCCGGCCCGGCCACGGGCGCGACGTCGGTGACGTCGACCGCCGTGCCCATCAGTCAGGTGGAGTCGCAGGCGTCCCGGCGGATGCCCACGGAGGTCGGGGAGTTCGACCGCGTGCTGGGCGGAGGCATCGTGCCAGGGGCCGTGATCCTGCTGGCGGGAGAGCCCGGAGTCGGCAAGTCGACGCTGGTGCTGGATGTCGCCGCACGCGTCTCGCACACCGGAGCCCGGGTGCTCTACGTCACCGGTGAGGAGTCCGCGGCGCAGGTGCGGCTGCGCGCGGAGCGCATCGACGCCCTCGAGGACACGCTGCTGCTCGCGGCGGAGACGGACCTCGGAGCCGCGCTCGCGCACATCGAGCAGACCTCCCCCGCGTTCGTGGTGATGGACTCGATCCAGACGATCGCGTCGGCGGCGGTCGACGGCTCCGCCGGAGGCGTCGCCCAGGTGCGCGAGGTGGTGTCGGCGCTGGTGCAGACGGCCAAGTCGCGCGGCATCCCGACGCTCCTGATCGGCCACGTCACCAAGGACGGCACCCTTGCCGGCCCCAGGCTCGTCGAGCACCTGGTGGACGTGGTGTGCCAGTTCGAGGGGGACCCCCACTCGACGCTGCGAGTGCTGCGCGCGCTGAAGAACCGCTTCGGCTCGGTCGACGAGGTGGGCTGCTTCCAGATGGTCGACTCGGGGATCGAGGAGGTGGCGGACCCCTCCGGCCTGTTCCTCAGCCACGACGACGAGCCCGTGCCCGGCACCTGCCGCACGGTCACGATCGACGGCAAGCGTCCGCTGCCCGCGGAGATCCAGGCGCTGGTCGCGCCCAGCGCGCTGAGCAACCCGCGCCGCGCCACGTCCGGCGTCGACTCGGCCAGGGTGGCGATGGTGCTCGCGGTGCTCCATCGCAGGGCCGGGCTGGCCGTCGGCAACGACGACGTCTACGTCTCCTCGGTCGGCGGTGCCAAGGTGGGCGAGCCATCGGCGGACCTCGCCCTGGCGCTGGCGCTGGCGTCGGCGCGGTCCGACCGGCCGCTGCGGCGGGGCGTGGTCGCGATCGGCGAGGTGGCGCTGTCAGGGGCGGTGCGCCCGGTGCAGGGCATGGGCCAGCGCATCGCGGAGGCGGCGCGGCTCGGGATGACCACGGTGGTCGCTCCGCCCGGTGCGGAGCTGGGGGCACCTGCGGGCGTCACGGTGATTCCCGTGACCTCGGTGCGCGATGCGATCCGTGCGGCCCTGTCGGAGGAGCGCGCGGCGGTCGGCGAGCCGGGGTTCTAGCCCAGCTCGAACTGAACCGGTTCGCTCGAGATGCCCTGGATCGTCACGGTCGCGTTGTAGTAGCCGGGCTGAGGCGTGGCGCTGACCTCGGCGCAGCCCTCGGCGGAGCGCTGGCGCACCCAGGTGATCGGGATCGACTCGGGGCTGGCCTCGGGCTGGAGGATCAGGTCCGTGGCTGAGAACGTCCCGTCGGCGCTGCAGTCCGCGGAGTTGTAGATGCGGTCGCTGCCGGACGTGACGAGCAGCTCCGACGTCTCGTCGAGCGAGATCGAGCACGGAACCAGTCCGGTGTTGACCAGGGCGACGTCGAAGGTGGGCAGCGTGCCGTTGTTCCACGTGAAGGTGGTGGGCGTCACGGTGACGGTGACGTCGGAGTCGGCGCACGCGCTCACGACGGTGCCCTCATCAGTGGTGACCGAGGGCGCTGCGGAGGGGGTGGCCGAGGACGTGGGGTCCGCCGCCGTGCCGTCGCCGCCGCTGAAGAACGTCGCCTGGATCAGGAAGAACAGCCCGATGATCGCGAGGAGAGCGACGCCGATGACGATCGCCCGCCGCCTCCAGTAGACCGAGGCGGGCTCTTCGCCGACGGGCCGGGTGATTCCATCCACGGTCAACCTCCTATGTCTTGTCACGGTATCCCCGCGTGAGCGGACAACAATGGAGCCATGCCGCGTGCCTCGACAGAAAACCCCGCAGGCGCGTCCGCCCTGGACCGTGAGCGTGTCTCCCAGGTGCTGGAGTGGTTCGAGGAGGCGGCCCGAGACCTGCCCTGGCGCCGCGACGACTGCACCTCCTGGGGCGTGCTGGTGAGCGAGGTGATGCTCCAGCAGACGCCGGTGGTGCGGGTCGAGCCCGTGTGGCGCGAGTGGATGGCCAGGTGGCCGTCGCCAGCGGACCTCGCGGCGGCTTCCCAAGCGGACGCGATCCGTGCCTGGGGCCGGCTGGGCTACCCCCGACGCGCGGCACGGCTGCGCGAGTGCGCCGTCGCGCTGGTGCGCGATCACGATGGCCAGGTGCCGGTCGACTACGACGCCCTGGTGGCGCTGCCGGGCATCGGCGACTACACGGCATCGGCCGTGCTCGCCTTTGCGTTCGGCGAGCGCGCCGTGGTGCTCGACACGAACGTCCGCCGCGTCATCGGCCGCGCCTGGAACGGCATCCCTCTGCCGGCAGCGCATCTGACCAAGCCCGAGCGCGAGCTGGCCGCGCGGCTGGTGCCCGACAGCGGCGAGGATGCCGCGCGGTGGAACGCGGCGGTGATGGAGCTGGGCGCGCTGGTGTGCACCGCGAGGGCGCCCCGGTGCGAGGAGTGCCCACTCGCGGGCTCGTGCGAGTGGCTCGCCGCCGGAGCGACGGGGTTAGACGAGGCGCCGCGGCGGACCCAGGCGTGGCACGGCACCGATCGCCAGGTGCGCGGCCGCATCATGGCGCTCCTGCGAGAGGCGGATGGTGGGGTCGTGGTCCTGGGACACCCCTCGCTCGCCGATGTCGAGGGCGAGCAGCTCGAGCGGGCGCTCGCCTCGCTGCAGGCAGACGGTCTGGTCGCGCGCGCCGGGGAGACCGACGTCTACGCGCTCCACGACGGCTAGCCCCCGCCCCGCCCTCTCGTCCCCGCCCCGCCCGGCGGAAGTGGTGAATTGTTGACGCTTTCTTCGGCGTGTCGGGTCTGAAGTGGTGAGTTCTTGACGGTCGGGCCGGTGCCAGGTTCGGACTCACGGGGTAGCCTCGCGAGCATGGCAGAGCAGGCATGGAGCGTGAGCGCGACCGTGGACATCGCGGCGCCCGTCGAGGTGGTCTGGGACATCATCACGGACCTTGACGGCTCGCAGGACGTGATCTCCGGGATCCTGGGGATCGAGCGGCTGGGCGGCCCTGATGGCTACGCGGTCGGCACCCGCTGGCGCGAGACGC